>DATBGM010000015.1:0-26447 GCA_036557945.1 Bryobacteraceae bacterium | reverse complement strand
AGCGGGGTGGTTCCGATACCGGACTGGTTAGGGGCGATGCGGGTCGTCGCGGAGGATCCGGTAGAGGTTACATGCGAAGAGCCGGCGCCCGCACCTGATCCGGCACGGACACCGGACACATCAGCGCCTTGTCCGCCCACCGACAGGTTCGCCTCCGAGGCGACCGTATCGTTTACACTCAGGCCCGAGCGCGGCGCTGCGGCGCGCGCGGGGTTCTCGCTTCCGCCGGAACCGAATCTGGTTTTTTCGGAGACTTCGTTTAGTTTCGGATCAATCATTTTGCTCGCTCCAATTGATGGACGATGGCTGGCGACAAATTTTTTAAGAAATTTGCCGAACGAACTTTTCGCTGCCCGCCGCTTACACCGTGGGCTGGTATCAACAATTCAATAAAAATTTTCGCCATGTTCTTTCAACGAGATAGCTGCAAAACCGAGGCTGGAACCGGAAGGGGAGCTTTCAGGCTGGGAGCAGGTATGCTGCTGCTCGCAGGCGAATCGGAAGAGACCTACCAGGAGACGCGGCGGGGCTGGCTCAAATCGTTTGAGCCGAAGGGCTATCACGAGGAGCGGCTAGTCGAGCAAGTCATTCTAAACGACTGGCTATTAAGGCGGGCAAACCGCCGGATGCTCGAGGCGGAAGCGGCAGTCGATGCGGAGAATTATGAAGACCGCATCGAGCGGGTGCAGCGCTATAAGACGTCGGCCGAACGGGCGTTTTACCGCGCGCTGGCGGCAGTGGAGAGCCTGCGCAAAGACCAGCTACGGGAACGGCTGATCGAAGAGCGGCTGACCTGGAAGTATGACCGCAAAGTGGCGAGCTTGAGAGAGAAAATGGCCAGACTCAGGCGAGCAGGCGGCGAAAACGCCTGCTCGCCTGGCGGCAAACCCGCAGACGAAAACGCCTACTCTACTGTTGACAAACCCGCAGGCGAAAACGCCTACTCTACTGTTGATCGCCGGCGGCGACCCCCGCCTTGAGCTTTTCGCGCTGTTCCTTGAGGATGGCCTTACGGCTGAGCTTGATTTTGTTGCCTTCGAGCGCCAGAACCTTGACCAGGATCTGATCGCCTTCGTTCAACTCGTCGCGCACATTCTTGATACGGCTCTCGGAGATTTCGCTGATGTGCAGCAGGCCGTCGGTGCCGGGGAAGATTTCGACAAATGCGCCAAAATCGGCGATACGGACGACTTTGCCGAGATAGGTCTTGCCGACTTCGGCTACGGCCGCAATATCGGTGACCATCTGCATGGCGCGATTGGCGGCATCGCCGTTGGAGGCGAAGATGTTGACGGTGCCGTCGTCGGAGACATCAATTTTGACACCGGTCTGGTCGATGATGCCCTTAATGACCTTGCCGCCGGGGCCAATCAGCTCGCGGATCTTGTCGGTCGGGATGGTAGTCGTGTAGATACGCGGCGCATATTGCGAAAGCTCAGGCCGCGGCTTGTCGATAGCGGCGACCATTTTGTCGAGGATCTCCAAGCGGCCCTTGCGCGCCTGCTCAAGCGCCTCGGCCATGATCTTGGTGGTCACGTTGGTGACCTTGATATCCATCTGCAGGGCGGTGATGCCGTCGCGAGTGCCCGCGACTTTGAAGTCCATATCGCCGTAGTGATCTTCGGCACCGGCGATATCGGTGAGGACGGCGTATTGATCGCCTTCAATGACGAGACCCATGGCGATGCCGGCTACCGGCTTGGTTAGCGGGACGCCCGCATCCATGAGAGACAAAGTTCCGCCGCAGACACTGGCCATCGAACTGGAGCCATTCGATTCGAGGATGTCGCTGACAACGCGCAGGGTATAGGGAAACGCTTTTTCGTCCGGGATCATGGGCGAGAGCGAACGTTCGGCGAGCGCGCCGTGGCCGATTTCGCGGCGACCCGGGCCGCGCATAAACCCAACCTCTCCGACGCTAAACGGCGGGAAATTGTAGTGAAGCATGAAGCGCTTCGACGTTTCGCTCGGATCGAACATTTCGATGCGCTGCTCGTCGTCCTTGGTGCCGAGAGTGGTGGTGACGAGGGCCTGGGTTTCACCGCGTGTGAAGATGGCCGAACCGTGGGTACGGGGCAGAACACCGACTTCGCAGGTGATGGGGCGGATCTGGTCGAACTTGCGGCCATCGGGACGGCGGCGGTCCTTAAGCATCTGATCGCGGAAGACGCGTTCCTTGAGATACGTGAAAGCCTGGCCGGCTTCGACGAGGTCGGCTTCTTCGGTGAAGAGGGCGAGCGCCTTTTCCTTAGCCTGATCGACGCGGCTGTAGCTTTCGATCTTGGCGTATTTTTCGGTGTTGAGCGCGTCGGTGAGATCGAGGCGGACAGAATTGGAGACAGCGGCGAGTTTCTCCTGGTTGACGGCCGAAGGAGTGAATTCGCGCTTGGTTTTACCGGCTTTTGCGGCGAGCTCGCGAATAGCAGCGGCAATTTTTTTGCAGCAGTCATGACCGAACTCGATGGCCTTCACCACTTCGGCTTCGGTGGCTTCGCTCGCGCCCGCTTCTACCATGACGATGCCTTCATCGGTGCCGGCGACGACGATGTTCAACTTCGCATCTTTACTTTCGGTGTAAGAGGCGTTGGCTTTGTACTGGCCGTTGATCAGTGCGACACGGACGCCGCCGAGAATGTGATGAAACGGGATATCGGAGATCGCGAGTGCTGCTCCGGCGCCGACGATGGACAGCACACCGGGATCGTACTCGGGATCAGCCGAGAGGACCATGGCGATGATCTGGGTCTCATGGCTGTAGCCTTCGGGGAACAGGGGACGGATGGGGCGATCGATGAGGCGGCTGGTCAGAATTTCTTTTTCCGACGGGCGGCCTTCGCGCTTGATGAAGCCGCCGGGAAACTTGCCGGCGGCGTAGGTGTACTCGCGGTAATCGACCGTGAGCGGAAAGAAACTGGCGCCGGGCTTCGGCTTCTCGGCGGAGGTGGCGGCTACGAGCACCACCGAATCTCCGGAGCGGACAACGACAGACCCACCGGCCTGTTTGGCAATCTTGCCGGTCTCGAGCGAGACCTTCGACCCGTTCAGGTCTATTTCAACTGTATGCGACATGTATGTTCCCGATGCGCTATGGCATCATAAAGTCCTTTTCGACTTCGGGATTAAAGGGCGGGACTTAGAGCTGAAAGCGGGGTTCCGGCTACCTACCGAGGCGGCCGTGCGCGTCCATTCACTTCGATCCTTGCGGTTCGTTAAACTGAACTGGCGCGTCTGCTTGAGAATCGTTCGCTAGCGGCGGATGCCGAGACTTTGAATGAGAGCCTTATAGCGCTCCGGACTGCGATCCTTGAGATAGCCGATCATCTTGCGACGCCGGGCGACCATCGTCAGCAAACCACGCGTGGAATGATAGTCTTTCTTGTGCGTTTTCAGGTGATCGGTTAACTGCGAGATACGCTGACTCAGAAGCGCGATCTGGACCTCCGGCGAACCGGAATCCGACTTGTGGGTCCGGTATTTGCTGATGATGTTGGACTTCTCTTCTACCGCCAGGGCCATGCCAGGAAACGAAACTCCTCGTCTTAACCTTAATCTCGATTTTTTGTTCTTTACAAGAGTAACACAGGGTTGAGGGTTCAATAAAAAAGCACAGGCCGAAGGCCTATTCTACGGTTCTCAGTAAAGGTACAGGCTAAGGCCTATTTTACCGGGGGCTGCAATCAAAGCACAGGCCGAAGGCCTATTTTACAGGTGGGATTGCGGCGCTGGAGAAGCGCCAGTTTTCGATGGCATCAGCCAAGCCGGCTGTTACCGGATTCCGCTCAACGTAGCGAATTACCCGGTTCAGTTCGTCATCATTGCGGATGCAGCGATCGTATGATTCGTATTGCCAAAACGGCATGCCAGTTCGGCCGAGGCGCAGATTGGCGGCGCGTGCAGTGGAGCCTTTCAGCCAGCGCGTGATTGCCGGCAAAGGACTGTAAGGCTTTATCACGACGTGTACATGGTTGGGCATCACGACCCAGGCGATCAGATGGTACAGCCGGTATGGATCAGCTCCTTGCTGGAGCGCCGACATGACGATTTGAGCGATCTGCGGGTCTTTCAACCAGCGCGGCCCGGTGGCGGCACGGTCCAATACGCGGTCTTCTAACGCAAAGGCTTTTCCCGGATTCTCGGATCTGGCCGCACAGCGTGGGAGTGAACCGAAGAGGCGCCAAGTGAGAAAAAGTGTGGCACCGGGTGGGTAGAGATGCGGCAGAGTTCGGCGGTGATACATGTAAAAAGCGCAGGCCGAAGGCCTACTCTACTCGATTTAAAGCGCAGGCCGAAGGCCTACTCTACAGAAGAGAGTGGGGGTTGAGCGGCGAAAATCTGCACAGTTAGTGCTGGTCGTCGGAGGTCAGGGTGGCGGCGACGCCGGGTTTTTCTAGGTACGGGATGCCGTTGGTCATCCAATCGGGTTCGGGGGCGCCTTTGAGGTAGTAGTCGAAGTATTGCTTAAGGCGTTCGGTGAAGTCCTTCTGGTTGGCGCGGCGGCGAAGGTTGTGCGGTTCGCCGTTGTAGGTGAACAGGTAAACCTCTTTATCGAGGCGGCGCAGCGCCAAGTAAAGTTCGATGCCCTGGTACCAGGGGACGGCGTCGTCGGCGTCGTTGTGCAGCATGAGCAGAGGAGTTTTGATGCGATCGGCGGCAAAAACTGGCGAGTTTTCGATGAAGCGCAGCGGGAACTGCCAGACGCTGCCGCCGATACGGCTTTGGGTGCGCTCATATTGAAACTGGCGCGGGAGACCGGGGCCCCAGCGGATGCCGTCGTAGGAACTGATCATATCGGCGACAGGCGCTCCGGCAGCGGCGGCGCGAAAGCGGTTGGTGCGCGTGATCATGTAGGCGATCTGGTAACCGCCCCAGCTATGGCCCTGAATACCGATGGCGGATTCGTTGACGAAGCCGCGATTGACCACGGCCTGAACGGCAGGAAGCACGCAGTGGAGCGCGCTCTCGCCCGGATAACCGACTTTGTAGGCGATATCGGGCTCGAGGACGAGATAGCCGTTGCTCACGTAGAAGCCGGGACTAATCACATTGGCGGGCTTAGGCTCGACGAAGTTGTGGATGTTCTGGGTGAGGCGCTCGTAGATGTAGACGATGAGCGGGTATTTCTTTGCGGGATCGAAGTTTTCCGGTTTATAAAGGATGGCCTGGAGCGGTACGCCGTCGGCATTGGTGAACGGTACCAGCTCGGCTTTGCCCCAGAGCAGGCCGGCGAGCTGCGGAGCGGCATCGGTCACTTTTCGGAATTCGCGGAAGGTTCCATCCGTGACCAGCAGATCGGGGTATTGGCTGAAGGTTGAGGCAGCGGTGACGTAGACATCGGCGTCGCGGGCCTTGATGGGCGGGGCAAAATTTTTGGCTGCAAAGGTCAGCTTGCTGGGCGGCAGAGTGGAGCCAAAGGAGGTTTCATAGAAGCCGGTATCGTGCGTGAGATCGTTTTCAGCGCGCAACAGCAGGTGCGCGGAGGGATCGATCCAGCGCGAGGCGGGATCGTTGTTTTCAAAGCGGATGATCCGGAACTGCAGACGATTTTTACGGCCTGCGCCGTGGGTGAGATTGACGGCGGAAGAACCGTCGGGAGCGCATTGCCAGATGTCGTAGCGATCATAGAGCAGGACGAAGCGGCCGTCGCGTGTCCAGCCGGCGAGGCGGTAAGAATCGGCCAGACCGGGCGTATCGTGCTGCTCATTCGCGAAGGAGACGCCGAGTTTCGCTGTGAGATTGACGAGGCGGGCATCCGCTGTCGAGATCGAGAGCCAGTCTTTGCCATCGAAAAAGATGGCGTCGCGGGAAGTGGGCGACCAGGAGATACGATTCGGGTGCTTTCGCGCGACGAGCTTGCGCTCGCCGGTGGCGACATCAACTATGTAGGAATCGGCATAACGGGTGTCGTACTCCTGCAGCCGGCGGTAGGCGCGATCATCGTTCCCGATGGCGTAAAGACCGTCGTCGCTGGGCACGAGATCGTTCATGTCGGGATCGGCGAGCTGCAGGCAGCGCTTGCTGGCGAGGTCGTAGACAGCGCGGTAGGAGCGGGCACGCTCGGTTTTGGCGCGGATCTTCTGCATGGGCTGGATGTAGTCGTCTTTCCAGGACCAGAGATCGACAGAGACGCGCTCGTCATCCGGAATTTCGTCGCGCGGAGCGGGCGCGGG
This sequence comes from Bryobacteraceae bacterium, assembly GCA_036557945.1. Classification (GTDB taxonomy): domain Bacteria; phylum Acidobacteriota; class Terriglobia; order Bryobacterales; family Bryobacteraceae; genus Bog-105. The sequence goes on along the minus strand of DATBGM010000015.1, from coordinate 20,280 downwards.
CTCGACGGGAGCGGTGCCGAAGAAGATGCGTTCGCCGCCTTTGGCGACGGTGAGATTCGCTTTGCCGGAGATCAGCCAGCCGTCGGGAAATTCGGATGCGTCGCTCACGAGTAACCTGGTTGCCGCGCTGCTGCGGACGTCCCAGGTCCAGAGATCGAGGTGGGGCGGCGAGATTTTCGGATGATCGTGATCGCTGAGAAAGGCGAGGCGTGTCTGCTCCTCATCCCAAGCGAGTTTTTGGTAGCGGCCGGAGCCTGAGAGAAGCGGAACGGGATCTTCGTCGTCGGGATCGCGAGCCGGACGGACGAGATAGACGCCGTTATCGTTCTCGCCGCGAACGCTAACGGCGTAGACGAGCATGCGGGCGTCTTTGAGGAGGAGATATTCGGAGACCTGCGCGAAGCGGCGTTCGGCGCGAGTGGACAGATCGCGCAGGAGGAGATCGCCCACAAGAGGCTTGCGGCGGTTGTTTTCGTGTTCGTCGCGTTCTTCGCGCTGATTGGGATGCTCCGACTCGGGGATATCTTCGGGCAGTTGCAGATAGGCGATGAGATCGCCGGTATCGCGGGGCAGTTGAAAGTTGCGCACGCGCGGCACGCGGGTTACTTTGTGCGTCGCCAGGTTGACCAGGATGAGATCGCCGGGCGGAAGATCGGCCGGCACGGAGTTTCTGCGGGGCGTGCCGGAGTGCGCGGCTTCCTCCCGGCGCGCGCGCTGGGCTTTCTGACGTTCGCGTTTGAACTGCTCGACGGCGGCGTGAGTGGGAAAGGTAGAGGAGGCCAAAAATTGGCTATCGCCGGTAAAGCGGATGGCGATGCCGGGCTGCGCGGGCGGTGGCTCTTCGCGCTGCGGGTTCGAGTAATCAGGTGGCGGCGGCGGGGGCAGCTCCCCGATGCCCTGGCGTATTTCAGCGCCGGTTTTCAGATCGCGAATGACGAGCTCACCATCGCCCTGCTGGGGGAAGAGCGCATAGGCGAGATAGCGGCCATCGTTGGAGAGGGCCTGGTTCTGGATGTGGCGCCAGCTGTCGAAATCGGCAGGCGTGAGCGGGCGTTTTGACGCCGACGCGGCCAGCGTGAAAAGAATGCAGGCGAAGACGCCTGTTTTCCCGATGCAGGCGGAAACGCCGGGTTTTCCGGTGCAGGCGAAAACGCCGGGTTTTCCGGTGCAGGCGAAAACGCCTACTCTACGGAAACGACGGGGCTTAGGGGCGAGGGTTGGGAATCCGTTCATCGGTTTCTGATTGGGAAGCCTTCACCAGATTCTTCACATCTTCGAGCTCTTTTTTCAGGCGGGCGTTGCGGCGCGCGAGGCCGAGCACGTAGAGCAGCAGGATGAGCCAGGCGGCGAGAAAGCCGTAAAACATGTAGGCGAAGTTGCGGGCGTCCATTACAAACTGTCTCCTCTAGGCAGCATGGGCAAAGCGGCGCAGCGAATCGATTTCGCGCGCCATGGTTTCCTGGCGGGTGCGGATGAGCACGAGCGCGACGGCGATCAGCAGGATCGGAATCAGGTTGATCCATATCATATGCTCCATGGCGGGGTCCATTTTCCCTCCGCCGGTGCGGATGCTTAGAACCGGGCCGGGATGCTGGGTGCGGAACCAGTCGATCGATTTCCAGACGATGATCGTGTCGACGCAGCCGAAGATGCAAAGCGCCGCCGAGAGACGCGCGCGCTGGGTGGGTTCGTCAACGGCGCGGCGCATCAGGACATAGCCATAGAAAATGAGCACGCACACAAGCTGGGAGGTCAGGCGGGCGTCCCAGGTCCACCAGATGCCCCAGATGACGCGCGCCCAGATGCTGCCCGTGACGATGTTGACGGTGGAGAAGATGACGGAGACTTCGACGACGGAAGCGGCGAGCGAATCGTAGCGGAATTTGTGGGTAGAGAGATAAAGGATGCTCAAGATGAGGGCAACGAAGTAGCCGATCATGCCGGTGATAGCGGCCGGAATATGAAAGTACATGATGCGGTAGATGGGACCTTGCAGCGCGTCATCGGGCAGCACCAGGAAGATTTGATAGAGATCGTAGGCGAGCAGCAAGGCGGCAGCGGCGACGAGCAGAACGGCTATTTTTTCACGCATGAATTTTCCCTATGAAATCTTCGCCGCGCTGATAGAACGCGGGCTCATCTCCTATGAAATCTTCGCCGCGCTGATAGAACGCGGGCTCATCTCCTATAATCTTCGCCACGCTGATAAAACGCGGGCTCATCTCCTATAATCTTCGCCACGCTGATAAAACGCGGGCTCATCTCCTTATTGTGGCTTAAACACATGGCAGGCGTTGCGGTTCTCTTTCAGGCGAGTTCGGGCGCGGGCTCGGCATGCTCCAAGGCGGGATGCGGGGCGCCGGTGAAAGGCCCGGTGAAGACGAAGCGGGCGGCAACGGCCGAGCCGACGAGCGCGACGGCGGCCATTACAAAGGCTGCCGGATAGCCGTGACGATCGGCCACGCGACCGGCGGCAACCGAACTCAGACCGACAAACAGGTCATAGAAGGCGCTAAGAATGCCGACAACCGAGCCATGCCGTTCAGCCGGAGTGCGACGTAACACGGTGGAGGCGACGGATGACCAGGGAAAGGAAAAGCCGAGGGCGAGCAGGCCGGTTCCAGCGATTGCGAGAACGGGCCGCGGGCCGGCAGCGACGATGAGAAGCCCGATGGCCATAGCGGCGATGCCGGAGTAGAAGGTGATGGCAGGATGGATACGATCGGGCAAGCTGCCGAGGAAAAAGCGCGAGAGCAGAATGATCAGCGCGTAGGTGGAAAACGCCGCGGGACCGGAACCGCCGTGCTGCGCGAGATGAAGAATGAGAAAGCCGGCGATGACCGGGTAGTGCACGTTGACAAAGCCGATGGCTATCCCAGGCATAAGCAGAGAGCGGAGCTTGAGCCCGCGGCGTGACGCATGGGGATGCGGACGGAAATCTTCCCGTACGAGCAGCGCGAGCAGGAAGGCAGCACCGGCGGCGATCAACTGAAAGCAGGCGGCATAGGTAAACGATTTAAGCAGAGCGCCGATGACGGGTCCCGCCGAAATGCCGCCCCAGATACCGCTTGAAACGTAGCCCAGCGCCTGACTGCTGCGATGGACACCGCCGAGCTCGACGGCCCAGGCGGCAGCGCCCGTGTAGAGACACGCTTCGCCGAAACCTTGCAGCACACGCGCGGTGTATGCGCCGGCAAGCCCGATGGGCAGAACATAAACAGCGCCGGCGAGAGCGCAACTGGCAAGGCCGGCGAGAAAAGTGACTTTGCGACCGCGGCGGTCCGCCAGCGGACCCGAGAAGAAGCGGCTGCCGAGGGCGACGAACGAAAAGATGCCGATGACGAGGCCGACGACCTGATCGGAGCCGTGCAGATCGTGCTTGATGTGCGGGCCGAGCGCGGGCAGCACGGTACCGATACCCAGAAAACCGAGAAAGGTGGCGCCGATCAGCAGCCAGAAGCGGGCATCAAAACCGGGGGCACTCGCGTTCACGCCAGATCCACTCGCGTCCATCCTTTGTAATGAGGTTAGCGGACGGGAAAGCGATAAGCATACTCTTGAATTAGTCACATGGCGGATCAACTTCCCGGGCCACGGCGGCAGAAGCGGGGCAGCCTGCTGTTCATCCTTCTATTGGTAATCGTGCTGCTGCTCTGCTCGCGGTTCCTGGCGGGGATGCTGATCGATTACCGCTGGTGGCAGGGGATGCATCAGCTTGACACCTGGTTCAGCCTGCTGGTTTACGGATGGGGGCCGGCGGCGGCGGCGGCGGTTGTTCTGTTCGCGGCTTTTTTCGGGGCGTTTCAGGCGGGCATGCGCCACCAGGAGCGCAGTGTGCTCCTGTTCGGATTTCTGAGCCGGGGTTTGCTCAACCGGATCGCGCTGCTGGTGTTTGCTTTGTTTGCGATTTTCATCGCGAACGTAAACGTCGAAAGCTGGACGGTGGTGCGGTACTTCGGCGGGCTACGTTTGGCGGAGGCGGCGGGTGAGTATGTGGATCCGATTTTTCACAAGCCGCTCACGTTCTATTTTTTCGGTCTGCCTTTCTATAATCTGCTGCTGCAGGTGGTGCTGGTGGGGACGGTGCTGACGCTGGTGATTTACTGGGCGGCGCGGAACCTGGAAAGCCTGGAGGGCCGGCTGCCGCGATTTCCGACGACGGCCGGCGAACCGTTTCCATTTCACGCGCTGCCGCTCCAGGCGAATTTCACGGCTGGATTTGTGCGGATCGGGATCGCCATTTTTTTGATAGCGCTGGCGATCAAGATTTTCTTCGATCGCTACGCGCTGCTTCTCGGCGATCACGGGCAGCACCTGGTGGGGATCGACTGGATTGGCGATCACCTGGTGATTCCGCTGCAGTGGATGTTGATCGCGGGGGCGCTGGCGGCGGCTGCGCTGGTGATGGCGAAGCGGGGAAAACTGGCGCTGCTGTTGCTTCTACTTCTGCCGGTGCGTTTTCTGCTACCGGCGATCGTTTCGAGCTTGTATGTGAGGCCCAATGAGCTGGCGCTGGAGCGGCCGTACATTCAGCATCATATCGACGCGACGCGCTCGGCGTACAAGCTGAATACGCGGGTGAAGGAAGTGGTGGAAGCGGCGGAGCCGGAGATTGCGATCGACCGGGCGAAGCATGAAGCGGTACTTGACAATGTGCGGCTGTGGGACTGGCGGGCGTTTCACGACACGATCTCGCAGATCCAGCCGCTGCGGCCATACGTGTACATGGATACGGATGTCGACCGCTATACGATCGACGGCAAACTGCGGCAGGTGCTGATCGCGCCGCGCGAGCTGGATACGCGGCAGCTCGGGCCGGCGGGCGGACGCTGGATCAACACGCACCTGATGTACACGCACGGCTACGGCATTGTGATGGCCGAGGCGAACCGCATTACGCCGGACGGTCTGCCGGTGCTGTTTGTGAAGGATGCGCCGCCGGTGGTGACGTCGAAGAGCCTGCGACTCACGCAGCCGGAGATTTACTACAGCGAAGTGGCGCATGAGCCGGTGTATGTGAATACGGCGCAGCAGGAGTTCAATTATCCGTCGGGCTCGGAGAGCCAGTACACGAACTATGCGGGGCGAGGCGGATTTTCGATGAGTCCGTTGACGCGGCTGGCAGCGGCGATATATTACGGCGATCTGAATGTGCTGCTCACCTCGTACCTGACGAGCGGGAGCCGCATGATGATTCGCAGACCGGTGCTCGACCGGCTGCATTCGCTGGCGGGATTTCTGACGTGGGATTCGGACCCGTACCTGGTGCTGACGGACGCGGGGCGGCTGGTGTGGATGGTAGACGGCTACATGTCGTCGGATGCGCATCCGTATTCGCGCGCATTGAACATAGGCGGCGACAACGGGACGGCGGTGAACTATATACGCAACTCTGTGAAAGCGACGGTGGATGCGTATTCGGGCGAGACGAATCTGTATGTTTTCGATGCGGGAGACGTGCTGATCCAGGCTTACCAGCGGCTGTTTCCGCAGCTTTTCAAGCCGGTTTCGGCGATGCCGGCGGATTTGCGGCGGCATGCACGCTATCCGGAGACGCTGTTCAGCACGCAGGCGGAGATTTACCGGGCGTTTCACATGCGCGATCCGGAGGCGTTTTACAATCGCGCGGATCTCTGGGACCTGGCGAAAACGGGTTCGCGCGGAGCTGAGGGTGCGACGGCGGTGTCGCCGACGTACGTGGTGGCGGCGCTGCCCGGGAGCGACACGGCGGAGTTCATGCTGTTCACAACGTTTACTCCGGCAAATAAAGACAACCTGATCGGGGTGATGTATGCGCGCTGCGACGGCGAGCACCTGGGCGAGCTGCAATTCGCGCAGCTTTCGAAACAGAACATTATTTTCGGGCCGATGCAGATCGATGCGCGGGTGAACCAGGACCAGAACATTTCGAAAGATCTGAGCCTGTGGAACCAGCAGGGCTCGCAGGTGCTGCGCGGGCAGACGCTGGTGCTGCCGCTCGACAACAGTTTTCTGTACGTGGAGCCGATTTACATTCAGGCGGCGCAGGCGAGTATGCCGCAGTTGAAGAAAGTCGCGCTGGCGATGGGGAACCGGCTGGCTTATGCGGATACCTACGAGCAGGCGCTGGCGCAATTGACCGGACAAGAGCAGGAGCAGGCGGCGCCGGCGGCCGCGCAGGCGAGCGCACCGACGCCGGCAGCGCAACCGCAAGCGAATCCGGCGGCGGAGAAGGTCGATCAGATCCGGGCGCACCTGGCGCGCTACCGGGAGCTGAGCGCGCAGGGCAAGTGGGCGGAGGCGGGTAAGGAGCTCGACGCAATCCAGCGGCTGGTTCAGAAATAGGAATGGCGCGCCGGCGTTTTTTTGTCAGTGAAGTGCGGCGCGGCATGGCCGAACTGAGCGGGGCGGATGCCGAGCATTTAGTACGGGTACTGCGGGCGGAAGCGGGACAGGTGTATGAGCTTTCCGACAACCGCGATGCGTACCTGGCGCAGATCGAGACGGCGCGCAAGTCGCTGGTCGTTTTCCGGGTGTTGGAGAAGCTGCCGGCAGTGGATGCCGGTGTGCAGTTGACGCTGGCGCCGGCGCTGTTCAAGTTCGACCGGTTCGAGTGGCTGATCGAGAAGGCGACGGAGCTGGGGGTGGATACGATTCAGCCGTGGGAAGCGGTGCGCAGCGAGCGGGGATTGATGCAGGCGGCGGGAAAGCGGATCGAGCGCTGGCGGCGGATTGCGCTCGAAGCAAGCCAGCAGGCGCGGCGGGTGCATTTGCCGGTGATCGAGCCGGTCATGCCGTTTAGCGAGGTGCTGCGGGTTGAGGCGGATTTGAAGCTGCTGCTGGATGAGGATTCGAGCGCGCAGCCAATCGGGCGGGCGCTTTCGGGGGAGGCCAGGCACGTGACTTTGCTTTCCGGTCCGGAGGGGGGTTGGACGGCGGAAGAAAAAGAAGCGGCGCTGGCGGCGGGCTGGCAGGCATGTTCGTTGGGGAGTACGATTTTGCGGGCGGAGACGGCGGGGATGGCGGGACTGGCGATTGTGCGAAGTAGTTACTAAAGACTGCAGGCGAAACGGCCTACTCTACGGTAAAGCGTAGGTTTTTTAAAGAAATCGCAAGCAGAACAAACTGCCAGTATTGACAGAGCAACCTCCTTGCTTCACACTAGACGTAACCGTCTAAGGGGTTCTCATGTACAAGATTCGAGCTATTGCCCTGCTCGCAGGGCTTTGCATTTGTGCGCTGCCGGCGTTCTCACAGGAGGTCACGGCCGGAATTACGGGGCGTGTGACCGATCCCTCGGGAGCTTCGATTTCGGGGGCTACGGTCACGGCCAAGGACCTGGCGCGCGGCACGGAGTGGCCGGCCAGGACGAACAGCGACGGAGTATACGCGTATCCACGTCTTCCGGTCGGCTCCTATTCGTTGACCATCGAAAATCCGGGTTTTAAGAAGTATATGAATCCGAGCATTGCACTGGAAGTAAACCAGCGAGCGCGCGTCGACGTGCAGATGGAGATCGGCTCGGTTTCGGAAAACGTGGAAGTGACGGGCGAGGCGCCGCTATTGCAGACGGACACGACGCAGGTGGGCGCGGTGATGTCGTCGCGGACGATCGAGAACACGCCGCTGATCAGCCGGAATCCGATCGCGCTGACGCTGTTAACAGCGGGCGTGACGACGCCGAACCCGAGCGGGTTTAACAGCGGCACGCGCACCGGCGGCGGCGGACGGCCTTACGTGAACGGCAACCGCGAAGAGGCGAACAACTTTCTGCTGGACGGCATCGACAACAACCAGGTTTCGGACAACCTGAGCTCGTACCAGCCGAATCTCGACGCCGTCGAAGAATTCAAGATGATCACGAACAACGCCTCGGCGGAATTCGGCAATTTCCAGGGCGGCATTGTGAACGTGGTGATCAAGTCGGGCACGAACCAGTTTCACGGCGATGTTTTCGAATACTTTCGAAACGATATTTTCAATGCGGATAACTGGGCACGCAACTGGCAGGGACTGGACCGTTCGCCGCTGCGCTGGAACCAGTTCGGCGGGACGCTGGGCGGACCGATTGTAAAGGACAGGCTGTTCTTTTTTGCAGATTACCAGGGTTTGCGGCGGGCGATTCCGACGCAGTTGAGCACGACGACGGTCTTTCCGGCAGCGTGGCGTCAGGGAGATTTTTCGAGCCTGCTGGATACGAGCTTCACCGGCGCCAAGGCTCCGATACAGCTCTACAATCCCTATACGGCAGACCCGGTGACGGGTAACCGGCTGCCGTTTGCGGGCAATAGGATTCCGCGCAACCTGCTCGATCCGGGCGCATTGAATCTCTTAAACGATACTTCGCTTTATCCGCTGCCGACGAAGAATACGATTCAGAACAACTACGCGTACGGCAATGCCAGCTACATCAACACGGACCAGGGCGATGCCAAGGTGGACTGGAGGCCGAACGAAAAGGACTACTACACGGTTCGCTATTCAAACGGCCGGCAGGATCAGCCAGCCTTGAATTCGTTTCCGCTCTTCTACAACACGTTCAATACTTCGCCGTTTCAGAACGGCGTGATCAACTGGACGCGCACCTTCAGTCCGTCGGTTGTGAACGAAGCGCGAGCCGGGGTGAACCGGATTGTGCTCGAAAACGGCGGCACCGATAAAGGGTTGGGCAACATCGCGGCAGACGCCGGCATTCAGAATACCGGGCCGGGGCTGCTCTCGCTAAACCCAAACAATTTCGCGTATGCGGCCGGCTTGGGCAGCATGAATATCGGTACGCAGCAACTGTTCGCGAACACGACGTTCCAGTATGTGGATAACCTGACGATCATTCGCGGCACGCACCAGATGAAGATGGGCGGCCAGTTTTTGCGGCAGCGCCTCAATACGTTCTACGCCGGTAATAACGGGCGGACCGGATATATGAACTTCAGCGGGCGCTACACGGCATCGAATTACAAAAACCCGACGGGCACGCAGATCGGCGAAGCGGATTTCATGCTGGGGCTGCCTAGCGACCTGGGAAGAGGCTTGAGCACCGGCACTTGGGGCCAGCGCGGCAACATCATCGCCGCCTATTTCCAGGACGACTGGCGCGCCACCAGCCACTTGACGTTAAATCTCGGGCTGCGCTGGGAATACCATTCGCCGTGGGTAGAGGTAGAAGACCGGCAGTCGAATTTCGATCTGTTCACGGGCGAATTGAAGCTGGCGGGGAAGGACGGCAACAGCCGCGCGCTGTATGAGCCATTCAAAAAAGATTTTCAACCGCGCGTCGGCTTTGCCTACACCGCGGGCCGCCTGGTGGTGCGGGGGGCCTATACGATCTCATCGTTCCTGGAAGGCACCGGCACGAATTTACGGCTGCCGCTGAATCCGCCGTTCAACTCGGAGTTTCAGGCACTTTACAACACGCCGGATTTCATTCTGCCGACGACGACGCTCGATCAGGGGCTCGCGGGTTTGAATCCCAAAGACCCATTCAAGGGCGCGACGCTGCGTATCTGGGACCCGTTCGTACGGCCTTCGAACGTACAGCAGTGGAATCTTTCGACGGAGTACCAGTTACCGGGTCAGACGGTGCTGACACTCGGCTACGTCGGCCAGCACGGGACGCACCTGATGGTGCCGATGCCGTATCGCCAGAAACAATTGGTTAACGGTGTTGTGCAGCCGAGCGCATTTTTAGCGGGAAACCCCACGCTGCTAAGCGAGATCGCGCAGATTTCGGGAACAGCTTCGATCGGCAATCAGAAATACAACTCGCTGCAGGCGACGCTGCGGAAGCGTTTTACGAGCGGCCTGGAATACCAGGTGGCCTACACGTGGGCGCATGGTGAATCGGATGCGATCGGCTATTACGGCGAAGGCGGCCAGGCGGGCAGCCAGTCGGCTTACTGGCAGAACCTGTATAACCAGAAAGCCGAGTGGGGACCGACGTATTTCGATGTACGGCATAACCTGACCGGATCGTTTGTCTACGAACTGCCGTTCGGGGCGGGGCGCAAGTACGGTTCGAGCTGGAACCGGGCGGTGGACGCATTCCTGGGCGGCTGGCAAGTGGGCGGCATCTTCACCGCGCATACGGGTTTTCCGTTGACGATCAAGATGAGCGGCGATCCTTCGGGTACGCTGGCGCGCAGCTTCCGCGCAAACGTGATTGGCACACCGGACGATCCGCACCAAATCGGGCCTGGCGAGTTGTTCCTCGACCCGACGGCGTATGCGGTGCCGGGGGCGTTCACGTTCGGCAACGCGGGTGTGGGCATTGTAAACGGGCCGGGAATGATCCGGTTCGACTTCTCGCTCGGCAAACGCTTCTACATAACGGAGCATAAATACTTCGAATTCCGCGGCGAGGCATTCAACCTGACCAATACACCGATCTTCAGCAGCCCGGTATCGCAGACGATTACGAGTCCTCTGTTCGGGCAAATTCAGAGCTCGCAGGGCGAGAGGAACGTGCAGTTGGCCGGGAAGTTCTATTTCTGAGGCGATGCAGGCGTAAACGCCTACTCCACTGTTTCAGATCAGGCTGGTTTTGGGATTACGACGGCGTGGACGGGCTTGCTGCCGACGGGAAGCATGGTAAAAAGAGCCGCCGCTGATTTGCCGCGCATGGTGGCGGGATTGCCGAGCCGCTGCTGGATGGACGGGATGCGGATGACGGCCATGTCGCCGGAGCTTTCGTTCAGGACCAGCGCGTACTGGCTATCGGGTGTCACGGTGATAAACGACGGCTTCTGGCCCACCTCGACGATCCCGAGAACCTTTCGATCCTCGATATTCAAAATGAAGACGTCGGAGCCGCTAGCGCTCGCGACCAGCAGATAAGCCGGATTTTCGGAACAGGCCATGGCGCCCGGATCACGTCCGGCGAGGACGGTTTGCTCGATTTCAAAAGGAAGATAGGGGAAGGCGATGGCAATGCCATCCATGCCCGGTCCGGTAACGAAGAGCTGGCCGCCATCGGAATTGAAGCAGAAATTTTCGGGCTGCATGGCGAGCGGGAGATGCGCTACGACCTGCAGGCTGGGAATATCGAGGGCGGTGATGGCCTGCTCATGATAATTCGCCACGAGCAGAAGCTTGCCGTCCTTTCGAAAAGCGATTTCACCGATCGCGCCGCCCAGATTGGTGCGGGCCGGCTGTGCGTCACCCGCACGGAAAAATTCGATGCTGCCGGTTTTCCGGTTGGAAACGGCAACGGAGCCATCGGCGGCAACAGCCAGACCGGCCGGTTCAGCGGCGAGCTTCCAGCGATGCTTGGGAGCCAGGGTGCGAGGATCCACTTCGATCAACTGACCTGCGGCGGCGAGTGTAAAGAGACGGTTCACGCCGCGGGCGAGGTCGATGGCGCAGAGCTCGTCGGACAGCTTGCGTGAGGCGGTACATTTCAGTTCAGGCCCGATCGCATGCACACTGCCGGTCGAGGGCGTAAGCACGTAATTACTTTCGATGCCGGCGCGGATCGATACGGGCGAGCCGCCCAAGGGGACTTCGCGGAGCAGGCGGAAATTCGAGAGATCCGCAATCGCGACGCTATGTTCACCGGAGGTTGCAACGAGGGCATAACCGTTGAATCCGCTACCGACGCGACGAGCGCAGGCAGCAAGGGAAATGCAGCCGGCGCTCAGGAGCCACTCGCGCCGGGTTATGCCAAACAAAGGGAAAAGACCATGTGAAAAATGCCGCCGGAATTCGAAACCCGAACGATACACTCCTATGTTACTCTCGGATTTCACTCATTCCGGATACATGAATTTCAGGTCTGTTTTCAGCCTCGTGTCCTCGGATCTTGCTATCGATCTGGGTACGGCAAACACGCTCGTTTTCGCGAAGAGCAAGGGCATCGTCGTCAACGAACCTTCGATTGTAGCCATCAACAAGAATAACGGCGAAATCGAGGCGGTGGGTAAAGAAGCGAAGGAGATGGTGGGGCGGACGCCGGGAAATATCGTTGCGATCCGGCCGATGAAGGACGGCGTGATCGCGGACTTCAAAGTAACCGAGCGGATGCTGAACTATTTCATCCAGAAGGCGCACGGGCGCAAGATGCTAGTGCATCCGCGCATCGTGATCGGCGTTCCGAGCGAGATTACGCAAGTGGAAAAGCGGGCGGTGAGCGAATCGGCATACCGTGCAAAGGCGAGCGAAGTACACCTGGTGGAGCAGGCGATGGTGGCGGCGATCGGCGCGGGTCTGCCGATTACGGAGCCATCGGGAAACATGGTGGTCGATATCGGCGGGGGCACGACGGACGTGGCGGTGATCTCGCTTTCGGGCATTGTTTACGCGCGCTCGGTGCGGGTGGCGGGCAACGAGATGGACGACGCGATCATGAGCTACCTGAAAAGGAAATACAACCTGCTGATAGGCGAGCGCACGGCCGAGCAGATCAAGATTCAGGTCGGCTCGGCGTATCCGCTGGACAAGCCGCTCACGATGGAGATCAAAGGCCGCAACCTTATAGAAGGCGTGCCGAAGACGGTGACGGTGGAGGACAGCGAGATCCGGGAAGCGCTTTCCGAGTGTGTGGCGACGATTCTGAATGCTATTCGCGTGGCGCTCGAACGCACACCGCCGGAGTTGAGCGCGGACATCAGCGACCGTGGGATTGTGCTTACGGGCGGCGGCGCGATGCTCAAAAACCTGGACCGCCGGATCCGGGAAGAGACAGGACTGCCGGTTTCAATCGCGGAGGATCCGCTGGCTTCGGTGGTACTCGGGACGGGAAAGATGCTGACGGATTTCAAGCTTTTACGGCGCATTGCGATTGAGTAGCCAGACGGGGGCGGTTCGTTGCCCGCGTTTTACGCCGCGGGGCTCGGTTTCGGCGGAGTTCGCCGCCGACGGGTGCGCATTCCGCTTAAATTAGAAAAGGGAAGTATGGAAGCTCTGCTGAGCCGGTTCCGGAACCTGACGGTTCTGGTGGTCGCCGTTGTTGCGCAACTGCTCTACCTGGCTTATCAAGTAAAGACGAACGGCGACGAGCGGTTGATCCGCGTCTGGGCGGTGACCGCCGTGACGCCGATGGCGGGGATCGTGGAGGCGATTCGGCACAACACGCTCGGCTTTCTCGAAGATTATTTCATTCTGCTGGATGTGCGGGAGCAGAACCGCAAGTTGAAAGCGACGAACGACCGGCTGCAGATGGAGAACATTTACTACAAGAATCAGCTGACGACCGCCGAGCATGCGCGGGCACTGGTGCAGTTTCAGGCGCAGACGCCTTCGAAAACGATTGCGGCGCGGGTGATCGGCAACAGCACGGTAGCGTCGGCGAAGGCGGTTTTTATCGACCGCGGATCGACCAGCGGAGTCGAATCCGGCATGGCGGTGGTGACGCCGGAGGGAATCGTCGGCAAAGTGGTTGCGGTGTATCCGCTGGTTTCGCAGGTGCTGCTGGTGACAGATTCGACGTTTAAAGTCGGCGTGGAATCGCAGAAGGGCCATGTGCACGGCGTGCTGAATTGCGGCAGCGGAAAGTGCGTCGTGGAGCAGGTGCAAAACGAAGACAAGGTAGAGAGCGGCGAGTGGTTTTACACATCGGGAGAAGACCGCATTTTTCCGAAGGGATTTCCGGTGGGCAAGATTCTATCGAGCCAGCCGGGCCAGGGTATGCGCGATTTGAAGCTCAACCTGAGCGGGTCGCCGGCGTCGGCAGAAGAGGTGCTGGTGATTGTGCAGGGAGTGCATCAGCAGATTCCGACGACGCCGCCGGCGGCTGCCGAAGAAGCTTTAAGCGCGCACACGCTGGCGCGTCCGCCAAAAGAGAGCGGGCAGGATGCAGCAATAGAGGCAAAGCCACAGACGGAAGCGGACAAGGTGCTCGAAAGATACAGCACGCTCGGCAAGGACGAAGGACATGTATACGGGGCGGTGGGCACGCCGGTTCCGAATTTCAACGTAAAGAAGGATGCGGCCAAACCAGCGGCGGTGACGGCAACAGCACCGGCGACAACAGCACCGGCTCAGAAAAAAAATGAGGCGCCGGCCGGGAGCGAAGCGCCGCCTGCAATTTTAGGCGCGCGGGCAATACCTAAGCCGCAGGTTCCTAAGCTCCAGGTTCCGAGCACGCAGAGCGCGCCGGCTGCGAACGATCCGGTGTTGCCGCTGGGAGCGCCGCGGCACAAACCGGCGCAAACCGCTCCAGCCACTTCCCCGCCCCCGTCATGAACGAGACGACCGACGAGATCCTGACGCCGGCGGCGCGCGATAGCTGGTTTCATCGTTTCCAGGTTGTCGCGCTGGCGGCGATCACGCTGGTTGCGATTATCGGGAAATTCTATCTGCCGCGGCTGGTGCCGCATACCGAGTGGCTGGAACTGCCGCTGTTGTTGACCATTTATTTCGGCCTGATGCGGCATTCGCCGATCGCATCGCTGTTTTTCGGCGCATTTGTGGGGCTTGCCGAAGATTCCCTTTCGCCGGCGAATATTCCGATCGGCATGTACGGCATCACGAAGACGCTGGTGGGTTATTTTGCGGCTTCGGTAAGCCAGCGGTTTAACGTGGAGAGCTCGCTGATTCGCGCGGTGCTCTGCTTTTTCTTTTTCTTTTTCCATGCGTTTTTCTACTGGCTGATGCGGCGGGCGCTTCTGGGGCAGATCGTTCCGTTCGATCCGCAGGAAGTGTTTGTGCACGGCGCGTTGAACAGCATTGTGGCGCTGCCGTTGTTTTTGATATTGGACCGGATGCGATTGGCTGGGGGCAAGGACTAGAGCAGAAGGACTACGCGGCTACAACTAGAATGAGAGTAGCCGAACTGCGGAATTTCACGTGGCATTTACCCAAAGTCAGCGGGAGCGGGAAGAGCAGATAGATCCCGAGCGGCTGCTCGGCGACGATCCGAAAAAGGCTTCCGGGAAGATCGCGATTTTCCAGTATCTGACGGTGGCGGTGTTCGTGTTTCTGATTTCGGGCTTCTGGGCGCTGCAGGTTCAAAATCCCGACGTCTACAGCGAAGCGGCGGAGCGCAACCGGATCAAGAGCACGCCGATTCTGGCGGCGCGCGGCAAGATTCTGGACCGCGACGGGCGGGTGATTGTCGATAACAAGGCGTCGTATTCGCTACTGCTCAATCGCGACCAGATCAAGCCGGAGCATCTGCGGGCGATTGCCGAAGCGCTGCAGTTGGATTATGCGGAGCTGACGACGAAGATCCGGCGCATGTCGTCGCGGCCGCAGATCATCATCAAAGACCAGTTGTCGCGCGACGAGATGGCGTGGGTGGAGTCGCATCAGGACGTGAATACGTATCCGGAGATGCAGATTGTGCGCGCCTGGCGCAGGCAGTATCCGCAGGACGGTTTTGCGGCGCACGTGACGGGCTATGTGGGTGAGATCAGCGAGACGGAGCTGAATGCGCCGCAGTTCATCGATTACCACCAGGGCGACATTATCGGAAAAGACGGGCTCGAGCGCGAGTACGATTCGACACTGCGCGGGGTGGATGGACAGCAAAGAGTGCTGGTCGACAACATGGGGCGCGAGCGGCAGATGGAGAATGCGCAGGAAGCGGTGTCCGGGAAAGATCTGCGCACGACGCTCGATCTGGATTTGCAGGCGGTGGCGGAACTGGCGATCGAGGACAAACGCGGGGCAGTGGTAGCGCTCGACCCGCGGTCGGGAGGCGTGCTGGCGATGGCGAGCCGTCCAACCTTCAATGCGAATAAGTTCACGGGGCGCATCAGCCGCAAAGACTGGCAGGAGATGGCGAACGATCCGTACAAGCCGCTGTTGAACCGGGCGATTCAGGCGCAGCTTGCGCCGGGATCGACGTTCAAGCCGATTATGGCGATCGCGGGTTTGGAGACGGGCGTGGTGGATGCGGAGACGCAGTTTCACTGCGCAGGCGGCGCGGTGTTTTACGGGCATTACTATGCGTGTCATATAAAAGGCGGCCACGGGAATATTTCGCTGCACCGCGCGATTGCGCAATCGTGCGACGTGTACTTCTACAACGTCGGCAACCGGCTCGGGATTGACCGCATTGCGCATTATGCGGACCTGGCGGGAATCGGGCGTAAAACGGGCATCGATTTGCCGAATGAAACGCAGGGCACCATGCCTTCGACCAAGTGGAAGATGCGCATGGCGCGGCAGAAATGGTATGCGGGCGAAACGATTTCGGTGGCGATCGGGCAGGGCGCGGTAACGGTATCGCCGCTGCAGATCGCGGCGGCGCTGGGAGGCCTGGGAGAGGGCGGCAAGTGGTACCGTCCGCACTTGCTGCTGAACGAGAAACCGAAGCTGCTGCGGCAGGGAAATTTCAAGAGCGACGACCTGGCGCAGGTTATCTCTGGAATGTATGCAGTGGTGAATGAGGGCGGGACGGGCCGCGCGGCGTACATTCCGGGAATCAAGATCGCGGGTAAAACCGGCACGGCTCAATTAGCAGCCAGCGAGCGCACCAAAGGCGCAAAGAAAGGATCCGCGCTGGCGAATAACGCGTGGTTTGTGGCGTTCGCACCGGCGGAGAAGCCGGAGATCGCGGTGGTTGCGCTTTTTGAAAACGCCGGGGAAAGCTACATGGCGGTGCCGATTGTGCGCGATGTGATTAAAGCGTACTTCGATAAGAAAGAGCGGGAGCAGAAACTAACGGCACAGAACGCACTGTTGCGGCGGGTCGATCGAAAGTTATTTGATTTGCCGATAGTGGCGGGAATCGCGCCGCTCTCTTACGGCCGCGGTTCTGTTCGTGATGAAAGCGGACCGAGATGATTACATATCGTTCTATTCGCGAACTGGATTGGCCGCTGATAGCAATCACGCTGGTTCTCTGCTGCCTGGGCGTCCTGCAGATCTACAGCGCGACGGCAAATACGAAATGGCAGGACGCCTGGTGGAAGCAGATCATCTGGGTGTTGAGCGGGCTGGTGATGATGTGGGTGGCATCGAACATCGACTACCATGCGCTGCTCGGGCGTGTTTTTTATCTGTATGCGGCATCGGTGGCATTACTGATTGCAACCGAGTTTGCGGGGAACAAGGTTTTTGGGTCGACGCGCTGGATCAAAGTCGGCGGGTTTACTTTGCAGACTTCGGAGTTCGTGAAGATCGTGGTGATCCTGCTGGTCGCCAAGTATCTGACCGATTTGAAGGCGGACGTTCTCGAATGGCGAGATTTAGCGAAGCTGGCGGGACTGGTGGCGATTCCGATGCTGCTGGTGATGAAACAGCCGGATTTGGGGACATCGCTGACGTTTCTGCCGATACTGGCGGCGGGCATCATGATGGCGGGACTGCGCTGGAAATACCTGCTGATCATTGCCGGCGTGCTGGTTGTCACGTTGCCGATCGGGTATTATTTTCTTAAGCCGTATCAAAAGGATAGGCTGGTCAGTTTCGTGAATCCTGACCGCGATCCCAGAGGAACCGGCTTTCAGGTGATCCAATCGAGAATCGCCGTGGGAAACGGCGGCATGTGGGGCCGGGGGGCAAAGGAGAGTTCGCAGACTCATCTGGGCTTTTTACCGGTGCCGCACACGGATTTTATCTTCTCGTCGTTTGCCGAAGAGCATGGGTTTGTTGGAGTCATTGTCGCGCTGGTGCTGTATTTCCTGCTGATCATGCAGGTGGTGCAGAACGCCCAGACGGCCATGGACCGGGCAGGCTTGTATGTCTGTATGGGAGTGGCGGCGCTGTTGTTGTTTCATGTGCTGGTGAATGTGGGGATGGTGGTGGGGCGGATGCCCGTGACCGGCATTCCACTGCCGCTGATGAGTTCGGGCGGGTCCAACACGTGGTCGATTTTTCTGATGCTGGGACTGGTGAACAGCGTCAGGCTGCGCAGGTTTGTAAATTGAGGCCGGCCTGAACAAGGCTGGTTGGATAGACGGAAGTTCGACTTATAAAAGAAAGCCGGGCTGACGGGGAACAAAAAGTTTCGGAGTTGCAGGCAGGTTCGCAAGCTGTAAAAAGGTGCGAAGCCGGATGTATGTGAGTGAAACTCCATCCGGATACAACAGGTTTGAAAACGGAGTTCGTAACGAGCCCGTTCGATACAGCAATTCTGATTTCTTCTACTCTTCCGATCGGCCCGAGTGAGGTGTGATCCATGAGTAAAGAACTGGTGATTGGGTCCAATCGCCACGAGACAAAAGTAGCTGTCTTAGAAGACGACCAACTGGTCGAAGTGTATTTTCAGCGGGAGAACGAATATTCACTCGCGGGAAGTATTCACAAGGGGCGGGTGACGCGCGTGCTGCCCGGTATGCAGTCGGCGTTTGTCGATTTAGGGCTGGAGCGCGACACGTTCCTGTATGTATCGGATTTCTTCGAAGAGAACGACGATATCGACACGGTGACAGAAGAGCGTCCGGCGCGAGGCGAGCGGCGCGATAACAGGGGGCGCGGATCGGACCGGCAGGCGGCGGAAGCTGCCGGAAACGAGGAGGCCACGGTAGAGGGAGCGGCGGTCGCGGCTGCGGCAATCGATGAAGCAACGAATGCAGGGCCGGCGGAGCGCGCAGAAGGCGACAGTAGTGTTGAGCGAGGATTTCGTGGAGATCGCCGCGGGCGCAGATCGCGACGGCGCAGACAGCGGGGCGGCGGCGGATTTCCCGAGAATAAATACGCTTCGGCGGGCGCAGCGGCGGCACCGGTAGTTTCCGAGCTGGTAGCGGAGGAACGCGAAGCGGCGGCAGAGGCGACAGATGTGGTGCTGCTTCCAGGCGAGTCGCTGGCGAAGTATCGCCGGCCTGCGAGTGAAATCGAGCCAGAGCCCGAAATGGAGCGAGCGACTCCGACGAATGAAGAGCTGGCGGAGGAGGCAGAGGAGATCGCGCTGACGGACCTGGTTTTCTCGCATCGGGACGAAGCAGCGGGGGAGCTGGAAGATGGAGCCGGAGAAGTCCCGGAAGGAAAATCGCAGGAAGCAGCGGTCACGATTGCGGAGCCGTTGACGGATATTGCAGAGCGGCCGGGAAATGGCGCGGAGCTCAAGACGACGGCGGCGGTTGCGGAGCCGGAGCCGAGCGATGCCGGACTACCCTCGGCCGAGCCGATCGCGCTGGATGATTACGAAGTACTCGCGATACAGGAAGGGCTGACCGGGATAGACGAACCGGTGCTGGACGCGATTGCGGCGGAAGAAATCGCAGGGGCGGAGGAGATCGGCGCGGAAGAAGAGCGTCCGGAAGAAGAGAGTCATTCTGCTTCGACGAGCGCTCCCGGGCCAAGCGCATCTTTGCGGGAGCAGGGCGGACGCTCGTTGCACCGGGTCTCGCGCCGCATGCGCCGCCGGCGGGGAGGAAGCCGCTTCCCAGCGCAGGGACAGGAATCCGGCAACGGCGGGGCCACGATTGCCCCCGACGTACGGACGGAGATGCATCGCGAGCAGTTGGAAGACAAAGCGGTCGAGCGCGCGGAGCGGACGTATCCGTCTATTTCCGATCTCTTAAAACCGGGCCAAGAAATCATCGTGCAGATCGCGAAAGAGCCGCTCGGACAGAAGGGCGCTCGGATCACGTCGCACATCGCGCTTCCGGGGCGGTACGTCGTTTTCATGCCGAGCGTGAGCCATCTTGGCGTTTCGCGAAAAGTCGGAAGCGAGGAAGAGCGCCAGCGGTTGAAACGGATTCTGCAGGCGCACCGGCCGGGCACAACGGGTGGTTTCATCGTGCGCACAGCCGGAGAAGGTGTACCGGAAGAAGAGATCGCGGCGGACATGTCGTTCCTTTACAATCTTTGGCTCGACATCCGTCAGAAAGCGGAGAAGAAGCCGGCGCCGGCGCTGCTGCATTACGATCTGGATATCGTACAGCGCATTCTGCGCGACCAGGTGACAAGCGAATTTAAAGCGATCTGGGTGGATAACGAAGAGCTGTACGAAAACGTGGTGACGTTTATGCAGCGCTTTCAGCCCGCGCTCGTGAACCGGGTCAAGATGTACACGCGGCCCACTCCCATTTTCGATGCGTTCAACATCACGCAGGAGCTGGAGAAGGCGCTGCGACCGAAGGTATGGCTCAAATCCGGCGGTTATATCGTGATCAATCAGACCGAAGCGCTGGTGGCGATCGATATCAATACAGGCAAGTATGTCGGCAAGTCGAACCGGCTCGAGGACACGATCGTCAAGACGAACACGGAAGCGGTAAGAGAGATTGTACGGCAGATACGGCTGCGCGATCTGGGCGGCATCATCGTAGTCGATTTCATCGACATGGATGAGCGGAAGAACCGGCAGAAAGTGATGCAGACGCTGGAGGAGGCGATGCGTGCCGACAAAGCGCCGTATAAAATTCTGCAGTTCAACGATTTCGGCCTGGTGGCGATTACGCGCAAGCGGGTGAA
>DATBGM010000014.1:0-18617 GCA_036557945.1 Bryobacteraceae bacterium | reverse complement strand
CCTTTTTCGTCCCAGAAGAGGTTCTTGCCATCCTTGCTGATCGAGACGTTGGTGTGCATGCCGCTGCCGTTCACGCCCACCACCGGTTTCGGCAGAAAGCTGGCAGTGAAACCCATCTTTGTCGCGACCTGGCGGCAGATCAGTTTATAGAGCTGAATCTGGTCGGCTGCGGTAACGACATCCGCATAGCTGTAGTTGATTTCAAACTGCGAGGGTGCGACTTCCGGGTGATCTTTTTCGTTCTCGAATCCCATCGCGCGCTGCACGTCGGCGGTCGTATCGATGAACTGGCGCAGCGGATCGCCCGGCAACGAATGATAATAGCCGCCCGTATTGACGTATTCAAACTGCTCGGCTTCATGGAACCGGCGCTCCGCATCGGGACCCTTGAAGAGAAAGCCTTCGATCTCGTTTGCCGCATTGAGCGTGTACTTGTTCTGTTCGTACATGCGATCGGCAAGCTGGTGCAGTTCGCTGCGCACATCGGCCTTATAAGGCGTGCCGTCCTTATCGATGACCTGCCCGAAGACCAGCACCTTGCCCGGGCCAAAGATGTCGGCCGGAGCCCAATAGAACGCTGGCCAATCGATGGTCAACCGCAAATCGCTCTCGCGCTGGGCCGTGAAGCCGCGGATCGACGATCCGTCGAAGGTCAGGTTGTCCCAGCTCTTGACAAGAAACTTCTTGTCGTAATCGAGCATGTGCAGCCGGCCTTCCAGATCGCTGAACAGTACCGTGACCGCCTTGATTCCCTTTTCGTCGGTGAGATATTTGAGGCGTTCCTCGCGGATTTGATCGACCGGGGTGCGTTCTTTGCGCTGCTCCTTTGCGTTCAGGTTCAGCTCTTCCAATTCCGCGTAGGAATGCGTGAGCCGGTCATGGATTTCGTTGGACATTTCCCTCCTCTATGCGTCTCGGTGACCGTTCGAAGTTGCTCGACACGGAACATGGTGCCGGCTTCCTGGACGGGATTGGGCGGCACCGCGCAGCGGCGGCCCGCAGCGAGTGCCAAGTTCAGATTCTAATGCTTCCGAAGCCTTTTCGCTACCGCTCCGAGCCGCCATTGACAGGAAGCGAAGGACTCACTTCGCGCTAATCTGCTGTAAACGTTGAGGCGAATGGCATTCCATTTCCGCTCATTCAAAATTTTTCTCTACTCTAGAAGAAGGATTTTGAGGGCGCAAAATGGAACCTTTGTCGCGCAGAAATTTTGGCCGGATCGCAGCCGTGCTTTCGGCCGGTGCAGCGCTGCCGTTCTACGATGAGCAGGCGCTCGCGCAGCTCTCGATGGTGAAGAATATGCCGGCAGACGCCGTCAAAATCAACGCCAACGAAAACCCGATGGGACCGTGTGCGGAGGCGATTGAGGCGATCACAAAGCTGACGCGCCAGGGCGGCCGGTACCGCTTCGAAGAGACGACTGCGCTCACCGAAGCGCTGGCTACCGGGGAAGGGCTGAAGGAAAATGAGCTGCAGCTCTTTGCGGGATCGAGCGCTCCGCTGCACCAGGCAGTCCTCGCGTTTTGTTCGAAGGAGCGGGCCTTCATCAAAGCGGATCCGGGTTATGAAGCGGGCGAGCGCGCAGCACAGTTCATCGGCGCGCGGCTGGTCAATGTACCGTTGCGCAAAGGCACCTGGGATCACGATGTGCGCGCCATGATCTCGGCCGCGCCGGATGCCGGATTGTTCTATATCTGCAATCCAAACAATCCGACCGGCACGCTCACGAGTCATGCGGAGATCGAATACCTGGTTGCTCATAAGCCGGCCGGCTCTATTGTGATGGTTGACGAAGCGTATATTCACTTCTCGCCCAAAGCGCAGACCACGACGGATCTGGTGAAGGCGGGTAAGGATGTCGTCGTGCTGCGGACCTTCTCGAAGCTCTACGGCATGGCGGGACTCCGCGCCGGCGCTGCTTTTGCGCGGCCCGATCTGCTGGAAAAATTGTCCGGTTTCAGCGGCGGCCCGCTGCCTATGACGGCAATGGCAGGAGCTCGCGCGAGCCTCGCGGTAAAAGATCTGGTGCCCGAACGCCGCAGAGTTCTGGCCGGGATCCGCAACGACACCTTCGACTGGCTCCGTGCGCGCGGCGCAGAATTTATCCCCTCCGAAAGCAATTGCTTCATGCTGAACACGAAGCGTCCCGGCCGCGAATTCTTCCGCGCCATGGCGGCGCACAATGTCTACGTCGGGCGCGTCTGGCCCGTGTGGCCGCAGTGGGTCCGTGTCACGGTGGGCAGCGGCGACGACATGGCGAAATTCAAGGCCGCGCTTGCGAGCGTCTGGTCTGCCTGAAGCGCATCGAGTAAAGAGAGCCTTGCTTCGGCAGCGAGTCTGCCATATACTTCAGCGATTGATCTCGAGGAGGAGCGATGAAAGCTCTTTTGTTGTTACTGCTCGTCAGTGGCACCTTGCCGGCCGAAGAGTTTTACGATCACGCCGCATTCAGAGCCGCCATCGGCTCGCGGCCTATCTTGACCGATTCGTTTGCAAATGCGAAAAGCAACATCCCGGGAGTATCGGTGAGCTCAAATTTCGATTTCGATGAGATACACCTTCCAGGTCCGGGCCATTTTGTTCCAGGCAAGTACGTGGATGTTACCGAGCACTACCTGGCAGCCACATGGACATTCGCCACACCGATCTATGCTTTCGGCGGCGATTGGACGATGGACCCGGTGCAGGGCGGACTATCCCTTATAATTTATGATCTCCACACCGAATACTATATCCCCGACGGGGTCGTTCCGCCGTTCCCTAGTCCCCCTCCCCCGCCTGACTTGCCGGTCGTGTCTTTTAAGGGTTTTTGGGGGCTGGTATCCAGTTCACCGTTTCGGACAGTGCGCATTGTGTCTGGCGATGAAGACCGCATCTTTGCAAGCCTGTTGCAACATTACGAGTTCACCGATCTGCAAATCACGGAAGTGGTGCCGGAGCCGCGCACTTTGGCCCTGCTGCTCGCTGGCTTGTGCTTTCTGCGAGTGTGCGCCGCCGGCAGGTCCAACAGTTGACAAGCCGGGCAGAATCACCGTATTCTCTATCTAGGAATCGGTGTAAACAAAATGCCCAACTATTCAAATCCGGAAGTTTTGGTCTCCATTGACTGGGTTCTCAAGAACTTAGACAATCCCTCCGTTCGTTTGGTAGAAGTCGATGTCGAAAATACCGCCTACGATCAGGGGCATATCCGTGGCGCAGTTGCGTGGTCATGGCAGAGCCAGCTTTGCGACCGCATCCGGCGCGACATCATCCCGCGCGATCAGCTTGAAAAGCTGCTCTCGGAATCCGGGATTACACCGGAGACAACGATCGTGCTCTATGGCGATAACAACAACTGGTTCGCCGCCTGGGCATTCTGGCAGCTCAAGATTTACGGGCATAAGGATGTGCGACTGCTGAACGGCGGGCGCAAGAAGTGGCTGCAGGAAGGGCAGGAGCTGACCACCGAGGTTCCCAAATACGCGCCGACGCAATACAAAGCGAAGGAGCCGGATTTTTCGATTCGCTCGTTTCTGCCCGATGTGCAGTCCGCACTCAAGGCGAAAGGCGCGTCGCTGGTGGACGTGCGCAGCCCGCAGGAATTTACCGGCGAGATTCTGGCTCCTCCCGGACTGCCGGAGACAGCGCAACGGGGCGGGCACGTGCCGGGAGCACGGAGTGTTCCCTGGAGCAAAGCCGCAAACGACGACGGCACCTTCAAGTCGTTTGAAGAGCTCAAGGAATTGTATGCGCAGGAGGGAATCGATGGCAACAAGCCGGTGATTACCTACTGCCGTATCGGCGAGCGCTCGAGCCACACCTGGTTCGTGCTGAAATATCTGCTCGGCTATGACCACGTGACGAATTACGACGGCTCCTGGACAGAGTGGGGGAACCTGGTAGGTGCGCCGGTGGAGCGCGGCGCCGCCCAGCCGGTGGAAACGTTGGTGGCCCATGCGCGCTGAAAACTGGAATCGCCAGCAAACGGAACTGGCTGGATGGCCGGTGACGGTTACCGCCTATCAGATCGGGGAAAAATACATCACGGAAGTGGCTTCGACCGACTCGGGCGCCTGTGTCGCGCGCGGAATTGCGGCTACTGCCGAAGAATCGCGTAAAGGCGCTTTTGAAACCGCTTCGCGCCGGCTTCAGCGTACCCGGCATTTCGATCTGACAATCGGCGGTTAAATCAGTTTTTCGCGGACGCCGCCCTGGTTATTTGCGCCAGCAATTGCACATACTGCGGGTCGTTGTGCAGGCCCGCCCAGGCGGACGACTCCGCAATTTCCTGCGGCTGCGCGTACCCGCGATTCACTGCTTGCCGCAGATCGCGCAAAGCTTCGGCGTGATTACCTGCCGCAGCTTCCGCAGTCGCGAGATTGAACCATGCGTAGGCGACTTCCGGATGTTTATCGCCCAGCACGCGAGTTTCTCCTGCCAGCGCCTCGCGCAGCATAGCGAGCGCTTCCGGGTAGCGTTTCTGGGCAGCAACAATGTTCCCGAGATTCGCCAGGGCAAATAGCGTTTCCGGGTGATCCGTGCCGAGTGTCTTTTTGCGTAGTGCGAGAGATTCCCGTTGCAGCGCTTCCGCTTCGCGATAGCGGTGTTCTTCAGACAGCGTATTGGCGAGATTGCCCATGGCGAGCACGACACTAGGGTGGTCGGGGCCTTGGATACGTTTTTCGATTTCGAGCGCCTCGCGCTGCAACTTTTCGGCTTCCGGAAGCTTGCCTTCGCGATAGTAAACGTAGGCGAGATTTTGCTCGGTATCGAGCGTGTCCGGATGATCCGGGCCCAATGTGCGAAGCCGGCGCTGAAACAGCTCGCGCCACAAGGTTTCCTCCTTCGCATACTGTTGCGTGCCGTCGTATGCGACCGCCAGGCCGTGTAGCGCGCTGAGCGTGTCGGGATGGTCGGGACCGAACGCTTTTTCGCTTGCGGCCGAAGTGCGCAACAGAATCTTTTCCGCCTCGGCGTAACGGCCCTGCTGAGCAGCAAGCTGACCCAGGCTGGTTCCGGTCCGGATTGCCTCCGGGTGATTCGCTCCAAGCAGCTGCTCCTGACGCGCCAGCGTCGCCCGGTATAGCTTCTCGGCAGCATCGTAATGAGCCTGGTATTGCAGCAGGCGGGCGAGCAGCCGCTGTGACCGAAGCGTGGCGGGATCATCGGGACCGAGCACCTTGCTTTGCAGCTTTAAAGCTCTTTCCACCAGTTGCCGGGCCGGTTCATACAAACCGAGTTCCTGGTAGACGCTGGCGATCGTCAGCATCAGCCGAGTCTGAAGCTGTGGCTCGCCGGCCAGGCTGGATTCGATCTTCTGGGCGCCTTTATCGAGCACTTCGCGAGCGGTCAGTTTGTTGCCGCGCGCTTCGCCCGGGTCGGAAACTTTGAATGCATCGACCAGAAAGTTAGCGACACGCTCGGCAGCTTGCGCTTCGCGATTGGCGCGGTCGCGCTCGCGAGCTATACGCACGGAGTCCACCAGCACACTGACAACCAGCGCCACCAGGCACAAGGCGACCGCCGCGGAAGCGGCTACGCCCAAACGGTGACGCCGCACAAACTTACGTACGTGATACGCAAGCGAAGGCCGCACTGCGAGTACGGGCTCGTTGCGGAGGTAACGCTCAAGATCGGAGGCGAGATCCGAAGGCGAACCGTAGCGCCGGCCGCGTTCCTTTTCAAGAGCTTTGAGCGCGATCGAATCGAGATCGCCCTTGAGCTGCTTCCCGAGAAGCGCCGGATCGGTGCGCCGGTTGCGCGCAGCAAGCGACGAGTGCTCGCCCGATGTTTTGATTTTCGTGCTGGGCCGCGGCGCATCTTCCTCGCGAATACGGCGCAGCAGTTCATGAAAGGCAAGGTTGCGAATACCGGTTAAATCGAGCGGCAGCGCGCCCACCAGCAACTCGTAGAGAACAACGCCGAGCGAATAGACGTCGGTGCGGGTGTCGATATCCTCGCCGCCCGAATTCGCCTGCTCGGGGCTCATGTAGGCAGGCGTTCCGATGAGCGCGCCCGCGCGCGTGAACAGAGTATTGGCCGTCAAGCTTTGCGAAACCGCTTTAGCTACGCCGAAATCGATGATCTTCGGAACCGGCTTTTCATCGACCAGCGTGACCAGAATGTTCGATGGCTTCAGATCGCGATGCAAGATTGCTTTTTGATGTGCATGCTGCACACCTTGACAGACCTGGATAAACAGCTCCAGCCTTTCGCGCATGTTGAGCCGCCGTTTATCGCAGAATTCCGTGATCGGCTCGCCGGCCACGTACTCCATCGCGAAGTAGGGCAAGCCATCGCGGGTGGCGCCCGCGTCAAAGACCTTGGCGATCGATGGATGATTCATCAATGCCAAAGCCTGACGTTCCGATTCAAAGCGGGCCACGACTTCGCGCGAATTCATTCCGGCCTTGATCAGCTTGAGCGCCACACGGCGGCGCACCGGATGACGCTGCTCGGCCAGCCACACCTCGCCCATGCCTCCTTCGCCGAGGCGTTCGATCAACTGATATGGGCCAATCGTAGACAAGGCGGCTGGCCGAGTATAGAAGATGGTCGTTTCCGGATTCGTATCCGGTGGAAGCGGGGAGTCTGGCAACTGCGTCTCTGCGGGAGCCGGCGGCTAGAAGTGCGCCTTGGCTGCCTGTTTGATTTCTTCGTCGCTCAATTTCTTGACTTGCGCGCCGATGGACCATGTCAATCCGAACGGATCGGTGATCTGTCCATAGCGATCGCCCCAAAATTGATCTGCAACGGGCATGGCGACTTTTGCGCCGGCGGCGACGGCCTGGTTAAAAAGCGCGTCGGCATCGTCAACCTGTAAATGCAGCACAATCGGCGAGCCGCCGAGCGCCTCCGGTGTAAGGGATTTGCCGCCGCGATATTCCGGGAAGTCGTCGGAAAGCATCACCATGCCGCCATTGATTTCGAGCGCGGCATGCATAATGCGTTTTCCGTCGGGCGCCGCATGGCGGGTGATTTCCCGCGCATGGAAGGCCTTCTTATAAAAGTCGATCGCGCCAGCCGCATTACTGACGCAGAGATGGGGAGAAAGTGAGTGAGGCATGGCCTTACCATAGTCCAGTTTTCGGGTTGTCGCAAGGGGGACGGGGCTATCGGGCATCGTGAAAAATGATGCCGATGGTGTAGCGGCGGCCGCTGTGGAGGAGACTGACGCCGTGGCGCAAAGTGACGCGATACACGCCACGCGTACCCTGCGCAGGCCGGTGATGAACCGCAAAGAGAACACCGTCGCCCTGGCGCAGCGGCACAACCGTTGCGCGCGATTGCATGCGCGGCCGCTGCTCGGTCATAACAAATTCGCCGCCTTCGAAATCGCGGCCAGGTTCCGAGAGCAAAATGGCAAGCTGCAGCGGAAAAACGTGTTCGCCGTAAAGATCCTGGTGAAGACAATTGTAATCGCCGGGGCCGTACTCGAGCAGCAGCGGCGTGGGTTTGTTTTGACCGGCTTGGTGGCAGCGCGCCAGAAATTCGGCGTGAGTTTGCGGGTAATGGACGGAAATTCGGAGCAATTCATGCCAGCGGTTCGCAAGCGGCGCAAGGCGCGGGTAAATGGCCGTGCGCAAGGCGGAGACGATTTCGGGCAGCGGATAACGAAAATACTTATATTCGCCGCGGCCGAAGCCATGCCGGGACATTACGATACGGCTGCGAAACGGTTCGTCCTGCGAATAGAGCGAGGCAAGCTGCTCGCATTCCTCACGCGAGAGCAAGCGATGCAGTACAGCGCTACCCAGCGCATCAAGATCGTCGGAAACCTGCTCCCACGGGATCTTTCGAACGCGTTCTTCCATTACGGTCTTCACGAATCAAAGCTAGCAGCGGCGCTGGCAGCCCGGCACTCCGTTTTTTGCTCCCATATTATGAAAGCGCGATGATTACCGATCCGAAAATTGAACAGTACATGCTCGATCTGCTGCCTGCCCGCGACGCGGTACTCGCGGAAATCGAGAGCTATGCCAGCGAGCGAAAGATTCCGATTGTCGGCCCGGCGGTCGGACGATTTCTGGGGGCGCTGGTCATGATGACAAAGGCCCGGCGTATCTTCGAGCTTGGTTCTGCGATCGGCTATTCGACAATCTGGCTGGCGCGCGCCGCCGGGCCGGATGCTGAAGTGCATTATTCCGACGGTAGCGCGGAAAATGCCGAACGGGCGCGCGGCTATTTCGAACGCGCCGGCGTCGCGTCGCGCATCCAGGTACACGTGGGAGATGCACTGACCGCCCTCGCGACTACCAAAGGCGAGTTTGACCTGATTTTTAACGATGTCGATAAGGATGGTTACCCGGACGTTCTCGATGCCGTGCCAGGCCGGATCAGACGCGGCGGATTGTTTATAACGGATAACACGCTCTGGCATGCTCGCGTGCTCGACCCGCACGAGAAGACGGACCACGCGGTGCGGCTCTTCAACCAGCGCCTGTTCGCCTCGCCTGATTTCTACACGACGCAATTGCCGGTTCGCGATGGTGTATCGGTGGCCGTCAAACTGTGAGAGGTCATACAATACGCTTCTTCTGCGCGACGGACCACTAGTCGGTTATTTCGCGCGCATAAATCATATGTGTAGCCTGCGGCGGCTCATCGCCCTGATGGAAGCTCCAGACTTTGTCTCGAATCGCCAGATCCGAAGCGGTGAACCGTTCGCGCTGGCGCAGATATTCAATCCAGGATTCAATGAGAAAGGTTTCGTCAAAGTGACTCGGATCGGCTACGTCCTGAAAGACACCCCAGCGGAACGCGCCGTCACGTAAGCGCACATCGCGCAGCTGGTGAATCGCTGCCGTGAACGCTTCATAGTCTTCCGGCCGCACGCGATATTGCACGGAGACGCGCACCGGGCCATCCTCCGGATTCGGCTCCAGCACCATCAGCGGCGCAGCCCGTTTCCGTTTGTAAGGACTCAGATCCGGAACCTGCCCGCGCAATACGTGGAAGCGAAAAGCGAGCGGCAGCGTGAACAGCAAGCCGATGGCGGCGCACGTAAGCGAGATCGAAGTCGAAAGATGTTCGGCGATGTAGCCCCAGATCACCCCGCCCAGGGCCATGCCCCCCTGCAGCGTCATTTGGTAGGAACCGATCGCGCGCGCCCGCACCCAGGAAGGGACGGAAAGCTGAACGGAGGTGTTCAGTGTAGACATTGTGCTCGTCCAGGCGAACCCGCCCGCAACTAAACAAAACAGGATAAGCGGCGAAACATGCACAAAAGCGAGCACGAGCAGGGTAAGAACAAAAATGCCCGTGGAGATGGCAATGATACGATCGGCGGAAAACATTCGGCGCAAGCGCGCGAGTGAAAACGCGCCGATCACAGCGCCCAATCCCATACTGCCGTTCATAATGCCGTAGCCGAGCGCGCCCTGGTGCAGATCGCGCCGTGCGACCACGGCGAGCAGCGACCAGACCGCGCTCACAAAGACTGTGAACGAGACGGCTCGCAGGAGCGCCGTCTGTAATGCCGGAGCATGCAAGAGATAACGGACTCCGGCCCGCATCGAACCGAAGACGCGTTCGGCCGGCAAAGCGCTTTTAAAGAGCGGCGTTCGTTTCCAGCGGTAGAGAACGACGATTACCGCCAGGAAGGAGAGCGCGTTGAGCAGGAAGACGAACGCGGCGCCGGTATGGCTCCGGCGCGCCGGAAAGAGCGCAACCGCCAGCCCGCCCAGCGCCGGACCCACGGCGCGCGCCAGATTGTAGGCGGCGCTGTTCAGCGATATCGCGTCGGCTAGCTGCGGCGCGGGCACCAGTTCCGGCACGATCGCCTGCCACGCCGGGTTGTTCATCGCTGCGCCGATATTCAGACCAAAGGTGAGCATCAGCAGCACCCACGGCGAGATGACGTTGAAAAAAGTCAGGATGCTCAGGATGGCGACCAGTGCGAGCATCCAGCTTTGCCAAAAGATCAGCAGACGACGGCGATCGAAGATGTCGGCAGTTGCGCCGGCGAGCAACCCGAGGAGTAAAACCGGCAGGCTCGCCGCCGTCTGCATCAGCGCGATGAGCAACGGCGAGGCGGTGAGAGCAGTCATCAGCCAGGTGCCGGCCGTATCCTGCATCCAGCTCCCGACATTCGAAACAATCGATGCAATCCAGCGGTCCCGAAAGAGCGGTTGACGCAGCGGCTCGAGGCCGGTGGTCTTTTCGGGCGCCGGTATGGGAGTGGTCATCGGAAACGCTTCTTACATTCTCCCTGTAGTAGCTACCCTGACTACATGCTTGGTGATCCGGGCAGCCGCCGAGCGCGAGCGCGATGCAATCTGGAATATCCTCGAACCGGTGATTCGCGCGGGCGAAACTTATCCGCTGCCGCGCGACATGACTCGCGAGCAGGCACTCGCGTACTGGTTTGCGAGCGGACACAACGTCTTTGCCGCGGAAGAGAAGGGCGCGATCGTCGGAACGTATTACTTGCGCGCCAATCAGCGCGGGGACGGCGCCCATGTCGCAAACTGCGGATACGTGACGAGCATCCACGCACCTGGACGCGGCATCGCTTCCGCGATGTGCCGGCACTCGCTCGCAGAGGCAGCACGCGCCGGTTTTCGTGCGATGCAGTTCAATTTCGTCATCAGCTCCAATGAGCGCGCCGTGCGGCTCTGGCAACATCTCGGCTTTGAAATCGTAGGGCGTCTGCCCGAGGCGTTCCTGCATCCCACACTGGGATATGTAGACGCATTCGTCATGTACCGGCGCTGTCCATAATAAAGCGAGGATGCGTCTGTGGATTGCTGTCGCGCTGATGGCGGTGGTTGCACCGGTTAAAGCGCAGCTTGTGGTAAAACTCTCGCCGCAAACCGTTGCCGGATTCGAAGAATATGTCAAGACCGTGGAATCACAGGTAAACGCGCGATGGCAAGGCCGCAAGAATCTGCTGTTGATCGAAGATGATGCTGACGACAAGCAGCGTGTGCTTGCGGGCGAAGTGTTCATAAAGCAGATGAACAACGGAGAGCCAGTTTCGATTCAGGACGGTTTGATTCATGACTGGCTGGGTGCAGTCTACATACCGGACAAGAGTGCGGAGCAAGTTGTACGGCTGCTCGAGGATTTCGACCGGCATAGAGATATCTATCCGGCCGTAGCCGAATCGCACATGATTCGCCGCAACGGTGACGAGATCACCGGATACTGGCAGCTTCGCCAGAAGAACGTCATAACGGTTGTGCTGGATGTGGAAGAGAGTGTCCGCTATCAGCAGATCGCGCCGGGTAAGTGGAAAGGCGCGGCCTATGCGCGCCATATCGTCGAAGAGGATACGGGTCTGTTCAGTCGTGGAAAGAAATTTCCGCCGGGGGAAGGACATGGTTACCTGTGGCGCTTGTATTCGTACTGGACGCTGGAAGAGGTGCAGGGCGGTGTTGTTGCAGAGTGCCGGACGCTTTCGCTGTCTCGTGATATTCCGCAGAGCCTGGCCTGGGCGATTGCGCCCTATGTGGAGAAGACGCCGCGAGATTCGCTCGTTTCCATTCTGAATTCGACGCGCGCGACATTAGAGAAACAGCAATGACGAAAGCCGAGGAGATGCGCGCGGCCATCCGGCAGACGATCCGTTCGATTCCGCGCGGTAAGGTCGCGACATACGGACAGGTCGCAGAAGCGGCCGGTTACCCCCGCTATCACAGGCAGGTTGCGCAGGTTTTAAACAAGCACGGCGAGATGCTGCCGTGGCATCGCGTTTTGGGAGCCGGCGGCCAATTGAAAACCGGAAAGGCGGCGCGGCTGGAACAACGGATGCTGCTCGAAATGGAAGGCGTGCGCTTTCGCGGAGCGCGCGTCGATATGAAGCAGCATCAAAACGTATTTTTTATCGCGCGCTCGCGGGCGCCTCGCCGACAAAGTTGATGAGCCCGTGGTTCTCAGCGAGGCGAAGATTCAAAGTGGATCTCGCTGTCGGTGAGGGCGATTTCGACGCGCCGGTTACGCGCACGCGCGGCAGCACTGGTGCCCGCAACGAGCGGGCTTGTCTTACCGTACCCCTTGACATTGATGATCGCCGGATCGAGGCCGGATTGAACCAAATACTGGCGGACGGCCGCCGCGCGGCGCATCGAGAGCTGCTGGTTGTAATCGGCCGTGCCGACATCGTCGGTGTAGCCGAAGACCGACAGGCCGTAGCCCTTCGAAACAAGCAAAATGCCGGCGATGCGGCTCAACAACTCGCGATTCTTCTGTGAAAGCTCGGCGCTGTCGAAATCGAAGCGAAATGTGGAATCGGGCAGGATGATGGTCATGCCCTGCGGCGTGCGCCTGGTTTCGACCACGCGATTCAAGGCCTCCTGCATGCGATTCAGCTCTTCCTCGCGCTCGCGGCGAATGCGGGTAAGCTCGTCCTGCGCTTGCTGGGCCTGCTCGGCTGACTTTTGCGCGGCGCTTTGGGCCTGCGCCTGGCCGAGTTCCGCCTGTTGCTTCTGTTCTTCGGCCTGGCGGCGCGCTCCGGCTGCGATCTCCGCACGGGCGGCGGCTTCGTCCGCTCGCTTCCCGGCCGCGGTGGCCGCACTCGCTTCTTCCTGGGCCAGCCGGCTCGTCTCGTCCACCCGCGAGCTCAGCGCAGCCAGCTTGTCCTCCATGCGCTTGAGGCTTTCATAACCTTTGTAGTCGAGAAACAGCAGACCGCCGAGGATCACCACGAAACCGGCGGCAAGCGCGATACGCTGCACGCTTCCATGGTAGCCATTTTTGCCAAACGAACTTTTTGGTTAAGTATTTACTTGACAATTGGCACGATCAGGCTAACACTAAAGTAGTCACTTAACTAAAGGAGCCTGCTGGCGTGGAACAAAGCGTTAATCACAGTACATTCGTAATCGAGCGGAACTATCCCGCTTCGCCTAAGCGTATCTTTGCGGCATTCGCGGATCCGGCCCAAAAGCGCCGCTGGTTCGCCGAAGGGGAGGGGTTCCAAGTTGATGAATTCACAATGGATTTCCGGGTAGGCGGGAGCGAGCGCACGCGCTTTCGTTCGGCAGAAAACGGCCCGTTGAAAGGCGCCTCGCTCACCAACCATACGACGTTTCAGGACATCGTGCCGGATCGCCGGATTGTGCTGGCGTATACCATGGCCGTGGCGGACAAACGCATTTCGGCATCGCTTGCCACCTTTGAACTCCTTCCGGCCGCGGAAGGGACCGACCTGATCTTCACCGAGCAGGCGGCATTTTTCGAGGGTGCAGACGGGCCGCAGATGCGCGAACAGGGCTGGCAGGAACTCCTCGACCGCCTCGGAAAGTCACTCTAGAGCGTGGAGATGCCGGATGCCAGACCCGATACAGTACTCGTAGACCGGATCTTTCACGCTTTGGGCGACCGCACGCGCCGGGAGATGATAGAACGGATCAGCCACGGGCCTGTCTCGGTGTCGCAGCTCGCCAAACCTCTGGAAATTACACTTGCGGCGGTGGTGCAACATCTGCAAATTCTAGAGGAGAGCGGGCTGGTGCGTAGCGAGAAAGTGGGGCGGGTGCGCACCTGCCGGATCGAGCCGGCGGGTTTTGCGGCAGTCGAGGAATGGGTGAGCGAACGACGCTCACTGTGGGAAAGCCGGCTGGACCGGCTGGGCGATTTGCTGGCGGAGTAGGTTCGAGATTTCCTGCGAGACGTTGTCGATTTCGCAGGGCGGGAAACGACGTTGTCATGAAAGGGCCGGAGTAGGGATGATTTTTCTGCGCGATTTGAAATTTGCCTGGCGATCACTGATCCGTTCGAGAGGCCTGGCGATTACGGTGGTGTTGACGCTGGCGCTCGGAATCGGCGCGAACGTCGCCATCTTCACGCTGGTGCGCGGGGTGCTGCTCCGGCCATTGACAAACCGGGACGAAGACCGCCTGATCTACCTGCACCAGAGTGTGACGGAGATGGCGGATGTGCCGTTCTCTGTGCCGGAGATCCGCGATCTGCGTGCCCGCGCCAAAAGCATCACTGAGTTCGGCGAATTTTCGACTATCGGCTTCACGATGCTGGGCCTGGGCGAGCCGCGGGAGGTTCGCGCAGGAGTTGTCGACGGTTCCTACTTCCGCGTGATGGGGCTGCGCCCGGTGCTGGGCCGTCTACTCGACCAGCACGACGATGGCCCGAATGCCGCCGGAGCGGCCGTCCTGACGTATCGTTTCTGGAGCACGACGCTCAAGAGCGACCCATCTGTCATCGGCAAAGTCATCCGGCTCGGATCGCGTACCGCGACGGTAGTCGGAGTGCTAGAGCCAACGATCCCATATCCGGCAGATACGGAGCTGATCGCCAACATCGTCACCAGCCCGCATCATCTCTCGGCAACCATGGTCACCGGCCGCGTGCACCGCATGACCGAGCTGTTCGGCCGGCTGGCGCCCGGAGCAACGGTGGAATCGGCGCAGGCGGAGTTAAGCGGCATCTACGCCCGCATGATCAAAGAACATCCGGAGGCTTATTCCGCAAAAGGCGACTCTCGTATCAAGGCGGTGCTGCTGCGCGACCAGGTAACGGCGAAGGCACGCACGGTGCTGTGGATTCTGCTGGCCGCGTCGGCGCTGGTGTTCGTGATCGCTTGCTCCAATGTCGCCAATCTGATTCTGGCGCGCACCGTGCGGCGGGAGGGCGAACTGGCGATTCGCGCGGCTCTGGGGGCAAGCACCGCAGCGCTACGGCGCACGCTGCTGGCGGAGAGTTTATTGCTATCGCTGGCGGGCGCAGCGCTGGGTATATTGAGCGCGCGCCCGCTGGTCGCGATTCTGGCGCGTTACGCCTCACGCTTTTCGGTGCGGGCCCTCGATTTGAAAGTCGACACGAGTTTGCTCTGGGTGGGTGCTTTGCTTGCCGTTCTCGCAGCAATCGTGCTCGCGTTTGTGCCGCGGCTACCTTCGAATGCGGCCGAGGGACTCACTCAATCGGGCAGCAGCCCGCGCGTCACCGGCGGTAGCAGCGGCCGGCTGCGCATCTTCGCCATTACGCAGATTGCTGCATCCTTCGTGCTTCTGGCGGGTGCGAGCATGCTGCTCAAGACACTGCTGTCGCTACAGACCGTACGCACGGGCTTCGATATGCAGCACGTCCTTGCCATCAACGTTCCGGCGGCGTCCTACGGAAAGACGCCCGATCAGATCACCAACTCGTATCGGGAGATGGTACGGCGCATCCGGGAGATGCCCGGGGTGACGGGAGTCGCGGTGGGCACCCAGGTTCCCTGGCGCGACGCCGGCAACTTTGGACCGGGCTTCGATTTCACAGCCGAGGGCCGTGTGCGCGCACCGGGCGAACCAGATCCGCGGGCGCAGTTCCGCACCATTTCGCCGGGTTACTTCGCCGCGCTGGGAGTGCCCCTTCTTGCGGGGCGTGATTTCAACGACTCCGATCGCCAGGGCAGCGAGCCGGTCGTTATCGTGAGCGCGACGCTGGCCCGGCGAATGTTCCCGAATGAGGATGCGGTGAACCGCCACCTCATGTGGACCGATCCCGTTATGAAATTCATCGACGTCAGCACGGGACCGCGACGTATCGTGGGCGTTGCAGCGGATGCCGACGACGAGCACGTGATCCCAGGACCGGTGCTTACGGTCTACCATCCGCTCGGGCAACAGGAACTGTGGTCGGGCCGCCTCTTTGTGCACACGCGCACCGACCCGTACGCACTGCTGCCGCGCGTTACGCATGTGATTCGCAGCGTCTCGGCCGATCAGCCGGTCGAGCATGCGGCTACCCTAGCCGATGTGCGCGCCCAGGTGCTGACGCCGGAGCGGCTGAACACACTTGTCTTCGGCATTTTCGCGGCGGTTGCTTTGCTGATCGCGGTCATCGGAGTCGCGGGCGTGCTGGCGTTTTCGGTTAGCGGGCGCACGCGTGAGTTCGGTATTCGTCTGGCAATCGGCTCGCAACCGCACGATCTGGTCCGGAGCGTAGTAAAGGAGGGCCTGGTGATGACGGCGGCGGGCTTAATCGCCGGCGCTGTCTGCGGCACCGCGCTCGGGCTGCTGGCAGGCAGTTCGTTCGGCGAAATAAGGATGCCGGGCTTTCTGCCGCTTGCCGGCTCCATTGTGGTGCTGCTAGCGGCCGCGCTGATCGCGTCGTTTATTCCCGCCGCGCGCGCTGCACGAGTGGACGTCATGCAGGCGCTGCGGGCGGAGTAAAACTGCGCTATTTTTCGCGATCCAAACGAATCAGCACGACGCCGTGCGACGGTACTTCGGCGGAGTATTCCTCTTTGAATGTGCCGCGGTCCGCGTGCGCCCAGAGGTCGCGAATTTTGTAGGAGCCGTCGACTTTCAGATCGGAGTTGCGGGCCGTTACTTTTGCGGAGCCGGCACCGCGATTGAAGAGACCCACCGCTTCACCGCCATCGGCCAGCGGCCGCGCCCAGACTTCGAGATCGCCCTCTTTCGCGACTCGCTTCGCCTGCTTGCCGAGCGAATCCTGATCGATCGCGATCACTTCTTTATTCATCAGAATTTCGGCAGTCGCTTTAGACATGTGATTCAGATCGTTGCCCGCCAGCAGCGGCGCCGCCAGCAAGCTCCAAAGACTCATGTGCGTGCGGTATTCGGTGTCAGTCATGCCGCCGTTGCCGATTTCGAGCATGTCGGGATCGTTCCAGTGTCCGGGACCGGCATACTGCGCGAGATCGAGCTGCAAGTCGAAGCCGATGTGCGACATCGATTTCCAGTTGTCGCTGATGTCGCCCGTGGTGCGCCACAAATTGCCGCCTACGCGCTCGCCCCATTGCGGGCCATGAAAGACGCCGTACTGGCACAGGCTGTAAACAATCGGACGTCCAGTGGCTTGCAACGCGTCACCCATCCTGGCGTAGACGGCCGGCATCGAGTGATAGTCGTATACCCGCGAAGCGCTGCACCAGTCGTACTTCAGATAATCGATACCCCAGGCGGCGTAGGTCTTTGCGTCCTGTTCTTCATGCTGAAAGCTACCTTCGTAATCGGCGCAAGTCTTGGGGCCGGGCGAGGAGTATATTCCGAGCTTCAGTCCCTTGCTGTGCACATACTCGGCGAGCGCCTTCATGTCCGGGAATTTCGAGTTGGTCTGAATGTTGCCTTGCGCGTCGCGTCCGGCTTCCCAGGTATCGTCGATATTGACATAGATATAGCCGGCGTCCTTCATGCCGGTTTTCACTATTGCGTCAGCGGTTTCGCGAATCAGCTTGTCACTCACCTTGCCGGCAAACTTGTTCCAGCTATTCCAGCCCATCGGCGGCGCCTTAGCAAGACCATTAGATGGTACGGGCTTCGCCTCGGGCAAGGATATTTTCTTGGGCGGCTCGGGCATAGGGCCGGGCGTTTCGTTCGAGACGTGCTTCAGATGCAGGACGGGACCTTTGCGATCCTCCCATCCCGGCATCTGCAGGTTCAACGTATCGCCTTGGACCGTGCCTGTGTACTCCGACTTAGCCTCCTCGCCAAAACGATCGCGCACAATCTCGAAGGTAATATTCGAACCGCTAAGTGTTGCGCGTTGAATCGGCTCGTTCTCATTGCGGGAGGACATGTAGCCGGTGAGCTGGTCGCCTTGCTGCGTCAGGTAGAGGGAGGTCTCCCGCGGCGGACCGCCGCCCCGGGTTAACGTCACGGACCATTTTCCGGTAAGGCTCGCAGCAGAGGCGCCGGATAGAAAAATTGAAGTAACGAGCAGCGAGAGTACAGTCTTCATAGGCCGAACTATGAATTCTATACCGCTCGCGTTTGGCGAGAGGACGCGGTTCAGACGCTAGGCGTAAACAAACGAGGCGGGCTTCATTTAGTATCTTGCGAGTCGACTTCCTGTTGAGTCCGGCGACGCCAGTGCCAAGAGTTTCAATTTACGGATTGCCGACCGGCCCGGAGCGGGTTTTTCTCAATGTGCGCTACCGAACTCACGCCACTAATGCATAGATGATGGCAATAAGCGCCACGAGCAGCAAAAGGATCCGGACCCGATGGAGGGAGTCCCACTTTTTGTGGTCTTGCTTCCAGCCAGGCGCCGGCGCCGCAGTGTTCAACGAAGCAATGCGATTGTTAATGGGCACAAGCACACGGACCGTAAAAATGATGACACCCACCCAAATCACCGTTGCCGTGAGGAGAGGCACTAAAGCAGCCTGATGGCGATGCAGGAACAGCTCCAGCCCTAAAAAGGCCAGACACACTCCATACCACACAGGCATCACCCGACCCAGAGAACCGGCGAGAATAGAGAGACCCTGCGCTTGTGGCGTGCTCTCCAGTTTCCAGACGGCAGGATTGAAAAAGGCCGACACCGCCAATTCATTGCCCACCATCAAACTCGCGAGGGTAATCGTGATCATGTTTAGAAGGTGCATGTTTTGTC
Organism: Bryobacteraceae bacterium; assembly: GCA_036557945.1. Taxonomy (GTDB): domain Bacteria; phylum Acidobacteriota; class Terriglobia; order Bryobacterales; family Bryobacteraceae; genus Bog-105. Next base: position 332 of record DATBGM010000014.1, on the reverse strand, counting down.
CTGCCTAATTGACTCCCTCGAAGCGAAGGTTGACGCAAAGGTCCGTACTGACTAATTTGTCAGTTTACGGGCGATAATGGGGGCCGTATGCCGGTGTCCAAAAAAGAAGTTTCGCCTTGCCCCATCGATTCAATGTTGTCTGTCATCGATGGACGATGGAAAGGAACGATCTTATGGCGACTGCTCGATGGGCCCATGCGCACCAGCGAACTGAGGCGAAGCATACCAGAGATAACGGAGCGGATGCTGATCCGCCATCTGCACGAAATGGTAGCGGATGGAATCCTTCTGAGGCATGACAGAAGGAGTGTTCCGCCGCACGTCTGCTATTC
>DATBGM010000013.1:0-20856 GCA_036557945.1 Bryobacteraceae bacterium | reverse complement strand
CTCGATTTCGATCGCAGGCTCGTCTTCGCGGACGTAAAGGGCTCGCAGGCATTCGCGCGCGCCCTCGGGAGGCAGGGCATATTGAAGCCGGACGAAACGGCAAAACTTGTCAGCGCCTTTGCCGAGATCGGCGAGGAGGCCAAAGAATCCGGCTATTTTTTCGGCGCGCAGGACGAAGATGTTCACACCTTCGTGATTCGCAAGCTGCAGGAAAAAGTGGGCGACCTGGCGAGCAAGATTCACACCGGTCGCAGCCGCAACGAGCAGGTATCGCTCGATACCCGGCTCTATCTGCGCGCAGCGGAGCAATCTGTCGCAAACGCGCTGCTCGATCTGCTCGAAGGCTTGCTCGCACTGGCGAATAAATATCCAGAGGCGATCATACCCGGCTACACGCATCTGCGGCGCGCGCAGGCCGTCTTGTGGCCGCATTATCTACTCGCCTATTTCGAGATGTTCACGCGCGATTTGGAACGGATCATTCAGGCGTATGCGCGGACGGACGTGCTGCCGCTCGGTTCAGGCGCGCTTGCCGGCAGCGGCTTCCCGTTTGACCGCGAAGCAATGGCGGAAGACCTCGGGTTTTCCGCCGTTACAGCCAACAGCATGGATGTTTCGGGGGATCGCGATTTCGCCCTGGATTTTCTCTACGCCTCCAGTCTGATCCTGCTGCACTTGAGCCGTCTTGCCGAAGACTGGATCCTTTATTCGAGCGAAGAGTTCGACTGGCTCTCGCTCGGCGATAGCGTAACGAGCGGGTCGAGCCTGATGCCGCAAAAGAAGAACCCCGATTCGCTGGAGCTCATCCGCGGCAAATCGGGGCGCGTATTCGGCGCGCTGACGTCGCTCTTCATCACGATGAAGGGTCTGCCGATGACCTACAACCGCGATATGCAGGAGGACAAAGAGCCGCTCTTTGAAGCCTTCGATCAGACGCTCGGGGCGCTTCAAATGGCGCGTGCCGTGGCGGATTCTGTGACGCTGAAGCCGGACATGCCGCGTACTGCTGCCGAGGCCGGCTGGCTTGTGGCGACCGACCTGGCCGAAGAGCTCGCCCGGCGCGGCGTGGCCTTTCACCGCGCGCATCAGATCGTGGGTAAGCTTGTGCTCGAAAGCGTTCAGGCGGGAAAGAAGCCGGCCGACTGGACTCCCGAAGCGCTGGCCGCATTTGCGCCCGAGTTTGCGCCCGATATGGCGCGGCTGTTGTCGCCCGCCGATGGCATGAAGACACGCGAATTGCCCGGCGGCACCGGGCCCGCGATCGTGAAAGCCGCGCTTTCGCATGCCGCAGAACGGCTGCGCACGATGCGCCAGTCTTTGATGGAGAAATGAACAAGAGTTTCCGCCAGGGCCAGATTCTCAAAATTATTCGGCAAAAGGCGATCTACACGCAGGATGAACTAGCGCGCGAATTGAGCCAGGCTGGCATTCAAACGACCCAGGTGACGCTATCGCGCGATATGCGTGAAATGGGCCTGGTGAAAACGGGCGACGGTTATCGTATGTTTGCAGCCGATAGCGGTGGACCCGATCTGGCGGCAGTTGTTAATGAATACCTGCTCGATATCCGGCTCGCGCAGAACCTGGTGGTGCTCAGAACGGCGCCGGGCAATGCGAACACGATTGCGATTGCCATCGACAGAAGAGAGCTCGAAGAAGTCGTCGGCACGGTGGCCGGGGACGACACGGTGCTGGTGATTACACCGGATAACGAAACAGGAAGGAAGTTTCGCGAGCAATTACTGGCGATGCTTTCCGCCTGATCAGTGCACGTGATCGTGCGCTTGGCCCGGCTTCGGACAGCAGCCGCTCTCCGACAGAACACACGGTACATGCTCGAACTGAATGGTCGAGTGATTGATGCCGAAGCCATGCAGGACTTCATTCAATCGTCTGAGAATACGTTCGCTTGCCGAGGGCGGCATATCGTCGATCAGCACATGTGAGCTGAGCGCGTGCGTGCTCGACCCCAGACTCCAGATGTGGAGATCGTGCACGTCGATCACGCCTTCGACCGCGCCCATTGCGTCGGTCACTTTGCGCAGCTCGATGCCGCGCGGCAGACCCTCGAGAAGAATGTTACAGGATTCGCGCGTAATATCCCAGGCAGTGTAAAGAATAAAAAAGCCGAGCAGAATTGAGAGCAGAGGGTCGATGTAGGTGAGGCCGGTATAGCGAATGGCGAGCGCTCCGAGAATGATCGCGAACGCACCGACGGCATCGCCAGCCATGTGCAGTACGGCGGCGCGGATATTGAGATCGCCTTTTTGGCCGCGGTTCAGAGCGAAAACGATTACGGTATTCAATACGAGCGCCGCAACCGCAACCCACAACATGATGCGATCGTTTAACGGCTCAGGATGCAGCAGCCGCAGTATCGCTTCCCAAAAAATAACGAGTGAAATGACGATGAGAGTGGCCGCGTTCAGAAAAGCGGCAATGACGCCTGCGCGGCCATAACCGTAGGTTTTGACCTTGTCCGGCGGCTTGCCCTGCAGATAAACGCCGACAGCGGCGAGCAGCAGGGCGAGGGCGTCGGTAAAGTTGTGACCGGCGTCAGAAAGAAGCGAAAGGCTGTGTGCGCGCAGGCCGGCGACGACCTCGAAGGCGGTGAAGATCAGCGTAGCGGCGAGTGAGAGCCAGAGCACCCCGCCGGTTTTGTGCGAATGGTGATGATGCGCCACTAGCGCAAAGCCTCACCTTTAATTTACACAAGAAGAGAGGTTCATGCGTGTTCAATTTACCGGGTTTAAGAGTGTGGAGATTAAGAGAAAACCACTGTAACTTGTAGCAGCGCGGGTTTCATTGGAAAATAGATAAGCGACCCTACACATTAGAGTGCGCGATCCTAAAAGAGAATGTCCGGTTTTTTCGCAGAAGAATTGAATTATGCGCGATTGGTGCGCGCGAGCAAACGCCTCGATCCCGGCGCGGCGTCGGCCACGCTGAAAGTTGCGCTGATCGGCAGCACGTCGACGCAGCACCTGGTTCCGCTGCTGCGAGTGTTGTTTCATCAACAGGGAATCAATTGTGACGTTTATGAAGGCCCGTTTGATGCGGTGGAGCTCGAAGTCTACGATGCGAATTCGGGTTTGTACCGGTTCGAGCCGGATGTAATCGTTCTGCTGGAAGCCGTGCAGGCGTTGCGAACCCGTTTCGGACAGCGTGCCGGAAAAGGGGAAGAATTCGCCTCGCAAACGATCGATCAAATGACGCGTGTCTGGGAGGCGATACAGGCGCGCAGTAGAGCGACCATTCTCCAGAGCAATTTTGTCCTTCCGTATGAAAGAACCTTCGGAAATTTCGACGCCAAGGTTTCAGAGTCGTTCTCTTCGGTCGTGCGCACACTCAATCAGCGCATGGCCTTCGAGGCGCGCCGCTACGGGTCGGTACTGGTGAACGATGTGGATTTTGTGGCTTCCTGGGCCGGACGCCGCCACTGGTTTGACGACCGGCTTTGGGATATGGCGAAGATGGCGTGCGTGCCCGATCAGCTGCCGTATCTGGCGAAGAACATCGTCGATATTGTGCTGGCGCAGCGAGGCCGGGTGATCAAATGTGTGGTTCTCGATCTGGACAACACGCTATGGGGCGGGGTCATCGGCGACGACGGTGTCGAAGGCATCAAACTCAATTCGCATGGCGATGGCGAAGCGTTCTACCGCTTTCAACTGTTCCTCCGCGAGTTGTTGAATCGGGGTATTCTGCTGTGCGTCTGCAGCAAAAATGAGCTGGCGAACGCGCTGCTACCGTTCGAGAAGCATCCCGACATGATTCTGAAACGGGAGCATATTACGTGTTTTGTCGCGAACTGGCAGGATAAGGCGCAGAATATCCGGCAGATTCGCGAGACGCTGAACATCGGATTCGACTCCATGGTGTTTCTGGATGACAATCCGTTCGAGCGCAACGTGGTTCGCGAGCTGGCGCCCGGCGTAGTGGTGCCGGAGCTTCCGGAAGATCCTGCCGACTACGTGCGAGCCATTTGCGAGCTCAACCTGTTTGAGACCACCGCTTTTTCGGCTGAAGATGTCCAGCGCGCCGAAATGTACCGGCTGGAGGCGGCGCGGCGCGAGGAGCAGGCGAATTATGGCTCGATCGAAGAATTTCTTCAGTCGCTCGAGATGAAGATGACGCTGGCACCGTTCGATTCCTATCATCTGCCGCGCATCGCTCAGTTAATGCAGCGAAGCAATCAGTTCAACCTGACGACGCAACGGCGTTCCGAGGCCGATTGCGCGGCGCTGGCGAAGGATGCGCGGTTTCTCCCCTTATATGCAACGCTTGCGGACCGCCTGGGCGATCATGGCCTGATCTCGGTGGTGATTGTGGAGCATTGCGGCGACGAGGTGGCCATTCGCGACTGGCTCATGAGCTGCCGTGTTCTGAAGCGCGGGGTCGAACAGACCATCATGAATGCCGTTTTCCGGCACGCGCGTGAGTTGGGCGCGACGCATGTAACCGGCGAATACCGTCCCACAGCGAAAAACGGCATGGTGAAGCAATTCTTCGCCGAGTTTGGATTTGAAAAGATCTCTGATGCGGATGGCCAAACAAAGTGGCGAATGAAAGTGGATGATTATCAACCGGCGTCCGTTTTCATTGAAGTGAATACGGCCGCCCCGGAGCTTGCGGCAAGCTGAATTTTTGCAAAATTAATGGCACAACAGACCGAACAGCGCTTAACCAGCATCTTTCAAGACGTCTTCGACGACGATTCCCTTCAAATTCGGCCCGAGATGACGGCCGACGATGTCGAGGATTGGGATTCCCTGACACATATCAACCTGATCACCGCTGTTGAGCGTGAATTCAAGGTGAAGTTCACAACCAGCGAAGTAACCGGCCTGAAGAACGTTGGAGACTTGATCGCCTTAATCAACAAGAAATCCGCGTGAGCTTTACTTCCGTCGATTTCCTATTTTTCCTCGCGATAGCGGCGTTTCTTTTCCGGCTTATACCTGCCCGGTGGCCGGCCGCCTACATCCTGGTTGCGTCATATATTTTCTATTGTGCGAGCAGCCCGCGCGGCGCGATTGCGATCGCACTTGCGACTGTTTTTACCTTCGCGAGCGCGCTCTGGTCCCAGCGACTGAAGGGCAGTTCACGGGCGACGCTGATCGTCGTTTCGTCGATCGTACTGCTGGTCGCTTACCTGATGTTTTTCAAGCTGATCGTCTTTGTGCCGCACGAGGGCGTAACGTCCTGGATCGTTCCTCTCGGCGTCTCCTATTACTCTTTCAAACTGATCAGCTATCTGCTGGACGTTTACTGGGGCAAGATGGAGGCGGCGAAGCGGTTTGTGCCCTTCGCGGCTTATGTCGCCTTCTTTCCGCAGATCGTTGCCGGCCCCATCCAGCGGTCGGAAGATTTTCTTTCTCAGATCGGTAATGCCGGGACTATCCTGCCGGGCATTCTGCGTATTGCCTGGGGACTCGCAAAGAAGTTGATCATCGCCGATCATCTCGCTCCCGCGGTCAACTATGTTTTCGGACACGCGACGAGTATCCACGGCGGCTGGTGGATCGGCTTTTATATTTGGCCGCTGCAACTCTACGCCGATTTCTCCGCCCTGACGGATATCGCGATCGGCGCCGGACGTTTATTCGGCGTCGAAGGGCCCGAAAATTTCAACCGGCCGTTTACGGCGACCACCATCAGCGATTACTGGCGCCGCTGGCATATGTCGCTGACCAACTGGCTGGGCGACTACGTGTTTACACCTTTGCGAATGGCGACGCGCAACGCGGGTAACGCCGGCCTCGTTGCGAGTCTCACGATCAACATGATTGCCATCGGACTGTGGCACGGCATCACCTGGGGATATTTCCTCTTCGGGGTCGTACACGCGCTGTTTTTGAGCGTCGATGCTCTTTCGCAGCGCGCGCGCAAACGACTGTCGAAAAAACATCCGCAATGGGAGCCTGCCCGCGACGTTCTGGGATGGCTTCTCACCTTTCATCTGGTCTGCCTGGCGCTGGTGTTTTTCCGTGCGAGCACGGTTTCCGATGCGCTGTACCTGATCGGGCATGCCTGGACGCATCTCACCTTTCTTTCTGACGTAGTTCAGCCGTTTGGCAGTAACAGCGGGCGCATCTTTGCGATTGGTCTTGCTTGCTACGGCCTGCTCGAGCTCTGCGAGCGCTACCGCCCGGATCGGTGGCTGGCGCATGCTCGCGTAGCAGGGCCGCGCTACCTGCGCTGGTCACTCTACGCATCGACAGTTCTTGTACTGGCCATCGGCTTTGCCTTACTGCTTGCGAGCAGCGGCGGGCCAAAGAATCCTTTCGTCTATGCGGTTTTTTAGGGATCTTCTCCTCGCCGCGCTGGTCACCGGCGTTGTGCTGCTCCTGGCCGAACTGAGCCTGGTGCTCGCGGGCGTCAAATATCAAGGCTCTTTTTTTACCAGCGAGCCGGAACGCGGCTATGCGTTCCGGCCGTACGCGCGCGCCTGGTTTGAAGACGAAGGCGATAACCTCGTGACGATCAACAGCGATGGAATGGACGATAAGGAATGGTCCATCGCGCGGCCGCCCGGGGTGGTCCGCATCGCTGTCATCGGTTCTTCCGAAGTCGCTGCGGAGCAGGTGCAGCGTGAACAGAAATTTCAGGCGGTGATGGAGCGCCGGATCGCGTCGGCGTTGAACCGGCCCCGCAATTCCATTGAAGTGCTCAACTTCGGTGTCGGCGGCTACAATCTGCCGCAGGAATATCTCACGCTTCAGCATCAGGTGTGGAAATACCAGCCGCAAATCGTCATTCTCGGCACAACCTCCATGGCATTAGTGAGAAGCGACCGGAAGCTGGCCACAGATGTGATTCCCGGAACGCCGTTTTATGACTGTGTAAACGGACATCTCGTCGCGGAACGGCCTGCTCTGCCGGCAAAGAATGCTTCCGGCTTGCGAATCCGAAATGCTGTGGCCAATGTTGTCAATCGGAGCCGTATTTTGCTCGCCTTGAACGAAGCACGTATCAACGGGGCAAAGCTCCTGGCCCATTACAAGCAGAAGCTCTCAAAAAGGCCGTCGAGCGCACCGGGGCAGGAAGCGCTCGCCATGACCGACGAAGTCTACAATCCGGACAATCCGGTTTTTGAAAACGCGTGGAGAGTTGAGGATTGCTTCTTTCGCGCCATGAAGGAGGAATGCGGCCGTCATGGTGCGGAGTTCTGGGTAGTGGTCTTCGATCGTGAGAAATCGATTAATCCGAATGCGGAAGAACGGCAGGCCTATGCTCGCAAAGTCGGCGTCGCCTCTTTATTCCTGACCGATGAACGAATGGCAAAGCAGGCCGAGGATGCCGGAATAAACACCTTGATGTTGGGACCAGACATGCTGAAATATGCCGAGGCGAAGCAGGAAGCCCTGCACGGTTTCTTCAACACTCCGTTCAACACGGGTCATTGGAACGCGGAAGGCCATAAAGCCGCGGGCCAATTGATCAGCGCTGCGCTTCTCTTGCGCAGCCAGGTACTGCGCGACCTGCCAAGAACAACAGCATCGCTCCAGGATAAGTAGCTGGCTACTCCTGCGGATTCTGCGGCTTTTCGCCGGGACGGTAGAGGCTTGGTACCTTCTTCTTTTTCTCATCGTCGGCCGCCGAGGATTTCTTGCGTTCTTTCTGCTCGGTTTTCGACATCATCGCCTCTCGCTCGTTCTTCTCCTTCGTATCCTCGGAAGCAAGCGCGGTCGTTCGTTTCTTCGAATCCTCGAGCGAAAGATCATGGCTGTCGGTGGTGGTGTCGATCGCTTCAGAAAGCACAAATTTATACCGGTCAAGATCCTTAGGCTCGCTCTCCTGGATTTTGTTGAGCTTGTCGAGGAACTCTTTTTCGGCATCAATGACGGCGACCATGCCTTTATCGATCGGGTGGTTGTGGCGCAGCGCATCGTCGGAGACGGTATCGATCGCTTCGATGATCTTGCTGTAATCTTCGAGCGTATTGTGAATGAAGATGCTGCGGCCCGGTTTCTCTTTTGCGAGATACTGCTCGATGAGATCCATACGCTGGCGCGCGAAGTGAACATACAAGGTGAGGCGATCGTTCGGGTCCTGTGCTTCGCGAATCTGCTCCACTTCGTTCGGACTCAGAAAGTCGCGATCTTCGGCGCAGGCCAGTGACGCCACGACCAGAAGTGCGGAAAACAGGCCAAAAAACTTCATTTGCGCATCGCTCCGGCGAGAAGCTTGTCGTGGATGTCCTCGAGCTTCCGGTTCATTTGCTCGGCCCAACCGCGCTGCGGGAGGTCGATATCGTCGAGCAGCGAGGACATGCGGCGCTGCAGATTGGCTACGCGTAGTTCGGCCTTTTTATAATTGCGCGATTTGTGCGCGGTTTCAAGCGACTCGACGCAAGCCTCCAGCGCCTTATTCATTTCATCCAAAGCAGCGTCGCCTTCATTGACTTTCCCTTGCTTAAAAGCTTCGCGGGCGTGATCGAATGCCGCGTCGGCACGGTTCAAATCGGCCTCGGCCTGCTTGGCCGGATCGTGTGCCGGCGAGGCATCAACCTGTCCGGCAAAAGCTAACAACAGGCAAAAATACGAAACGGCGAACACGAAGTGGACCGCTGCTGGCTCTATTCTAGCGAGCCGTTCGGGTTGCGGGCGGCGGCTGTGGCCTGCTTATGCAGATGCGTCATGTTGAAGCCCTCGAGCGCGATCGCGATGAAGCCGATAACGATCAGCGGAATCGTAACCACCCCCCAGAGAATCAACGAGAAGCGTTTGGCATGCGCCGAGGCGAGGCCGAACATGATCAGTGTGCGCGCCGCCACCCACTGGAAGGATCCGAGATTGCCGGGCGCTTGCGGTACGACGCTGCTGAGGCGCAATAGCACCATCATGGTGAAGGAGGCGGTCCAGGCGACGGGCAGCCGGTTCGCCTGTACCAGCATGTAGATCGGCACGGTCTGCGCCAGCATGTAGAGGCCGCTCACGATAAATGAAAAATAGAGGTAGCGCGAGTGGCCGATAAGGTGCAGATCTTCGATCAGGGTGTTGAACCAGCGCGGCCAGGTAAAGCCGAAGAAATGATTGAAAGACTGCTGCCGTGCGTACATAGCGAAGCCGAGGATGACGGCGCAGACAGCAATCAGAACGGCCAGGACATAACCGCCGCGCACCAGAACTCCCGGCAAGCGCCCGAGGTGGAGGCAGTAGAAGAAACAGGCAAGCAGCCAGACGCCATCGAAGATGCGCTCGATGAGCGCCGAGGCGAAGGTCACCGAAAGCGGCACACGGGTGAACTTCGAAAGTAGAAAGCAGCGGATCAGCTCACCGGCGCGCAAAGGAAGAACTTCGTTGGCAAACAGACCGACATAAATGCTCTCGACGGCTTGAATGAAGGGAACGCGCTCGATCGGTTTTAAGAGCAGCTTCCAGCGCCACGCATGAAGCAGGTAGACGCAGATGTCGGAGACGACGGCCCCGCATACCCAGGCCCAGTGCATGCGGCGTAGTTCGCCCCAGATGTGATGCAGCCCTGCGCCGTTGAGCACCCAGCCCATGCAGACGAGCGCGATCAGGTTTGTGACGACGATAATCGTCCAATTCCTGAGCTTATTGCTGCGCTCAACAGGTGTCGGCGGTGCGGTCTGGCTGCTCAAACAACCCCAATGATAGCGCCCGTTTTGGAAAATGGAGTGAGGGCTTCAGCGCTCGATGTACAGGCCCATGGCGGCTTTCGCCTTGCGCATGGTCTGTTCGGAAATGGGCAGCACGCGATCGCGCCCGCGGGCCAGCACGGAATCGAGAAAGCCGGTGTCGGCGGTGACTTCGCGATAGCGCTTCTGCACCGGTTCGAGGCGCGCGACTACCGCTTCGGCAACCAGTTTTTTGAAATCGCCGTAGCGCATCCCCGCTACCCGGTCCCTGGTGATCGAAGGATCGCAAGCCTGCGCAATCGTGAAGAGATTTGAGATGCCAGGACCCATGTTTTCCGGATCGACGGCCGGATTGGAGTCGGTGGTAGCGCGCGCGATCTTCTTCTGAATCAGCTTAGGATCGTCGAGCAGCCCGATGGCGTGCCCGGAGCCTGTGGTGGATTTACTCATCTTCGCGGTCGGATCGTCGAGCCCCATAATGCGCGCGCCCACGGCCGGCAAATGCGTGGCAGGCATCACGAATGTCTCGCCGTAGAGGGAATTAAAGCGCTGAGCGATATCGCGCGTCAACTCGAGATGCTGCGATTGATCCTCGCCCACTGGTACAATGCCGGCCTGGTAGAGGAGAATATCGGCGGCCATCAGCACCGGATATTGCAGCAGCCCGTCGCCCACCGTTTCCTGCGCTTCGGCTTTCGCTTTGAACTGTGTCATGCGATAGAGCCAGCCAAGCGGTGTGACGCAGGTGAGCAGCCAGGCGAGCTCCGCATGATTGGGAATACTCGACTGCACCACAATCGACGACTGTTCCGGGTCGATGCCGGCGGCGATAAAGAGCGCAGCCGTTTCGCGAATCTTCGCGCTCAGCTCCTCCGGCTCCTGATAGGCCGTGATGGCATGCAGATCGACAATACAGAAGATGCTCTCGTACCGGCTCTGGATTTCCGCCCAGTTCTTGAGCGCTCCGAGATAATTACCAATGTGTAGTTGACCGGTGGGCTGAACGCCGGAAAAAACGCGTGCTTTCATTGTGGGGGAAGCGAATTCTTTATCGTAAGGGATGGCTTAGTAACGAATGTCATCCACAGTAACCATCGAAAAACTCGTGTATGGCGGTGACGGGCTCGCGCGGCTCGATGGGCAGATCGTGCTCACGCCGTACGTTCTGCCCGGCGAGCGCATAAATCTGACAACCGAGCGCGCAAAAGCAGGTTTGTTACGGGGCAGCGCGCCGGAAGTGCTGGAACCGTCTCCGCAGCGAATCGCGCCCCGCTGCGAGTATTTCGGTGCGTGCGGAGGCTGCCAGTACCAGCATTCGGCTTACGAGTACCAACTCGAGCAGAAGGTCGCAATCTTGCGCGAGACACTGCAGCGCATCGGCGGAATCGCCTACGAGTGCGACATTCCGACGATCAGCGGCGAGCCCTGGTTTTACCGGAACCGCGTGCAGTTGCATTTCGCTGCCGGCGCATCCGGCTTTCACAGGCATGGTTCGCACGACCTTTGCGCCATCGATCACTGCTATATTGCTGCGCCTGTTCTAGTGGACGCCATCGCGCGCATCGCGGAAGCGGTGAAGCGCCCGGAATGGCCAAATTTCGTTCGTTCGCTGGAATTGTTTACCAACGGAGCAGAATTGCAAATAAATGTGCTCGAGACGGCTCGTCCCGTCGCGGCGCGCTTCTTCTCCTGGTGCCGCAGTTTTTTGCCGCACATTGTGTCAGGCGCAATCGACTACGATGCCGCCGGATTTCGTTTTCGCATCAGCGGCGGCTCTTTTTTTCAGGTGAACCAATTTCTGATCGATGCGCTCGTAGAAGAAGCGTTGAGCGATTCGGCAGGCGTCCACGCGATCGATCTTTATGCAGGTGTGGGGCTGTTTTCGCTGCCGCTGGCCAGGCGATTCGAGCGGGTCGAATCGGTCGAGCGAGGCGGATCGGCATTTCGCGATCTGGAATACAACTGCCGGGAGGAGCAGCGCGTTCAGGCCGTGCGCGGCTCTGCCGAAAGCTACTTAGACAATGCCGGCAAGCGGCCGGATTTGCTCATCGCCGATCCGCCGCGCGCGGGTCTGGGCGCGAAAGCCGTCGCAGCACTGCTGCGGCTCAAACCCAAGCGATTGACGGTCGTGAGCTGCGATCCGGCCACGCTCGCGCGAGATGCCCGCATGCTGTTGGCCGAATATCGCATCCGCCGGATCGCGCTCGTGGACCTCTTTCCGCAGACGTACCATTTCGAGACTGTCATGCAGCTCGAAGCGCCGGTCTGAAGACGCGTCCTATTAAACCGGACCATTTCCGCGCAATCAGCTCTGCAATACCGAGTGCCACCGCGAACGCGAGGCAGGCAGGCCAGAGTTGCCAGCTTACCCAATTTCTCCGGCCGCCGGTATCGAAGACCTCGGAAAGCGTTGGATTGTACCGGCCGCCGGTCGCTTGCGAAATTTCCTTTAACAAACTGTCATTCACGCCGCGATCATCGAGCTCCGGCTGGTTACGGTAGAGGCCGATTTCAGGAAACGCGGGCGATTCGGTTTCTGGACGAACGCGAAACAATCCGGTGAGCGCGCCAACGTGCAGGCGTCCCTGGTAAAAGCGGTCGGCGGATTTCTTCAACTCAATTGTTTCGTGGAAACCTTTCGGACCGAGCACGTACAAGACCGGATTCGGTGCGGGTTCGCGTGTTTCGCTTGCCAGTCTGTAACTGACAATCAGGTCCCCGTTAGCAGAGTCGTATCCGGCGACGGCCTCGCTGGGCGTGGTGTGCAACAGCAGATCGCGCGCCAGGTTGGTCCAGAACTTATCGAAACCGGGCCAGGATACCCACGCCTGGGCCCAGCGGCTCTTGGCGTCCGAAGTGAATACCGCTGCACGCCCCAGCCCGTACTGCCAGCGCACATACAGCGGATCGCGCCTGGCTTTGTTAATCGCAAGCAGCGTATCCGCCCCCGGTTTCGCTATGAAGCGCGCGTAACCGCGCAGCGGCGGCGCGTTTTCCATGTCCACATTTTCGAGCACATCGCTCTTTTCGGCGACGATCGGCGTGAGCGCTTTCTCGATGGCTGTTGAGCCGCTGTATGTTTCCACATCCTTTAGCAGAATCTGCTCGAGACCAGCGGGTTCGTTCAGGAAATAGCTGCGTCCTCCGGAGGTAGCCGCAACCTTCTCGAGGTAGGAGCGATTCACATCCTGCCCGAGCCCGACCGTCGAAATGGTGATATCGTGCTGGGCGGCTTCTCTGGCCAGATCAATGCTGTCCCCTTCTTCCGAGATCCCGTCCGTCAACAGCACGATGTGCTTATAGGTGGCGTTCGAGGGCACGACGCGATGATAGGCTTCGGTCAGCGCCGGAGCAATCTGTGTTCCGCCATCGGGCGTGATGCCGGAGATCAGGCGCTTGATGAGCGATTTATCCTCCGCGCGACGCATGGGAACCGCCCACTGAAACGAATTATCGAAGATGAGTACGCCGATTGTGTCGCTGGGGCGCAGGTGATCGACCACGCCGATGGCAGAAAGGCGAGCGAGCTCAATCTTGCGGCCCTCCATCGAAGACGACTTATCGATGATCAGAGCTACGCAAGTCCCTTTGGGAATATCGGGAGGAGCAAGCTTGGCGGGCAGCGCGCGATCGAGCGCGTCCATCTGCTTGTCCTCTTTATAAACCTGCCGCTCGCCGCCGATGAGAAGTAGGCCGCCGCCGTTCTTGACGTACTCTTCGAGTTTGGCTTTGCGCGCGAGCGAGATGCTGTTCAGGTCGAGATTGTTCAGAATGACAAGTTCGAAGGCCGACAGATCCTTGTCGAGCTCGCCCGCATCGCGCGAAATCTCCATGTTCGCCTGCGTAAGCGCCGAAAGCAGATTGCTGTCAGCGCCCGCAGGATCGTCCGAGAGGTAAAGCACGCGAGCGCGGCGAAGCCGGATGGCATCCTCGAACCGAACTTCACCCTGCGCCGGCGTTGTTAATTTTCCGGCGATTCCGGCGATTCCCGAGGATTTAATGCGCACATTCGCGCGCACCGTGTTTCTTCCTGCATGCAGATCAACTGTCTGATGTCCCAGCACTTTGTTTTCGGCATGGATGTCGAGTACGGCGCTGGTAGCCGCCGGCGCGGTGAGATCGATTGCGAGCGGTATCTCTTCGCCGCTGTAAGCTTCCTGCGGCAGAGACACACTTTCCAGGCGCAGTTCCGGCCCCGGCTTGCCCCCGACCGGAATAGTATCGACCGGGACTTGCAAGCTCTGCATCTGTGCGATGGCGCGCACGGTGCTACCTTCGTTTTCGTTACCGTCGCTGATCAGAAGCAAACGCGGTAAATAGCCGGCCGGAATCGCAGCCATGCTGCCGGTGAGCGCAGCTTCTAAATTGGTGCCGGTTGTTTGCTCCAGGCTGACCGGCTCGAGATGCAGAGAACCGGCGAGCTCCGCCGGTCGAAGGTTGCGGATACCGTTCTCGAACGGTACGATTTTTACCCAGTTGCGCCCTTTGCGTTCGAGGATTGTCTGCGCCGTTGCCGAAGCGCTCTGCAAGGCGCGCGCATCAATACTGGCAGAAGTATCGATCAGCACCACTTCAGCAATCTTCGTTTGTGGCAGAATCATCACGGGCTCGGCAAACGCACCCAGAATTGCCGCGAGGCTCAGTCCTTTTAAGACGAGCGGGACACGGCGGCGCGTGCTCCGCCAGCTCAACGCGACCCAGGCGCCAGGAAGGATAAGAAGCAGCAGCAGCCAAGGGTGCGTGAACGTCACCGGATTGCCAGCTCCTCTTCCGTTTTATGCGCGGTTTGCGGTTGTTTGAGTGCCGGTCTGCGCAACCGGCGCGCGCGCCCGAACAGATACCACTCCACAATCAACAGGACAGCGGCCGCCGCGGCCAGCCATTTCCAGAAGTCGAGGGCGGGAGGCTCGAAAGCACTCGATGCGGGAAGACCGCTGGTGGTATCCGGAACATTCCAGGCATGCTCTGCCACGGCCGGCAGCCGCAAATCGAACACTCGCTCTTTCTCGTCGGAGACGACGTGAATGGTTTCGGGCCGGCCTGAAAAGAACTGCAATTCGTTGTTGCGCCGTGTGAATGGCACACTCTCGCCGCGGTTGTTGTTGACGCGCACCGGGCCACGCTGCTCCTCGCGGTCGAGCACGACGCGCGCCAGGCCGACCTCGCCTGCCGTATACGTGCGCGTGCGGAATGCTCCGGGACTCAGCTCGTCGAGCAACGTTGCAAACAGCAGCGGCGTAGCCACTTCGAAGCGAAGGGGCGCCGCCAGCGGATCGAATCCGATCACGGCAGTCTTCGGCAGATTGCGAGCAGCGCCGCGGATCACGACCACCGCCCCCTGCGCTACGCTCGCCAGCGTTTCATCGCCCTCGAAAGTTTCAAAGATATTGGCATCAGCAACCCGCAGCGTCTTTGCGTGCAGCGGATGCGAGCCGCTGCCATTCCATGCAATGGCAGCGTTCGTCACGCTGCTCCGGACAGGCAATGGGGCACGCTCTTTGGGCGGATTGATCCAGAGCGCCGGCGCCACCGGGGGGGATGAGACCGTCATTGTGTCGAGAACGACCAGGTCTGCGGCGGTTGACGCGGGGTAGGCGGAGCTCGGGAAGAAATCGGCGCGGAGCTGCCGCCCGGCAGCGACCAGGGGCTTCAGCGCCTCCGGCCGATCCGTGTATACGGTTACTCGCAAAGCATCGTTACGCGGAAGAAAAATACTGGCCCGGTCATCGCTCGCAAGACTGTCACCGGCGTCGATCGCGGCGACAAGCTCGCCGGCCGCTTGCGTACTGAAAATGTATTCAACGCTGGTCTCGCCGCCTGCCGGAATCGCAACCCGTCGCGGCGCAAGCGGTGTCGATGCATAATGCATCTGGAGCTGTAATGTCCGGCTGCGCTCGCCGTAGTTTTTCAGCCGTACAAAAGCATGCCAGGTATTTGCTTCGTTCGGCTGCGGCTGTACGCTAAATTCGCGGATGCCGCAGTTTTCGCGATCCGCCGCAACGGCAAGCACCCGATCGGGAGTGAGTGAGGTGCCCTGGTCGCGTTCGGTAATCTGAGGACCGGCATATACAATTTCGCCGGCGTTGTTTTCCGACCAGTTGCGGGCTTGCGTGGCGAACGCAATTACCGCCTCGCGGTTTAAAGCAGAAAATCCGGCATGAGCACGGGCCAGAGCGTTATTAAGCTCAGCACGATCGGCTGTGAAGCGCGTCAGGGGCTCGGCGACGCTCGCGGCGGCTACCAGCATCACGCGATCGTTCGGCGAAAGCGCGTTCAGATAGCGGCGCACCTGCTCTCGCTCTCGCTCGATAACCGTTTCGTTCGAACCTGCCGCGCGTGCGGCCGCCCAGGAACTGGTATCGAGCAATATGACATGATCGCGCCCGCGGTTTGTGCGATTGCCCCATTCCAGTCGTGAGATTGCCAGCAGCAGGAGCAACAGGCTCACAAGCTGCAGAACCAGAGACCATGGCTCACGCACTCGCTTGCGCGGCTCGCGTTGATCGGTAGCGCCGGCGGATACCCAGAATTGCAGAGTAGAAACGACCTTGCGGCCCTTGGCCCGATCCAGCAGGTAAAGAGCGGCGATGAAGCCGCCGAGCGTTGCCAGCAGCGTTAAGAATTCGGGGCCGGTCAGGTTAAGGAAAAACATACTCGACGGCGATTCTCATACCGCGCGCGCGCGTCTGCTCTTCTCGGCCAGAGCTAGTGTGCCGAACAGAACATCGCCAAGCGCGGTGCTCACTGGAATCCCGGTGTAGCGGCCGCCGTTGCGCAGCGCGAGCTTCTTCAGTTGCTCGCTATTGGCGTCGAACGATTCGGTATAAAGGCGGCGCGCGGCGGTATCGAGCGTGATGCGCACGTGCGCACCGGACTCGGAATCGATCAATTCGATTTCACCATCGTCCGCCGGCTCACGGTCTTCTCTTGTCCACAATTGTACGAGCAGCAATTCGTGTCCGAAATCCGCCATGTACTGGAGCGGGCGCAGGCAATCGCTTGCACCTAAGAAATCAGAAAGAATGATGGTGAGCCCGCGCTGCGGATACTCGCCGAGATATTGACGGGTGGTCTCGAAATAGTCGGTCGGACCCTTTGCGTGGAGCGCGCGCAGCCAGTTTTCGGCTGGCTGGAAGCGATGCCGGCCCCCGCTCGAAAGAAAAGGGTCGAGCAGGCGGTCGGCGAATGGCTGGAGGAGGATACTATCCAGACGAACCAGCCCGATATAGACAAGCGCGGCAGCGAGACGGCGGGCGTAGTCAAATTTTGTCGGCTCATCCGGCGAGCTTCCGGCGAGCATGGATGCGCTGGTGTCAATCAAGAGGCGGACCGGCACGCGCGGCTCGACCTGAAACATTTTCAGGAACAGCTTTTCAAAGCGCATGTAGGCGCGCCAGTTTACCGAGCGCAGATCATCGCCGGGATAGAACGTGCGGTGATCGAGAAATTCCTGGCCTGCGCCGGCGAAGTGCGAGATATTGTGGCCGCCCACCAGGCCGCTGAAGGACTTCTGCCAGTGCAGAGTGAGCCGTTCGAGCTGTTCGAGAAAACGGCGGTCGAGCAGTGGCTGGGACACCTGCTAGTAGTGTAAGGCGGACTTCAGGCTTCGGAGGCGTCTTCGAGTATCTTGCGCAAAATGGATTCGGTCGAGTAGCCGTCGGCGTGCGCGTCGAAATTGAGAATGATGCGGTGGCGCAGGACGGCGGAAGCGACTGCGGTCACATCTTCCAGGCTCAAGTGCAGCCGGCCGCGCATCAGGGCGAGCACCCGGCCGCATTCGACCAGCGCTTGTGCGCCGCGCGGCGAGCTGCCGTAGCGTATGTACTTATTTGTGATTTCCGGTGCACCGGTGATTCCGGGCTGCGTTGCCATGACCAGTTCGATGGCGTAATCCTGCACGTGCGGAGCGACGATGACCTGCCGCGCCGCCGTTTTCAGCCCGGCGATCTGGCTCCGATCGAGCACCTGCCGCAGCTCGGCTTCGTCGTCTTTGGTCGTAAGATCGACGATGCGGCTCAAATCGCTTCGTGAGGGAAAATTCACCAGGATCTTCATCAGAAAACGATCGAGCTGCGCCTCCGGCAGCGGATAGGTACCTTCCATTTCGATCGGATTCTGTGTGGCCATCACCAAAAACGGTGTTTCCAGCGTGTAGGTGGTTGAGCCGCTGGTGACGGTGCGCTCCTGCATGGCTTCGAGCAGCGCGGATTGTGTCTTGGGGGTGGCGCGATTGATCTCATCGGCGAGCACCAGGTTCGCGAAAATGGGCCCCGGCTGAAAACGGAAGCTCTTATGGCCGTGTTCGTCATCCATGATGACGCTGCCGACGATATCGCCCGGCATCAGGTCCGGTGTGAACTGGATGCGCGAGTATTGCAAGGCGAGAACGCGCGCAAGCGTCCGGAGCAGGGTGGTTTTTCCGAGCCCGGGAACCCCCTCGAGCAGCACGTGACCGCCTGCAATCAGGCAGATCAGGACACCTTCGATCACTTCGTCCTGCCCGACAATGACGCGCGCGATCTCCTGGCGGACACGCGCGAGGTCCGCGGCTGCGCGCTCGATCAAGGCTATTCCGGCACTGATTGTTTCCGCCATTTCAGATTAGTCTAATGTGACGCAAAAACCATATCGCCCGGTTGCATACCCAGTTTCTTACAATGCTCAAGGTACAGCGAGCCGTAGCTTTCCAGAATGTAATCGTCTTGCGAGAAGCCGAGCTGGCCGGCGGTCGCGTCGATCCATCCGGGCTCGCCTTCAATCTCCATGAAATCGCCGATGGGCGTTTCGTCCAGCGTAACGACGGAATGTTGCTGGCCTTTTTGATACTCGGTCCGGTATTTTTCGTAGCGGAACGTGCGCTGGTAGCCGAGCTGTTTCAGGATCTCGGCAAGGGTATCGGCCGAGCCCAAGGTGGTCTCGAGCTCGGGACGGCTTTTATGCGGCCCCGCGACACCGGGCCCTTTCCAAGTGACCACCGATTTATCCGCTACCCGCCGCAGCCGTAGAAGCATGCTCTGACGACGAAGCGAGTGATCGGCGGTGTCATAAAGATCGTTTGATTCGAACCGGCGCGGAACGCTGATGTGAAAGCCGAAGCTGGTAAGGCACTGTTCGATGGCGGACCGATCACTGAGCGGGATCTTGACCTCCGTCTCCATTTCCTACCTGGATTTTCGCACCCTTATAATTAGAAGCACACTCGCCCGCCGCGCGCGCCCGTAGCTCAGTTGGATAGAGCGAATGACTTCGAATCATTAGGTCGGGAGTTCGAGCCTCTCCGGGCGCGCCAGATTTCGAACGATCCTCATACGCCTGCCGCAATCACGCCAACCGCCGAAGCGCTATCTTCCATCCTGCTTGTCAGTTTTTTCCGGAACTGCACATGACGTGCGCGGCTTAGCTCGACAAGTGGCTGCCACACCGCGTGCACCAGGTCATGTTGAATCAACAGCCGCCAAAAACGGTTGCAGCGTTTATACAGGTACGACATCGCCAGGTACGGCGGCACAGCGCGCCAGTCCTCCGGCCGGCGCCGCCAGATGGAAGCGTGCGAGAAGAGGCGGCGGTAAATCCACCGGTAGCCTTCTTCCAATTCGGAAGGCGTCATGTGTTTCGGACGGAAGACCGCGTGTGCCGTGTCGTAGAGCGTCCAGTCGCGGTGCAGCAGGCGTCCCTCGCGCTCCATCTGACAATAGAGCGGCGTAGCAGGATAGGGCGTCAGGATGTGGAACGTCGCGCACTCGAGCCGGTTGTCTTCCACCCATTCGGCTGTGCGCGCAAATACGTCCTTGCGGTCGCAATCGAAACCGAGCACAAATGACCCGTTTACCTGTATTCCGTAATCGTGCAGCATGCGGACGCGCCGCGCGTAATCAGCCGCTTTCGGCGTCTTTTTGCGCGCATTCAGCAGATTCTCGTCACTCAACGATTCGAACCCGATGAACACCCCGGTGCAGCCGGCGAGAGCCATCTCGCGCACAAGCGGGGCGTCGTCCGTCACATCGATCGTGACCGCCGCGCTCCAGATCTTCTCGAGCGGTGCGAGCGCCTTGCATAAAGCCCGCAGATACTCGCGCCGCGAGCCCAGATTATTGTCGATGAACACCGCATAGGGCTCGCCGTTTGCTTCGAATTCCGCCGCGACCTGCTCCACATCGCGCATCCGGTAGGGCATCCGCAGGCCATCCGTGGCCAGGTAGCAAAAGCTGCAGCGGTTATGACATCCGCGCGTGGCGATCAGGCTGGTAGTCGTGAGAAAACTCTTCTGCGGGAGGATCGATCGTCGGGGAGCCGGATCCCGGCGATAGTCGTTCTCGTAACCCGCGTAATAGCGAGATTGCAAGCTGCCGTTTTCGACGTCGGCGAGTATGCGCGGCCAGAGCTGGACCCCGTCGCCCATCGCGAGCGAATCGGCGTGCGGCGCGCATTCGTTCGGACATGACAGTACGTGCAAGCCGCCGAAGATGACCTTGCTTCCGCGCGAGCGGAACCAGTGCGCGAGTTCATACGCGCGCCGGGCAAAGGTCAGATGGACCGTGATGCCGACCACCTCGGGCATCGGATCCCAGGGAGGAGCGCCATGCAGAAGGTTTTCATCCCAATACGCAACCCGCCAGTTGCCCGGCGTCGTGGCGGCAAAGCTGGTGAGCGCCAGTGTCGGAGTGAGCACATGTTTGCCAAAGCTCGCGTGCGGATCCTTTGGATAGAACGGATTCACAAGAAGCGCATAGCGCGGCTCAACCGGTCCAGGAGCAACGGCCGGGAGGCGGGGCGGTTCGGCCATTTCGCGGGGAAGCCGCGGGTTCTTAGGTAACATGAAGTACTTTATAACACAGAGTAAACAGTATGGGAATGCATCTTGAGGGTGAGAGCGGGTGACAGCTAGAGTACAGGTGTATGCGACGTCTTCTGGTTTCCTTGTTTGTGCTCTGCATATCGGGAATCGCCCAGAGTGTTTCGCTGCGCGTCAACGGCGCGGCGCCGCTGACGATCGATCCAGAAACTTTCAGCAAGCTGCCGCGGCACACGGCAATTTTGAACAACCACGGGAAGCAGATTCGGTATGAAGGCGTGCTGCTGCGCGATGTGCTCGCGCGCGCCGGGGTGGATTTCAGCAAGCCGCTGCGCGGCAAGCAGCTTTCGACTTATGTGCTGGCAACAGCGAGCGACGGTTATGCCGTGCTGTATGCGCTGGCGGAGCTCGATCCGAGCGTAACGGATTCGGAATTGATTGTGGCGGACCGCCGGGA
>DATBGM010000012.1:0-5111 GCA_036557945.1 Bryobacteraceae bacterium | reverse complement strand
GGGAATCTCTTTCGAGACGCCAAGCGACGAGTGAGGAGATAGTCCATGGCAGAAGCGATAAAGGCGCGGATAGGCTTTGTCAGCGGCGGTAGCAGCGCGATGCCACACTACAACAGCTTTCTGCCGTTGATTCCGAGCGAGGTAAAGTTAGAGCAAGAGGGATTGGACCTTTATCGGGAATCGCTCTACCAGATCGCGGATAAGAAGGAGATTATCGTTCGCCGGGTTCAAGAGTTTGTTGCAAGCAAGGGCTGGAACGGTGTCATCCTTACCGCTGCGCCGACCGAAGTCCTCAATCCAGGACTGTTCAACGATCTGAACGCGGCGTTGCCAGTCCCGTTCACGACGGCGTTGCACGCCTGTGTCGCGGCTCTCGACATCTATGGGGCAAAGCGGGTTCTTCTTCTCACCCCCTTCGATGAGAAGCTGAACGCATTGATCTGCCAGCATCTCGACCAGAAGGGCGTGACAGCCGTAGCCCCGCACCCGTTCAAGGAACTCGGCGTGCCCAAACGTATGACACCCGACGAAGTTTTCGCGCTGACGAAGCAGTGTCTGAATCCGGCAGACCCCGTTGACGCGATCTATTTCCAGGGCGCTGTGCTCGATCCGATCAAGGTCCTGGGAAAAATTGAAACCGAGCTGGGGTTGACGGTGATTGCCAGCAACCCCGCGATGCTGTGGTACATACTGTCCAAGTTAGGGCTTGCCTATCCAATGAGCGGCTACGGCAGATTGCTGCAGGAATGGCCGGCGTTGCCTGAATGAGCATGCTTGTAAGTGAACGCGGTAGATTGGGCAAAGCTCTTTAACCCTCTCCCTGCACTACAATAGTCGAAATTGCTCGCAAGCTGCGATCAAATTGAAAACTTACCGCGGAGACGCGGAGGACTCAGAGAAAGAGACTTTGAAATAAAAAATCTCTGCGAACTCTGCGTTCTCTGTGGTGAGTCACTGTTTTCCGATTTGGTTGCGGCTGTGCCGCGCCAGAGCCTTTGCGTCCCTTCGGCTGTGCTCAGGACATGCTTTGCGGGAGATATTCCGATTCTTTTGGTTGCGGCTTTGCCGAGCCAGGTCCTTCGTACTCAAATTTGCTTTTTGGGTTGTAGCTCCGGCACGCTACGCTCCGAGCGCTTTGCGCAGCTGGATAAACGAGGCGAACTGTCCCTGGGTGATCGAGACCTGATTGTCCTCCGCCTGATAGAGCGCCCGTTGCGTTTCCAGCAGGTTCAAATAATCGACGGCGCCGGCATCGAAGCGCGCTTTGGCGATGTCGTAGGCATTCTGCGACTCCCTGACCGATTCAGCCGACAACACGGCCTGCTCATTGTTGCTCTTGAGCGCGGCGAGCGCGTCTTCCACTTCCTGAAAAGCAGTCAGCACCGTTTTCTGATACTGGGCTGCTAATTCTTTTTGTCGCGCGGTGACATCTTCCAGATTACCGGTGAGCCGGCCGCCGGTAAAAATCGGCGCCAAAATGTTTGCCGCGAGGGAGGTCGCTGCAGCCGCCGGGTTGCCGAACCCAGCCGCGCTGGCGGTGTCAGCTCCCAAAGTGAGCGCGGGAAAAAAGGCCGCCCGTGCAACGCCGATATCGGCATCGGCCGCACGAAGTCTGGCTTCGACGCTCTCAATGTCGGGGCGCGCCGTCAGCAAAGAGGCGGGCTGCGTCAGGTTGACTTCCGGTATTTTCAAAGACGAAAATCCACCCTTTGGCGCCTGCAAATGCTGCGGCGATTGGCCAAGCAAGATGGCGAGCGCATTCAAATTCGTGCTGCGTTGTTCCGTAAGCGACGCCAATGCCGCCCGGATGTTGTTAACCGCCACTCTCTGTTGCGAGAGTTCGAGTCCCGAGATACTGCCTTCGCGAAAGCGCGCCTCGGTAATGCGCAGCACTTCCTCGGCATTTTTTAAATTGTCTTGGCCGATGCGAATACGCTCGTCAAGGCTAAGAGCCTGGGTATAGAAGATAGCCGCATCGGCCGCCACGACGTGCTGCAAAGCCGCGCGATCGTATTGGGTCGCTTCCGCCCGGTAGTTCGCCGCGGTCAATTGATTGCGGTTCTTACCCCACAAATCGACTTCGTAACTGATGCTCCCCACGCTGCGGGCCGCCGCGGTATTACCCAAATCTTGATAATTCCGCGATGCCCCCGCGCTCGCATCGATTGAGGGATACAGCGCTGATCCGGCGACTTTTGCCTGCGCGCGGGCCTGCTCGATGCGGCGTAAAGCCACTTCGAGATCCAGATTCTGCGCCAGTGCCATCTCCACCACGCGATTCAGCTCTTCACTCCCCATTTCCTGCCAATACGGCCTCGTGTCCTCTCCTAATTGGCTGCCGACGCCGGCAACGCCGCTCCAGCCTTCGGGCATCGCCATTTGCGGCCGCTGGAATTCCGGCGCCAGGCTGCAGGCCGATAGTGTTAACGCGAGGAAGAGCACATGGGTAAAAGAACATTTATGCATAACCCCTCACTCCGAAGCCAGCGCAACGACCGGATCCAACTGCGCCGCCTTGCGCGCCGGCAGATAGCCGAAGATCAATCCCGTGGCCGAGGCGCAGACAAAAGCCAGCATAGCCGGCGTCACCGAGAAGATGACCGTCATCCCGCTGTAGCGCAGCACGATTCCGGCAATAAGGCCAACCAGGATACCGAGCACTCCACCGGCAGCGCAGACCACAGCCGCCTCTATATTGAATTGCAACAGGATGTCGCGCATGCGCGCGCCCGTGGCCATTCGAATACCGATCTCGCGGGTGCGCTCCACCACGCTCACCAGCATGATGTTCATGACCCCGATGCCGCCCACCAAAAGAGAGATCGCCGCCACAGTGCCCAGGAGCAAGGTAAACGTATCCTGCGTCTCCATGGCCGCCTGGAGTATCGAACCCATGTTACGGACGCTAAAATCCTCGGTCCGATGCCTGGCTTTGAGCAATGCCTCCACCCGTTCCTGGGTCGCGTCGATGTCCGTAGCGTCGATAACTTTCACGGTGATACTGCTTAAATAGCTCTTGCCGAATAACCGAACCAAGCCGGTATTGATCGGCACGAAGATGACATCGTCCTGGTCGCTGCCGTTGGGCGAAGCGCCTTTTTCGGTCATGACGCCGATCACAAGAAACGGCACGTTTCTAAGCAGCACATATTTGCCTATCGGACTCCTACCGTCGGTAAATAGCGTCTTGGCTACCGTGCGGCCCAGCACGACCACAGGCGCATAAGTCTTGATGTCGTCTTCATGGAAAAACTGTCCTTCAGCGACTTTCCAATCGCGGGCCGACGGAAAGTCCTCACCGGTCCCCTGCACCGATGTTTGATAATCGATGTTGCCGTAACGCACGGTCATGCGGCTGCTCCGCTCGGGCAAAGCAGTTTCGACGTTCGGCAGGGCTTTGATCGCGGCGGCATCCTCGGGCACTAAAGTAGCGATGTCGCCGGTATTGCGGATGCCCGCGGCTCCCGGCCGTATCAGCATTAGATTGGTACCAAAGGCGCTAATGCGATCGAGCACTTTCTGCCGGCTCCCCTCGCCCACCGCCAGCATGGCCACGACTGCGGCAACCCCGATGATGATGCCCAGCAAGGTCAGCACCGTGCGGAAAAGATTGACCTGCAGCGAGCGCCACGCCGTCACCAAAGCCTCCTGCAGACTGGCCGTGAAGCTCACCCCGCTCACATAATTGCTGCTTTCATCCACTGTCGGCGTACGCACGGATGTCGCCGCGACCCCGTTATCTTCGAGGATCCGGCCGTCCTGGATGCGGACGATTCGGCTTGCGTGCTGCGCTACATTTTCAGCGTGCGTGATCAGAATGATAGTGCGCCCTTCGCTATGCAGCTCTTTGAGCAGCGACAAAACTTCTTCGCCGCTCTTGCTATCGAGAGCGCCAGTCGGCTCGTCGGCGAGAATCACCGGCGGATCGTTCACCAACGCGCGCGCGATCGCCACCCGCTGCTGCTGGCCGCCCGAAAGTTCCGCGGGACGATGATCGGTGCGGTCGCCCAACCCCAGCCGCTCCAATAGTCTACCGGCACGCTGCACCCGTTTCTGTTTCGGCAGCCCGGCATAGACAGACGGTATTTCGACATTCTCACCCGCTGTAGCGGTGGCCAAAAGGTTATAGCGCTGGAAGACAAAACCGAACGTCTCGCGCCGAAGCGCCGCCAGCTCGTCGGGAGAAAGATGGGCCGCCTCCTTGCCTAACACCCGGTAGCTCCCCGCGCTCGGGCGATCGAGACAGCCGATAATATTCATCAACGTCGATTTTCCAGAACCGGATTGTCCCATGATGGCGACGAATTCACCGCGATGAAGCGCCAGCGATACGCCGTCCAGCGCACGCACCGTGGTATCGCCGTTGCTGTAGTGTTTATGAATGTCGCTCAGTTCCAGGATCGGTGTCTTCATAACTGCGGCCCCCGGTTAAAACGTGGAGCGTTACCGCGTGTCGAATTGCTTTGCGCTGCAACAGATCCCGTCGGACGATTGACCAGGATGCGATCGCCGGCCTTTAGACCGTCCTTCACTTCGGCTTGGGTGCGGGTCTGCAGGCCGACGCGGACAATGCGTTGCTCGCGGCCGGTCTCTGTCATCACCGAGACGCGGTAAGCCTTACCCAACTCGTTATCTTCTTTCGGCACTCGACGAGTGAGAACCTCGGCGGGAAT
This sequence comes from Bryobacteraceae bacterium, assembly GCA_036557945.1. Classification (GTDB taxonomy): domain Bacteria; phylum Acidobacteriota; class Terriglobia; order Bryobacterales; family Bryobacteraceae; genus Bog-105. Next base: position 438 of record DATBGM010000012.1, on the reverse strand, counting down.
AATCGTGGCGTTTTCGGCTTTGCCGAAGATGAAAAAAACCTGCGCCGTCATTCCGGTCATGAGTTGACGTCCTTCGTTCTTGACATCGATCAAGACATCGAAAAGCACCACGTCGTTGACGATCTGCGGTGACGGAAGGATCTGGCGTACCTTGCCCTGCCAGCGGCGGTCAGCGTTGCCCAAGGTCGTGAAATAAACCGCCATCCCTTCTTTCAGACGGGTCACGTCCGCTTCCGCTACCTGGGCGCGCACCGTCATGGTATCGAGATCGGCGATTTGCAGAATGGTCGGCGCCGTCTGATTGGCGTTTAACGTCTGTCCTTCGCGAGCTGGCATCGTAGTAACCGTGCCCGCCATCGGCGCGTAGATTTTGGTGAACCCAAGATTGGTCCGGTTGCCCGCCAGATTCGATTCGGTCTCCTGGATCTGCGCGGTAAT
>DATBGM010000011.1:0-7356 GCA_036557945.1 Bryobacteraceae bacterium | reverse complement strand
CTTCCATGGATCGCGATAGGCGGCGGCGCTGCGGGCAAGATCAGCTTCGAGGCGTGAGGCGATGCCTGCGGTGTCGTCAACGATGATTGCGCGAATTTCTCCGATACCAATCCGCTCGACGAAGCCGTACGTGCGCTCAAGATATTTTGCATTTTCGCGATAGTACTGGACAAAGCGCGCGAGATATCTCATCACTTCGTCGTGGCTATCAGCCGTTGTGAGCAGGTCGCCTTTCCGGATGTGAGAGCCGGCGGCACCTCCGACATAGATTTCCCATTTGCCGCCTTCGACGGCTACCGCGCCAAAGTCCTTAACCATCGCTTCGGAGCAGTTACGAGGACAACCGGCCGTGGCCATTTTCATTTTGTGCGGCGAATCGGTGCCTTTGAGAAATTCCTCGATGCGGACGGCGAGGGTGGTGCTATCGCCCAAGCCGAAGCGGCAGAATTCGCTGCCGACGCAGCTTTTGCAGGTGCGGTACGTTTTGGCATAGGCATGACCCGAGGGCATGTCGAGGTCGCGCCAGACGTTCGGCAGATCGTCTTTCTTGACGCCAAGTAAATCGATACGCTGGCCGCCGGTGAGCTTGACCATGGGTACGCGGTATCTTTCGGCGACGTCAGCGATGCGACGGAGCTGCGCAGGATTCGTGACGCCGCCGGGCATCTGCGGAACGACCGAGAACGTTGCGTCCTTTTGGATATTGGCGTGAATGCGCTCGTTGATGAAACGGGCGTCGGGTTCGGCTTGGTATTCATCGGCCCAAATAGTATTGAGTAAAGAGGCCAGGCCCGGTTTGCTAGCGGGATCTTCCTTACCGCCGGCGAGCGCGTCGAAAACCTGCGAAACCGATTTGAGATTCTGCTCCTTGCAAGCGCGAATCAGCTCGGGTTTGGTGAGCGGTACGCCGGGGACGTAGTAGTGGATCGAAGGATCGTCATCCACGTCGCCGCCGCAGGCCCATTCGACAACTTCCGTTACGAGTTTTTTGCAGGAGCCGCATCCCAGACCGGCGCGCGTCGATTCCATAACGGCTTTGGGACTACGCTTACCGGCTTTTACGCATTGCACAAGAGCACCTTTGCTGATGCCGTTGCAATTGCAGATCTGGGCATCGGCCGGCAGGTCTTCGACGGCGGCTTGCCTGGAGGGCGCGCCAATGTCGAAGAGCAGGGCAAGGCGATCGTCGGGTAGAGGCGCTTCGCGATCGAACGCCTGCGTGAGATAAGCGGCTTTGCTGATGTCGCCGAGCAAAATCGCGCCGATCAGGCGGCCATCGCGAATAATGAGCTTTTTGTAGGTACCTCTTTTCGGCTCGGTGAACTGGACGATTTCATCGCGTTCATCCTGCGGCTCGGAGACGCCCATCGAGGCCATCTCGACGCCCATCACTTTGAGTTTGGTCGCAACTTTCGAGCCATGGTAAGCCGCATTGGGATTTGCGCCCGTGATGTGATCCGCCAGCACTTTGGCCTGTTCCCAGAGTGGTGCGACCAGACCATAAACGGCCCCGCGATGCTGCGCGCATTCGCCAACTACATAAATGTTCTGATCGCTGATCGAGCGCAGCTGATTATCGACGACGAGCGCACGCTCGACCGCCAGGCCGCTGCGTTTGCCGATTTCCGTGTTCGGCCGGATACCGGCGGCGATCACGATCAGATCGCATTGCAGCGTGGAGCCGTTCTCGAAGATGAGCCCTTCCACGCGATCGCTGCCGAGTGCATGCGTCGCGTTGGCGTTCAGGTGGACCCGCACGCCCATCCGTTCCATCGTCGCTTTTAAAATCGCGCCGGCCTGGGGATCGAGCTGCTGGTTCATTAAATGGCTCACACGCTGCACCACTTCCACCTCCAGGCCGAAATTCTGCAAACCGCGTGCGGCTTCGAGGCCAAGCAGTCCGCCACCGATCACAACCGCACGGCCGCGGCCCTGCGCGTAAGCGGCTATCTCACGGCAATCGTCGATGCTGCGAAAGACGAACAGGCCCTGCTTGTAAGACCCATCCGAGGCGTACAGCCCTTCAATCGGCGGTATGAAGGAGCTGCTGCCGGTAGCGATGATGAGCTTGTCATAAGCTTCGCCCGTGCCGTCGTCGGCCAGCACGACTTTCGATTTGCGCAAAATGGTTTCGGCGCGGACACCCGCGTGCAGCGTGATGTTGTTGTCGCGATACCAGTCGAGTGGGTTCAGGAAGATTTCGCTCTCTTCCTGGCTGCCGTTCAGAACGTTCGAGAGCAGGATGCGGTTGTAGTTGCCATACGGCTCGTCGCCGAACATGGTGATCTGGAACATGTCACTGCCGCCACGGGCGAGGATCTCTTCGACAGCGCGCGCACCCGCCATGCCGTTGCCGATGACTACCAGGTTTTGTTTGTTCATGATCGAGAAACTCCGTTCTGGGAAGCAGCCTTGAAAATCTTTGCTGCGCAGACCTTGAATTCGGGCATTTTGGACGTCGGATCGAGCGCCGGATTCGTAAGCAAATTGGCCCGGCCGCGCGCAGCAAAATGAAAAGGAATGAAAACGGTATCGATGCGGATGGTATTTGTCAGGCGCGCCTTGGCCGACGCCGTGCCGCGGCGCGTTGCGATGAGCACTTCATCGTTCTCTTCGATACCGTAGCTGCGCGCGGTCGCCGGATGAACTTCGACAAAGGCTTCTGCTGCGGAATGGTTTAACTTTTCAACGCGGCGGGTCTGTGTGCCGGATTGATAGTGCGCGAGCACGCGTCCTGTTGTTAAGTAAAGCGGAAATGCGGCATCGGGCTCTTCGGCGGCCTGCCGGTATTCGACCGGCTGAAAACGCGCCCGGCCGTCCGGCGTTGCGAAACGGTCGAAGAACAAGCGCGGTGTGCCAGGATGATCTTCGCTCGGACACGGCCAGAAGACGCCTCCAGCGCGCGCGATGCGTTGGTAGCTGATGCCTGCGTAATCGGCGAGGCCGCCGGCGGAGGCGCGGCGCAGTTCAGTGAAAGCAGCCTCCGATTCGGTTGGAAGACTCGAACCGAGGCGCTCGGCCAACGCAGAAATGATCTCGAGATCGGATCGGACGCCCCTCGGCGGCTCGATTGCACGCCGGCGCAGAATCACGCGCCCTTCCAGGTTCGTCAGTGTGCCTTCTTCTTCCGCCCATTGCGTGCAGGGCAACACGACATCCGCCAGCAGCGCCGTTTCCGAAAGAAAAAAATCGGCGACGACGAGCAGATCGAGCGCTTTCAGGCGCTGTTCCACGTGCGCGGCACGGGGCGCGGAGACAACCGGATTTGATGCGAAGACGAGGAGCGCCCGAACGCCGGTTTCGGTGCCGATCGCATCGAGCATTTCGTATGCAGGTTTTCCTGCCCCGGGCAACTCGTCTTCGGAAATGCCCCATACACGCGCAATTTCGCATCGATGCTCTGGATTGTCGATTTTGCGATAGCCGGGCAACTGATCGGCTTTCTGGCCGTGCTCCCGGCCCCCCTGCCCGTTGCCCTGCCCGGTCAGGCAGCCGTAGCCGGAGTACGGTTTGCCGCACAAGCCAAGCGCGAGTGAGAGATTAATAAACGCCGAGACATTCTCAACACCTTTACTCTGCTGCTCCGGACCGCGAGCGGTAAGAATCATGGCGCTCGAAGCCGTCCCAAGCAGGCGCGCGGCGAGTTCGAGCTGTTTTTCCGGCACACCGGTTATACGCTCAACGCGCGCGGGCCAGTATCGCCCAACCGCGCGCTTGACGGCCTCAAAACCGGAGGTTCGTTCGGCAATATAGCGCGTATCAGTCAGCCGTTCCTTGATCACGAGATGCAGCAGACCGTTTGCGAGCGCAGCGTCTGTCCCGGGCGTGATCTGCAAATGCAGTGTCGCCGCTGCCGCCGTCGGTGTGAGCCGCGGATCGACCACAATGAGCGAGCCGCCGCTTGCGCGCTGCGCCTGAAAATGCTGCATGACGGGCGGCATCGTTTCGGCGAGATTGCTGCCGGCCAGCAGAACGCATTGCGCGCTGGCGATGTCGGCGAGCGGAAACGGCAAACCGCGATCGATGCCGAAGGCTTTTATCGAAGCCGCAGCGGCGGACGACATGCAGAAGCGCCCGTTGTAATCGATCTGCGACGTTTTCAATACAACACGGGCGAATTTGCCGAGAGCGTAAGCCTTTTCGTTGGTGAGACCACCGCCGCCGAACACGCCGATGGCGTCGCGGCCGTACTCGGTCTGCAAATCCTGAATGCGCGTGGTGATGAAATCGAGAGCCTCATCCCAGGAAGCGGCGCGTAGGGGGAAATGACGGCGATCGCGGATCAGCGGTGTTGTGAGGCGCTCCGGATGTTGCAAGAGCTCCGCTGCCGTCCAGCCCTTCTGACATAGTCCGCCTTGATTTGCGCCGAACGGACGCGCTTCGACGCGCACGGTGCCGTTCTCGCGCACGAGATTCATGCCGCATTGCAATGCACAGTAGGGGCAATGCGTGGCTGTTGTGAAATTAGCCTGCGTAGGCGCCGACCTCCTCTTTTGTTTCACGCGGCAGCAGGCCCGCGCGCATGGCGGCTGCTGTCGGCCAGCTCCTCAGCCAGATATTCTTCAGATAGAGCAGGCTCACGGCGCCGCCCAGCATAACCGTCGCAACGAGCGCAAAACCGATGCCGAAGCTGCCGGTTTTCTGCTTGATAACGCCGAGCAGCGACGGAAGTAAGAAACCGCCGAGCCCGCCCGCTGCGCCGATAATGCCCGTCATAATGCCCACACGTCCGGCGAAGCGCTGCGGAACAAGTTGAAAAACCGAGCCGTTGCCCATACCGAGAAGTCCCATTCCGAGCGCCAAACAGGCCAGAGCAATCGACGCTGGCGGAAGCGCTGCGACCGCCATCAGGAACAGCGCTGCGCCGCTGAGCAGTATGAGCAACATGCGATGGCCGCCGATGCGATCGGCGAGGATGCCGCCGACGGGACGCAGGAAGCTGCCGCAGAAAACGACTACCGTGGTGAAATCACCGGACTGCACTTTCGTGAGGCCGTATTGGTCGTGAAAAAAGATCGAAAGATAGCTCGCAAGACCAAGGAAACCGCCGAAAGTAAGGCAATAGAGAAAGCAGAACCAGGCGGTATCGTTTTGCTTAAACAACCCCGTATAGTCGGACCAGCGTTTCGCGGCTGCTTTGACGGGAGCGTTGCGCGCCATCAGAAAGAAGACGATCCAGACCACAGCGACCGGCACCATGGCCATCCCGAACACCGATCGCCAGCCGAAAACTTGCGCCAAACGCGGCGCAAACAACGTGGCCAGAAGCGTGCCTGAATTGCCGGCGCCGGCAATCCCCATCGCGAGTCCCTGATATTCCGGCGGATACCAGGCGCTGGCGAGCGGCAAGGCGGCGGCGAAACTGGCGCCCGCTACGCCGAGTAGCAGCCCCATTGCCAAAAATTCCTGATAGTCGGAGGTCCAACGCCAGCCGGCAAGTAACGGGATCAGCGTAAACGCAAGTCCGATCAGGCCCGTTTTGCGTCCCCCTATGCGTTCGGTGAGCCAGCCGAGCATCGGTCGGAAAAAGCAGCCGCCCAGCGCGGGAACGGCTGTCAAAAAGCCTTTTTGCGCGGCAGACAGATGGTACGCTTCGCCGATAAACGGGGCAAGCGGGCCCAGGATGACCCACACCATGAAGCTGATATCGAAGTAAAGAAAGGCTGAAAGCAGCGTAGGAGCATGGCCGGCCTTTCGAAATTCGCGTAGAGACACTGTTCGCCCTCGAATGAGAAATCGGAAATCGGTTTCGCAAACAGTGCGAAAGGGGTCGGACAGGGAGGAAAGCTGGCCGCGCGACGCTGCGAGGCTTGAGCTACAGCTTAGCGAACATGGACTAAAAAAATCAAGCCGGGCTCAGGAAAACAGTAACGGTATCACCACAGCAGACGTAGGAATAATGAGCAGTTCCCATGTGGCGGTTACTGGCAGTACTCCTAGCGGCCGGCGTCCTGTTGGCGGCCGATGAACCGACCTTTAAAAGCGATGTCGCGATGACGCGCGTCGATGCGCAGGTCACCGACCGCGATGGACGAGCAATTACCGGGCTGGAAGTGCGCGATTTTGTGCTGCGGGTGAACGGCAAGCAGGTCCCGATCCGCAATTTTGCGAGCGAGAACATGCCGATCGACATTCTCCTGCTGCTCGATGTGAGCGGTAGCATGCAGCCGCACGTGGAGCGAATTGCCGCGGCAGCGGAACAGGCGTTGCGGGTTTTAGCGGCGCAAGACCGCGTGGCGATTATGGTGTTCGATACCTCGACGCGTGTCCGGCTTCCGTTCCGCTCGAGTCATGAGGAGATTCAGCATGAGCTGAGCCGGGTGATCCGCTGGGAGGATTTTGACGGCGGGACCCGCATCACGAGCGCACTCATCAGCGCGGCACGGTACCTACAGCGCGAGGCGCGCCCGGACACGCGGCGGGCGATCGTGATTCTGACCGACGATGAGACACAGGACCGCGAAGACGAGCCCGCCGTTGAGCGAGCGTTGGCCAGCGCCAACGCGGTCCTGAGCTTCTTGCAGGCACCCTACGAACCGCCGACTCTGCAGGGCGGAGGCGGGGGCCGGCGACGGGGAACTTGGGGGACTGGAGGCGGTTGGCCGGGTGGCGGGGGCTGGCCTGGCGGCGGAGGACGGATCGGCTTTCCGGGCGGCGGTCCGGTAATCATCGGCGGCGGTGACCGGTCGCACACGGCGGGAACGGCCACAATCGCGCAGGATTCCGGTGGCGACACGATGCGGGTGGATGAAGCGTCGGCCCTCGAAGAAACACTTGCACGGCTGCGGCAGCGATACGCACTGCATTTCTACTTGCCGGAAGGAACTAGCGCCACAGACCGCGAGTCGGTTCGCGTCGACCTCGCGGCGGACGCCCGGATTCGATATCAGGATGCCGAGGTCCGTTATCGAAGAATTTTTCTTTCGGGAGCGTCCACCGAACGTTCGGGACCAACAGTCGTGACTCGTGCGCCTTCACCCGCCGAGATGCCGGAGCCGCAGGAGACTTCCGCAAGTGAAAGCACGACCGCCAAACGAAAGCGTGTGGCAGTGAATGAGGATTCCGGACCGCACGTGAACACGATTGATCCCGACGATAATGCCGCAGCCACAGGTACGAAATCAGTGCCCGCGCAACCACCGGCGCAGAGTGCCAATAAGGGCGGATGGCCACGCGCAGACGGGCAGAGTTCGCCGCCGCACGACTGACCTCGCATTAACGCGGATACGGGTGGCCTCGCAAGGTAGTCAACGCGCGATAAATCTGTTCGGCCAGCATGGCGCGCGCCAGCTCGTGCGGGAACGTCATTGGCGAGAGCGAGAGCAGCAGATCGGCGCGAGGCTTCCATTCGGGCGG
>DATBGM010000010.1:0-9256 GCA_036557945.1 Bryobacteraceae bacterium | reverse complement strand
GTGGCCCGCCAGCGATTCAATATGTTGCTTCTTAGCATCTTCGCGGGTATCGCGCTGATCCTTGCCGCGATCGGCATTTACGGATTGATGTCGTATTCGGTGGAACAGCAAACCCAGGAGCTTGGCATTCGGATGGCGCTCGGCGCAGACAAGCCGCGCATCATCCGCCTGATTGTGCGCCAGGGCATGCTGCCCGCGCTGATCGGTGTGGCTGCGGGACTCGCCATTGCCTTCGGCGTTACGCGCTTGCTCGGGACGCTGCTCTACGAGGTCAAAGCGACCGATCCATTCACATTTATCGGTGTTGCCTTGATCTTGCTCTCGGTCGCTCTCTTTTCGACCTATGTTCCGGCGCTGCGGGCGACGCGCGTCGATCCTGCCGCAGCTCTCCGCGACGAAGCGTAGGAGCTCAGAGCGCGCTCAAGAACGCGACCAGGTCTCGTTTTTCCTGCGGCGTGAGCCCGATCTGAAAGCGCTGATTGTAAAAGTCGACGACATCTGCCAGCGTGCGTGCGGAGCCGTTATGAAAGTACGGAGCGCGGCTGGACAATCCACGCAAAACCGGGCCCTTTATCCGGCCCACATCATTCCAGGTTCCGGTGATGAGCGCTCGTCCCGGATCGGTGGTGCGCTTGATCTCGAGCGTTTGCTTGTTCTGCAGCGTGAACACCGGAAGATAGCTAACGTCGAGCGGGCTGTCCGGATCTCCTGTTCCAATGTTCAGCGGCGCCGGAAAGGAATGATTGCCGATAGCGGGTGAATCGTGACACATGCTGCAGGTGCCATGGATGGTAGGAACCTGCAAATCGTCGTTGAGCCCGCCGACGTTTGTGATCTCGATCGGCTTGGAGTTGAACAGTTCCTCGCCGCGAGCAATGCTTTCGCGCCGCGCCTGCGCGAACTGTTCGAAAAACCCGCCTCCGGCACTTTGCTCCCAGGACTGAAAGAGGGTGAAGACAGCGGACGTAAACGGCAACTTTTTAGGATTCTGTCCGAGCGGATCGTTGATGCCTATAAAGAACTCGGGTGCTGTGTGCTTTGCGATAAAAACCGGACCACCATTTGCGCCACGCACGTCCAAGGGTCCGGCCCAGTAGTCGGTCAACTGCGCAGTCGATAAACCCATCTCGAAATCGGCGATCTCTTTCTGCTGTTCGCGTGTGAGTGGAATGGCACCCTGGGCGTGTCCGGCGGTTGCATCCATCGCCTGATGCCGCAGATCTGCTTCCAGGTCCGCGGGATTCGTCGCGTAAGTGATCTTCTCGGTTGCGGTTTGCGGCGACGATTCGCGCGCATCCCACATCACGCCGCTTAAAAATCTTAAGTTCGCGCTTGGAAGAGGCCTGCGGTATATCGATACGTCGACAGTATCGTTGCATCCGTACGGATTAGCCACACTGACGACCTCGAACTCGGCGCCGGCCGGCGGCGTGAGTTGTACGCGTATCAGTCCGCGATCGAGCAGCAGCTTATAGGCTTTACGCCGTCCTGCTACTGTCGATGTATCTTCGTTGGTTCCGCAAGCGGATCCGTCAACGGTTCGAAAGATAGGATCCTTGCCTTGCGTGATTTCGAAGCGTAACTTCACCTCATCGCTCGAAATGCTCCAGCCCTGCGCCGGGCGGTGGCAGGTTACGCAACTGCGTCCGTTGGTTCCGAGCGATTGAAAGAACGGGTTTGTCAGATCAATCGGTCTTCCGGACCGATTATAAGTAGCAAGAAATCCTGTGGCATTGGGAAAGGGGAGCAAATTTGGCAGTACTTGCCCGTTTGTGAGTAGTGGTTCTAGTACGCAAATGGTTAGTAAAAGCAGCGTCGGCCGAAGTAATTTTGCACGCATGGATTCTCAAGCTCCTCATAAGTTGCCTGCGAAATTGCAATGCAAGTTTGTATCCAGCTTGTAAAATTTTTGTAACTTCTGCGTGATGGTCGCCGAAGTACGTGACACAATTGTTCCGGTCCGCAGAGTAATAGCCCTTCGACCTCGCGCGGGAACACGATCCTAATTGTGATTGTGATATCGACCGGGACGGCGCGCCGGGGTCGCGAGCCGCAGAAAAGAAGGGTGATGCAAGGAGCCGAGGCGGTCTACCGGAAATAAAAATGAAGCGGCAGACCTTTGAAGCACGGCTCCCTTAGACATTCTTATCGGCCGGACCGAGTTTTCCTTTAGGAAAAACGAAAGACGGCGAGGCCAAAAAAAGAGCCAGAGACAAGAGTGCGGCAGTCAGCGCGACGAAAGTGCCGGGCTCAGGCACCGCAAATGTCGCATCGAACGCGAGGTCCATGTCTTGCACAAACCAGGGTGTGCTGGTCCACTCCGAACTCGTTTCGCCGCCGTTGACGACGAATGCTCCACCTGAATATACATCTGAGGGAATTCCTCCCCAAACGCCGAAGCCAACCACGGGTTTGTATTCCGCAGGGCTCGCGAATAAAACGTACTGCCCGGCGGTCAGGGCGAGCCCGCCAGTATTGAAGGTAATGTGCTCGAAAATGGGCGCAGGATTGAATCCGCCCTTCGTGGTTGTGGCGACACTCTTAAAAAGTTCGGGACCGGTTGCGGACGATCCGTTCCATCGGAAAACGTAACCAGAGAAGGTCAAGCTGGACGGCAGGTTCATGTAAAACGAGAAGCTGTCCAATACATTGTCCTTGGGCACTGTGATCGTTTGGCCGAAATTTGTGACGACATCGCCGAAAATGCCGTCTCGGTTTCCAAAACCGGCTACGTCATAGGTTCCATCCCAGAACGGCGCTGTGTTGATCACCGTGTAGAAGGGCGCCGTGGTAGTTACTGGGTCGGCACTCAGCGCTTCACTGGCGATCAACAAAAGCGCCGGAATAATGAACCGAGTAATTTTCATGCCATCCCCTTGTCTAGGTAGTCTATATCCATTGCGGCGTCGCCCGTGTCGGCATGCGGGATGAGCGGTGAATCGGGCATCCATCGCTTCACTCAGAGCTCGGTCGCCGGATACACACTTTCCGAAAGAATTGCCGCTTGTACGATGCAGTATCTTGAGTGAGATGTTCTACCGGGTTGGTCTTCTATTTATGCTGCTCGCAATAGCCAGGGCGCAGACGCCGCTGACGCCGGCTCCGCCGATGGGCTGGAACAGTTGGGATTCGTTCGGCCTCACGGTGACGGAGGCGGAGTTTAAGGCAAACGCGCAGTGGGTGGCCGCGAATCTGAAGCAGCACGGCTGGAAGTACGTCGTCGTCGACGAAGGCTGGTATCTCAAAAATCCCGAGGCGAAGGCGGCTGACTTTCAATTCACGATGGGCGCGAACGGACGGTTCGAGCCTGCGGTGAATCGCTTTCCTTCGGCGGCGAACGGCGCCGGATTCAAGCCGCTGGCCGACTATGCGCACGGACTCGGGTTGAAATTCGGCATTCACATCATTCGCGGCATTCCAAAGGGGGCGGTGAAAAAGGATTTGCCGATCGCGCAGTCCTCGTTTCATGCGGCGGAAGCGGCGGATCAGTCGGATACATGCCCATGGAATGCGGATAACTATGGCGTGAAGTATACGCCGGCAGGGCAGTCGTACTACGATTCGCTTGCGAAGTTATATGCAGGCTGGGGCATTGATTTCATCAAAGTGGATTGCATTGCTTCGCATCCATATAAAGGCGACGAAATCCGGATGATCAGCGAAGCGCTGCGCAAGACGGGCAGACCGATTGTGCTCAGCCTGTCGCCGGGACCGGCGCCGCTCGACAAAGCCGATGAATTGCGCGCCGAAGCCAATATGTGGCGGATTTCGAATGACGTCTGGGATATCTGGGCGCACGATCCGAAGATCAATTATGCCCAGAGCCTTTCCGAACAATTTTCCGTAGCGGCTGCCTGGGCACGCTATGTGGAGCCGGAGCACTGGCCGGATGCAGACATGCTGCCAATCGGTTATCTTGGGCCACGTCCCGGTGCGGGACAGGCGCGTGAGACGAGATTGACGCACGCCGAGCAACGGACATTGCTGACGCTCTGGTCGATTTTTCGCTCGCCGTTGTTCATGGGCGGCAATTTGACGAAAGCGGACGAGTGGACGAAAGCGCTGCTGAGCAACGATGAGGTAATCGCTGTCGATCAGCGCTCGCGCGGCGGACGCGAGGTCGCGCGCGATGCTAAAAAGGCGATCTGGCTCGCGAAGGACGAGACCGGCCGGGGAGCTTACGTAGCGCTATTCAATCTTTCGGGAACGCAGCAGACGATCGAGTATCCGCTGCAGAGTTTAGGACTGGGAGTTTCGGTTGCGGTTCGAGACGTATGGGCGAAGCGTGATCTGGGGCGCTCGGACCGGCTGAAGGCGCAGCTTGCGCCGCACGATGCAGCGTTGTACCGGGTGAGATAGCGACCTTTTTTACCAGCCTTGATTCGTACGCAGGTTCGTGATGTGCGCCAGGTGGTGGCGTCCGTGCCAGGCGTAGAGACCGAGGTTCCAGGCAAGAGTCAGTTGTCCGAGCTCCGGATGTTGAAAAGTACGCGCGAAATCGCGCTCGCTCAAAGAGCGAAGCAGCAAAGCCCAGCGCTGATGAAGAGATTCGAGCAAGGCGAGCGAGAGCTCAATGGGCGCGGATCTGGCGTCGTGGAGTTCCGCCCAGGCAGCTTCCTGGTAGGGCTTTACAACCGGATTATCCTCTGTTAAGGCAAGGCGAAAACGTATATAGCTGTTGAGGTGGCTATCCGGAAGATGATGGACGACCTGGCGCACGTTCCATCCCCCGGGCCGATAAGGAGTCGCGAGCTGATCTTCATTCAGATCCGCCACGGCGCTGCGCAACGCGGCCGGAAGCCCTGCAATATCGGCAATCCAGGCGGTACGCTCGCCGACTCCGATAGTCTCGGGAGGCCGATAGTGGCCGATCGGGTAGCGCGGGTCGGGGCTGGTCATGATCTACAAAAATAAGCCGGTGAGGTGAAAAGATACACGCAAACCGGAAAAAAGGCCTGCGCACCTGTTCTATCAACACATAGCATGCGAGACGGCAGGCCGCAAGAAAGTCCTCTTTTCACCCCTAGTGCAACTCCCCAACGGAGGCTTTCTTGCGGCCCTCGCGCAGGAATGCCGTACCCTGCGGCTTCATTTCGAAAGTCAAAATAACGTATGATGCCGGCCAAAGCTGTTGAATTCGGGGCAGCAAGCTGGAACAGGCGGCAGGCCGCGGAACAAGACCGGCGGCTGACATTAGAACTTTACGACCACGAGCAGGCTCCACTGCGCCGCTACCTGCTGTATCTCGGCGTTGATGCCGATACGGCTGCGGAAACCGTTCAGGAAACTTTTCTACGCTTGCACAGGCACCTGGCGGCGGGCGGCGACCGCAGTTATTTGCGGGCGTGGCTGTACCGCGTGGCGCACAACCTGGCGCGAAATGCGCAGTCTTCCTATTGGGCGAGCAAGACAAACGACTTGGCTGCGGCCAATATCCGGTCGGAAATCGCGGATCCCCGTATCTCTGCAGAACAGGAGCTCCTTGCCCGGGAAAGTGAAAAGCGGATGGGCGAAGCGCTGCAAAAACTGAGCGAGGCGCAGAGAAACTGTCTTGTGCTGCGGGCACAGGGCTTAAAATATCGCGAAATAGGCGAGGCGCTGAATCTTTCCACCTCGACTGTCGGCGAAAACGTTCAGCGCGGTCTCGAAAAGTTGAAGGAACTGGTATGAAGAAGTCGGTACATCCGGAAAATGCGTTCCTGATCCGATACCTGGATGGCGAATTACCAGCGCAGGAGTACGCGCGTGTGCGGGCTCATCTGGAAGCGTGTGCGGATTGCAGGGAACGACAGGATTTGTTTGGCATGCTATCGCAAGGCATCGCAATTGCGGTGTGCGCGCCGCCGGTGGCGACGTCGTGGGATGAACGGGCAGATCTGGTGCGAGCGCTGGAGGAGAACCCACCTGCTGTTTCGAAATCCGGCGCTGATCGCGTGCTGCGGCGCTTCGGGTGGGGCATGGCGATTGCGGCGACGCTCGCCCTCGTGCTGCTGCTTGCTCCCGGCACAAAGGTAAATATCAAGCGCGGTTTGACAGCAGCGGCAAAACAGCAGACAGATTTAATCGACAATCGTCTGGATATCAATGGCGAGACGTTCATCGCTCTGCCGTATTCGAATCCGGATCTGCCGCTCAATGCGCCGCGGATTGTGGAGATGGAGATTCCGGCATCAGCGCTGGCGGAAGCGGGAATTGCCTTCGCGCCGCCGCCGAACGGGACGGCGGACGGCATGGTTGCAGCGAACGTTTTGTTGGGGATTGACGGGCAACCGCTCGGATTGCATGTACTGGGGAGCAATTGAGCAAAGGAAATCAACAAGGAGAAAACCACCAATGAAACGATTGTTTTTGGCGGCGTTGACAGCGGCAGCCACGCTCGCGGCGCAGGAACCCGGAGCTCCGGCGGGCGCGCCGCCTCCCCCGCACGGTTTTGCCGGACGCGGACCGATGGGATTGGGCATGCGTCCCGGGAAGACGATTACAGGAGCGCCGTATTCGGCCGATGTCACCACGTCGGTAAATCAAACGCTGGCTGATGGGAATACCATCAACCGCACAACGCATGGCCACATGGCGCGTGACAGCCAGGGCCGAACGTATTCGCAACAGGACATGTCGGGCGGCCCGTGGGCACAGAACGGTCCAGCGACGGTGATCTTTTTAGCCGATCCGGTAGCGGGTTACAGCTATGTCTTGAATCCGAACACCAAGGTAGCCATGCGCCGCGAATTCAGGCGGCCGCCGGGCGACCAGGTTCCACCGCCCGATGCGAGCAGACCAAGGCCGCGCGCAAATGGCAACGACCGCGTGGAGACGGAGCTGGGATCGCAGGTTATTGAAGGGATCAACTGCACAGGCAAGAGCTTCACGCACACAATTCCCGCGGGCGCGATTGGGAACGCACAGGCGATTGTCGATAAGACTGAGACTTGGACCTCACCCGATCTACAGCTCGTCGTACTTTCGAAGCGTAGCGATCCGCGCAGCGGTCAATCGACCTACACATTGACTAACATCCAGCGCAGCGAGCCGGACGCATCGCTGTTCCAGGTGCCATCCGATTACAAGATTGAGGATGCGCCGGGATGGCGGCGCAGGCGTTAGATAGAACGCATTCGGAAAGCAAAATGAAAACGGGCCGGTCTGGTATGCCGGCCCGTTCTTGTTAGAAAGTCTCTGTTCAGACTACTTCAACGCCCATGCTGCGGCAAGCGCCTTTCACCTGTTCGATCGCAGCATCGACCGTGAAGCAGTTGAGATCGGGCATTTTGATTTTGGCAATCTCTTCCACCTGCTTGGCAGTGATTTTACCGACCTTGTTCTTGTTTGGCTCGGCCGATCCCTTGGCCAGGTTCACGGCGCGCTTGACGAGCACGGCCACCGGCGGCGTTTTCGTGATGAAGGTGAAGGAACGATCCGAGTAGATCGTGATCACCACCGGAATGATAAGCCCTTCCTGATCCTTGGCGGAAGTCTTGGCGTTGAAAGCCTTGCAGAACTCCATGATATTGACGCCTTGCGGACCAAGCGCAGTGCCGACCGGCGGCGCAGGAGTCGCTTTACCTGCCGGGATCTGCAATTTCACCTGTGCGCTAACTTTCTTTGCCATTTTTCCTTAACTTACTCTCTTCTAAATTTTTTCGACTTGCAGGAAATCCAGCTCGACCGGCGTGGAACGGCCGAAGATGGTCACCATGACGCGCAGCGTGTTGCGCTCGCTATTGATTTCGTCCACCTTGCCCGAGAAATTGGTGAACGGGCCGTCGACGATCTTCACGGTTTCGTTCTTTTCGAACGTCATCTTCGGACGCGGACGCTCGGCGCTCGACGCCTGGCGATAAAGGACCGCGTTCACTTCGTCGGCTGTAAGCGGGACGGGCTTGGTTCCCCCGCCGACGAAGCCGGTGACACGCGGAGTCGATTTGACCGCGTGCCAGAGCTCGTCGTCCATTTCCATTTCAACGAGCACGTAGCCTGGATAAAGAAGACGTTTGCTGGTGACTTTTTTTCCGTTGCGAAGCTCTATGACTTCTTCGGTCGGAATCAGAATCTGGCCAACGCGATCGGCGAAACCGAATGCCTGGGCACGGGTGCGCAGCGACTCGGCCACTTTGTTTTCAAAGCCGGAATAGGCGTGAATGATGTACCAGTTTTTGGGCGGTCCGGTTGGTTCCGTCTCGTGGTCGTGCGACTCACCGTGCACGCCGTCGCCGGCTTGCTCCGCGTGAATCTCTCCTTCGGAAACTCCTTCATCCGTTTCGAGCACATCCGGTTCTTCCCCGGGAACGTGCTCGGCTTCAGCCGCGATGGTGTCGTCGTCGTGTATTTGTTGTTCGTCTGCCATGGCTGTAACTCCTGCCTCAGGCGCGTGTAAAGTAGTGGAGCACGCGCGTAATCACAGCATTGACGATCGCATCCACCACGAAGAAGTACGCGGCAAACAGAAACACGGCGGCGATGACCACGCCAGTGGTAGCGCGCACCGAGTTCCAGTTGGGCCAGGTCACACGCTTCATCTCTGTGCGCAGTTCATCTATGTAGGACCTGGTTCGTTGCGGCCAGCTGGCCACTCCACTTAATTCCATAAGATTTGCTTAAATCTTCGCCTCGCTGAAAACCGCGGGCTCATCCTTTTCGAATCTTCGCCTCGCTGAAAACCGCGGGCTCATCCTTTCAACCGGAGGGTTGGCAGGGGCAGAGGGATTCGAACCCCCAAAGGCGGTTTTGGAGACCGCTGGTTTACCGTTAGCCTATGCCCCTTGGATTGAATCTTCACCACGCTGAAAAAGCGCGTGCTCATTCTCCCTCTTTGATTCTATTTTGTCTCCCGGTGCGGCTGGTGTTTGCGGCAGTACGGGCAGAACTTTTTCAGCTCCAGGCGCTCCGTTGTCGTCCGCTTATTTTTGGTCTTACTGTAGTTTCGGTTCTTACATTCGCTGCACGCGAACTGAACAATTTCTCTTGGCATTATTCCAAAATCTCCGTTACGGTACCTGCGCCCACGGTTCTGCCGCCTTCGCGAATGGCAAAGCGCAGTCCTTTATCCATCGCCACCGGCGTGATCAGCTCCACTTCAATCGAAACGTTGTCGCCCGGCATCACCATCTCCATGCCTTCGGGCAGCTTCGCCACGCCCGTCACGTCCGTCGTGCGGAAATAAAACTGCGGCCGGTAGCCATTAAAAAACGGCGTGTGCCGTCCGCCTTCTTCCTTCGACAGCACGTACACTTCGCCCTTGAACTTCTTATGCGGCGTA
>DATBGM010000009.1:0-3326 GCA_036557945.1 Bryobacteraceae bacterium | reverse complement strand
GACCTGTGTCGATGGCTCTTGATTCAAACAACGGTCGGGCGTTTTCGGATACTCCCGCTATCTTGAGTGCAAAAATTTTTCCCCCATCAACATTGCGGTCACCACAGAAAGAGCGGCGATTGCGAGCAAGCTGCGATTCATCGTTAACCAAAGCTGCCGGCTTTTCGTTCGCGCCCGCGAATCGAAGTCGCCATGAGCCCCATAATCGCCGCGCACAGGATGCCAGAGATTATCGGGTCGCGTCGAATCGTCCGGTATGTTGGTTTGTTGCGACTGATAACCGTTGTGCGCCAGGTACCGGTCAGCCAAACGCGGCGCGATCTTGTTGCCGATGATCGCCTTGACCGTCGGCCACCCGACATAGACTTCCGGCCGATCGTGGTGGGCTGCCCAGTAGATCGCTTTGGCGGCCACTTCCGGTTGAAAGATCGGTGGCACCGGCTGAGGCTTGCGCGGCAGGCGACTTTTCACCCAGGAAAACTGCGGTGTATTGAGCGCCGGCATTTGCACCATGCTGACACGGACCTTGCTTCCGTCATGGAGCAGTTCACAGCGTAGCGAATCGACAAATCCCTGAATCGCGTGCTTCGCGCCACAATACGCCGCCTGCAGCGGAATCCCGCGATAGGCGAGCGCAGAGCCGACTTGAACAATGACGCCGCAGTTGCGCGGCAGCATGCGTTTGAGCGCGGACAAGGTACCATAGACGAATCCGAGATAGGTAACCTCGGTCACTCTTCTGAATTCCTCCGCCGTCATTTCCTTAATCGGAGAAAAAACGGACGTCACAGCATCGTTGATCCAAATGTCGATGGGACCGAGGTTTTGCTCCACGGCGGCGGCCGCGCCTTCGATCTGATCCGAGTTCGCGACATCCGCGGGAAATACCAATGCTTCACCTCCGCTTGCTTCGACTTCTCTCTTCGCGGCTTCTAGACCCTCCGGGCCGCGGGCGATCAGCCCGATACGGGCGCGCCGTTTTGCAAACTCTCGTACTGTGGCGCGTCCGACGCCCGCCGATGCGCCGGTGATGACAACGACTTCCGGGTAACTCATATTCAGTTCTCCTTCGAGCGTAGATCTTTCGAAATACTCGGGCGAAAGGAATGTCCATTGAAACCTCGGCCGAAATCCGTTTCAGGCTCTGGAGGCGATGAACAATTTACTCCGCCCTTAATTTGCTACCGCAATTTTGATGCCACCGTCTCTTCACGCAAATTCGCCACACGACGCCAGATGGGACAAGCGTGTACTAATCCTTGATTGTGACAACGATAATCGTGTTGATAAAGCTGCCGGAGCTCGCGCTCGGCAGTATTGGTCGAAACTTCTCACGCGTCCTGACGCTTGTCACCGTAGTCGGTCTTGTCGTTTAACTGCAGCGCTTCACCCAGTGCGAGGACTGCCCGCAGATATTCGACGTGGGAAAAAAGTAAAGGAGTGTTTCCCGTAAAGCCGCGCGTGCGCGGATCGACGGCTTCCGCGAATAGTCCAAGCTCGCCGGCGATAGCTTCTGCGCGCTGCAAGATTGCCAGGGCTCTTTGCGGCCGGCGGGTTTTGGCGTAAGCGGTGGCGAGCCAAAAGGTGCAGGGCAAGAACGCGCCTTCCAACTGGCCCAACGGCAGTTTCGATACGCCGCGGGTCCGTTGCGGATTGAACCGAAATACAAAATCGTCGATAGTTAAATCTTCTGCGATCCGGTCGATCGTCTTCAGCACCCGAGGATCATCCGCAGGCAAAAAATCCATGATCGGAATGAGCAGGGCCGCGGCATCGAGGTTTTCGGCTTCATAATGCTGCCGGAATGATCCGAGCCGATCGCTCCAACCTTTTGCGAGAACGTCATCACGAATCGCGCAGCGAGCTTTCTCCCAATGATCGGTTCGGGTCTCTAGGGCCGTTATGCGCATAATCTTGATTGCCCGATCCAAGACCACCCAGCCCATCACTTTACTGCTCACGTAATGCCGTTTCTCGCTAAGCTCCCAAATACTGTTATCGCGCTGATGCCAATGTTTGAGCGCATAGTCGGCAATCCTTTCGATTATGTCCCCGTAGTTTTTCGTCCAGACCCCTCCTCCGTTAAGATAGATCAACGCGCAGTCTGCCAAAAATCCCAATGAGCTCATCTGAATCTGTTTGTAAGCGTGATTACCGACACGCACTGGCCGCGAATCACGGTAGCCAGATGCCGCCTTGACGATTCGCTGCTTGGGCTCCGTTTCACCATGAATTCCGTACAAAACCTGAAAGGGCATAGCGCCCGGTGCGGCAAGACTCGTGAGCCACTGCAGATATCGCTCGGTCTCGTGCCAGTCACCTAACCATACCAGTGCGGCGCAGGCGAGCGATGTGTCCCGAACCCATGAGAAGCGATAATCGGCATTCCAAGTGCCGCCCACCGATTCCGGCAAGGACGTGGTAGCGGCAGCCACTTGTGACCCCAAACAGCCGTACGTCAAAAGGTGAAGCGTTATCGCCCCCCGTTCCATTTGCAATTGTCGCGGCCCATGATCGTTAAGCCCATTCACCCACTCGCGCCAGTACCGAAGGGTGTCCTGCATCGTCTCTTCGGCGCGCTCGATGGTCCAGTTCGCATCGGAAAGAGCGAGCCCCATCACAGCCCAAACCTCTTGGCCTACCTGAAGTTCAAACATTGCGCGCGCGCCGGACTGTAGCGGTTCTACCGGCGCCGTTGACCAGAGATCAATAGCGAGATTGCGCAGCTTCACGTGAACTCCGGTGCTGGCGACCGTAACCGAAATATTGCGTTTCTCGAACATGTGCCTCGGCTGAAAGTCTAAAACACCGCGAACCTTGCCCCGCATGCAGCGTAACCGGCGCACTAGCACGCGCGAGCCCTCGCGGCCAGGCGGGCGCGTATTGTGCGGCCAGAGCATTGCATCGGTTAAGATCAGCTGGCCTTCCGGGAGTGTCCATTCCGTTTGCAGGACCGCGCTGCGCTCTACGTAGCGTTGAATTCCAGTAAGCATTTTCACGGGGCCCAATTTCCAGTGCCCGCCCCTGGAACAGTCGAGCAATCCGCCAAATACGATGGCGCCGTCATAGTCTGGCAAACAGAGCCAATCGAGGCTGCCATCCGCAGCCACTAGCGCGGCGGTTCTTCGATCGCCGATGACACCATGATGCTCAATTGCCGGGTAGGGAATGAAGCGCGCGCCGGTTGCAGCCGCGCGCTTTTTTTTATGATCGGGGTTCATGGATATGCGGGAACCGCGACTCCGGTGGCGGGCGTACGAGTGCGAACAGCTCACGCTTTCAGAAGCGGGCTCTCCGGCTCGCGAGCGCCCAGAGCAATGCCGCGA
>DATBGM010000008.1:0-14700 GCA_036557945.1 Bryobacteraceae bacterium | reverse complement strand
CTCCTTCATCGCCGGGCGTTTCAGTGTCTTCACGTAGAAAAACCGCAGCGCCGCGATGTAACTTACGACGGTGTCCACGCCGAGCTTTCTTTCTTCCAACAAGTGGACCTGGTAGCGGCGGATATCATCCGGCCCGCGTTGGTCCAACCGCGTCTGCGAGTAGCGCCTGAAATCTTCGACCACTTGCAAATAGGTACGCATGGTCGATTCGGCAAAGTTGCGGCGTACCAGTTCTTCTCGCATTCGCTGAATGAGTTTTGTCACAGAGACTCCTTTCTCTGTGACTGAAGCTAGCTCAACGGCACCGATAACACTCTGCTCCGAATGCGATCACGCCGCAGGCGTCCGCCGCGCCAGCGGCTTCGTTCTAGTCCGGATGTATTTACCGACGCTCGGGCTTGTGGCTGAAACACACGGTTTCCGGAAACAGAAATCGCGCAAACAACTCGGCGACTCGCTAAAACCTTCTAAACCGTTTTTGTGGTCGCCGGGTTGCTCTCGGCTCCCGCTGGAATTCACCCATGTGCTCGATCAGCCGATGGCGTAGTTCCCGCCAGGGCTCGGCCCGTTCCTCGGATGCATATTCGAGCACCTTTTTGAACGATTCGATAAACCAGTCGGGCGGCGGACACCGAGTGTCCTCCATTGCCTGAAGCGCTTCACACAGCGTCCAGAATTCGCGGCGTGAGTCCGCCTCCGTGGTGGAGAGACTCAGCAGTTCCCGCTCGAATTGTTCTTTCGTTATTGGTTCTTGCAACAGTGGCATCATTCTGCTGCGTTCGTTTTATCGCATTTCCCGGGAAAATGCAGAAAAGCTCGTTTACGGGGTTCTTGAGGTTTTTCGCGTTACGCGATTACCCAAATTTTTGCGGGGCGACCGCATCGCAGTGCTCTATCCGAGCGTAGGAGCGAGGGTTTGCAACCGGTTTCGTATTCGGGTATCTATCGGAATACGTTTGTTATGAGTTTTACACGCGCTCTTTTACGAACGGCAGTCCTAGCCACGATGGGAACCCTGGCGGTCGGGTCACAGCCGGTTACCGTGATGATGCTGGACGGCAGTGAGATCAAAGGTGCTTTCGCCGGCGGAAGCGCCGGTGAGATTAAGGTCGTTGTGGCCGGCCAGACGCTTACCCTCAAAACGGCCAATATCGAGGCCGTGAAATTTGATTCCGGTTCTGCAGCGGGCCCAACGCAGGCATTTACGCCCATCAACCCTGTACCGGCAACTCCGCAAGCAGGAAGGACCATTGCCGCCAATACTCCCGTTGTCGCCCGCCTGATCGATTCGGCCGATTCCAGCCACGACTCGCTGGGCAAAGAATACCGTGCTTCTCTCGACGAACCGCTACTCAATCAGACCGGAGAAATTGTGGCCCCGCGCGGCTCCGATGTGTTGATCGTTCTCACAAATCGGCAGGAATCCGGACACGTAACCGGGAGAACAGAACTCCAGCTGGCATTGCGCTCTTTGACGATTCAGGGCAGACGATACGACGCCTCCTCGACAGATGTGGTGGAAGCGAGTTCCTCCCGCACTGCGCGCTCGGGCAAAACGATTGGCGGGTTGGCCGCGGCTGGCGCCGTGATTGGCGCGATCGCAGGTGGCGGAAAGGGCGCGGCGATTGGAGCCGGCTCCGGCGCCACATTGGGTACGCTTGGAGAAGTATTCACATCCGGTCAGCGAGTGCGGGTGCCGTCGGAGACGCGGCTCACTTTCCGACTCCAGCAGCCCTTGCTGTTGAATTGAGGGGTTTGCCTGGCACGATCCGCCACTCCGAATGAAGCATCATACGGTCGCTCTCTGCGTGACCGGGCTTGCAACTGTCCGCGCGATTTTCTCAATCCAAATCGAGAAGTCTTTCAGATGCGGAATACGGCCGGCATACCCAAGGATTGTTCTGGCGTTTTTCGGCTCGGTTCGTATGGCGTGGCGAGTGGTTTGCGCATACGACCGCAAGAAGGCGTTCAGCGATGTGTTGGGGCGAAAGATGTAGCTCGCGTGTCCGGCCTGCGGAATTTCGGAGACGACCGTCTGATCAAAGACGAAGAGATATTCATTTCGGAACAGATAGACCGCCCGGGAACGGGCGGCTAATTCCCGATAGAAGCATTCTTCGTAGTCCGGCTCCCAGTTGACCCATCTGGCTTCTACCGGGGGCCGAACACCGTGTGCGTGGCACCACTCGGCAGCTTTTTGGGCCTCGATGGCTTCCTGCTCCAATCGCGCGCGCAAGAGCGCGACGATGTCGGCGTGCGGATGAAAGTGCCCGCAGAAGGCGCGCGCGGTTTCGAACCGGGGGGCGACCGATAACGGATTCTGTATGACCAGCGTGCTCTGAAATGGCTGCGACCAGATTCGCGGCTGAAATCCACTTTCAGTGCGCCGGAATCGTGTCTGCTGCGAGAAGATCGCTTTGACCGTAACCGAGCCGAGCGCCAGGTGCGCCCACGTGTTCCACTCGTCCGTCCATTGCATCGGCAGCAAAGAGGAATCGAAGCGAATCAGGATGCGCTTGCGCGCATCGCGATAGATGGCATTTGGTCCTTCGAATCGAAAACGGCGTAGGGCCAGCCGTACAGTTCGTTCTTCGGTGCGCGGGGAGAAGCTTACTAATTCCTGCACGAGAAACAGCTCGCCCTTCTTCTGACCGAGCGCCCGCAGACATCCAACAGTCCAGGGTGGGAAGGCGATACTGGCATCCGGGTCTTCGAGCAACCGCAGATAGTCTCGTCGCAGATCCGGATCGAGCAAGATCTGCAAGCCACGCGCGAGTTGGGCTAGGGAGCGGTTGGGCTCGTTGCCCTTCGTCTTCAGTTCCAACAGGCGCACGCGGTACGCCAGCCGAATCTCCGCCGGCGTGCTGTTCTTGCGAACCCCGAGAACCTCGAACCAGCTCGGCTGTTCTGCCCAACACACGGATCGATCCGGGGCGAAAAAGTAGTCGCGGATTTGCGCGGCCGTGACCAGCACCTTCGAAATGCCGTGCTGGGCTGCCGTCGCATCGAGCATGACGAAACCACGGCCGTGCCGGTCTCGTTTGGCCGGCGCCGCTGCCGTGATGGGAATTTGAGCCAGGTCCAAGCGGCCGCCGCGCTCCAGGTGGAGCGGCGTTAAGCGATCGGCGAGGGTCACATCCTGCGCGACATACAATCGGTCTATCACGGAGATTTGCCCGCGCCATTCCGGGCCGAACGCAATCACCCGGCCGTCGCGGAGCTCACACCGCAGTCCCTCGCTGGTAGGAATTGCTGCTACCACGAGGTGGTTCCACGCAGTTGCCGGCATAAGGACAACTGTACGGATTTATCGCCGGCTTGCAACTCCCGTTTTGTTTCAATACCCTTTTGAGGGATTCATGGGCCATCGTTATACCTTTTTGCCGCTCCTGTTTACTCTGGCCTGCCGCATGGCCGGCGGCGATACGTTGATTCTCAAGGATGGACAAAAGATTGAAGGCCGCTACCTGTCAAGTACGGATTCGGCGGTTCAGTTCGAGGTGAATGGGAAACCGTTCACCTATTCGACCTGGCTCATTCGCGAGTTGCGGTTCCATCCCGGCGCTAGTTCGTCACCAGCTCCGTCCCCGGCGTACAGCGGCCCCCGCGGGAAAGAACAGCAGGATCAATTCTGCACCGTTCTGAAGGATTACATTCAGGCCCGGAACAAAGTCGCGGCCGAGGCCAATCCTATCCGGCGAGCCGAGATGCATCCGCCGGATCCCTGGAGCTTTGAAGATTCGATCGCTCGGGTTTTCGGCCCGAACGGCGAGTTTGTGGACTGGAGCGGGCGCCTCTTCTTTTCCGTGACAGGGTCGGACGTGGTAATCACATTTCAGCCCACGTGCGGATCTGGTTCCTCTATCTCGTTCACGAACGCGTATCCCGGCGACCAGCGAGCCAGCGCGCGAGCAGCACGCATTCCGCTCTCGTCTCCTTTGGCGGACAAACTTCGCGAGGCCTCGCCCGGCAGCGTGTTTCGTGTGTCGGGTCATTTGTTTGCTCGAAGTGGAGCTGGCAGCGGCCAGATGACGAGTGCAGGCAACCAGCCGGATGCGCGCCAGCGCTTCGAAGGCGCTCAAGCGAATGCCGCGGCCAATGTCACGAATCCACAATATCTGGCGCAGTTCACTGATGTTGCGGCCGCAGGCCATTAACAGCCTCGTTGCGTAGTTCGCGCACAGGCTCGCGGGCCAAAGGTACACCGCACAACCCATTCAAAGACGACACGCAGCATGACGGGCGATGTGATGCCCAGGGGAGATACAACACGCGACGCATCCTGAGTCAGCTTCTGGTTTTCTCAACTCGGGCGCATCGCGCGCCAGCGGCCTTTTATCGCAACCCCAGTCGATCCAGATACTGAGGAGGTTCACTATCTATGGAAATCGCGGTTCGCACCACCGAGTTCGCGCGCGTACTGCGGCTCGTGCAGAGTTTGGCAGACCGGAAAAACACCGTCCCGGTGTGGCTCGGTGCTCATCCGTGCCGATGCAAAAGGTTTAACGATCACCGGAACCGACGTGGAACTGGGCGGGATTTCCTACTGTCCAGCGGCTATACGAGCCACTGGTTCGCTTGCCGTCCCGGCGCAGCGGTTATCCGATTACGTTCGTATGCTTCCAGACGGCGAACTGGTTCTAAAGGCACAAAATAGCGGCTGGGTGTCGCTCACCTGCGGACGGTCGCGATCGCGCATCGCGACTCTAGCGGCGGAAAGCTTTCCGGAACTGCCGAAGCCGCCGCGCGAGGGTATTTCGTTCTCAGCCGGCTTGGTGGCACGACTGATCGAAAAGGCGTCCGTAGCGGTATCGTCCGAATCCCTGAATACCACTCTCGCCGGCGCTCTGCTGAAGATCGATAACGCACTGCTCACCATGGTTGCCACGGATGGTCATCGCCTGGCGCTCGCGACGGCTCCCGTTGCGATTCCCGCGCTGGAAAAGCCCGTTGACGTTCTGATTCCACGAAAGATGCTGGCGGCCTTCCTGCGTTTTGCCGAAGGGCGCAACGATCAGCCGGTTCGCTGTGCCGTTACGGACAACCACATATTCTTCGTATGGCAGGAACGCCTGCTGTTCAGCCGTAAGCTGAGCGGCGTCTTCCCCAATTATGAGCGTGTGCTTCCAAAGAGTCATGGGCCTCCGTCTCGCTGAATCGCAATAATTTGCGCAGAGCGCTCGAGCGGGTGGCGCAGTTCACCGAAAGCAAAACGCGCTGTGTCGCCGTAGAGGTGGCCATGAACCAGCTTTGTGTTCGCGCCCAGGATATTGCGGTCGGAGAGAGTGAGGAATCCCTTGCGATTTCGTATTCCGGCGAGCCGGCGCGTATTGGGTTCAATGCGGCCTATCTCGCCGACTTTTTGAACCGCGCCGAACATCAGGACGTGCGGTTGTTGTTCAGCAACGCGGATACCGCAACCGAATGGCAGCCGGTGAGCGAAGCGGGAGCGCCAGACTTTCGGTATGTGGTCATGCCCATGCGAATCAACTGATTCGCTCAACTGTTGTGCTTTTAAACAGAACGAGGACTTTTCATGTTTACTGAACTTGCCCCCCTACTCGCGGACCGCACTCTGCTGCTGACGCTGTCGGCGGCACCAGGCGGAACCCTCCGCGTGAACGTCATTCCGAAATGTCGGAAGGAGAACGATGCCGCCGAGAAAGCGTTGGCGACGCCGCTCTCTGTCACGGGCACGGCGGCCGATCTGGATCGCGACTTCCCCGCGCAGCTTACCGGGTATGTCCAAAGCATTCTCGAAACGGATTCTACGTTGAATCAGATTCGGGAGACTCACAAAGCCGCCGTGAAAGAGCTGGAAGCGGAGAACAAAAAGGCGCTGGATGCAAAGCGCAAGACGAACAGCGGTTCCAAACCGGAGGCAAAGCCCGACGATAAGGCGGAGGTAAAAGACGCTGAAAAGAAGGCGGCTGGGTCGAAGATTCCGTCCCCGGTGGTCAGCCTGTTCGATGAGCCGCCCGAACCAATCGCTGCAACTGCTGATACGAAACTAGCGGAGCAGGTCACGGCTTGAACCCCGAGCGAATAGGGGAAGAGAAGAAGGAATTTTTTATGCCTATTCAAACGCGCGCCTTACAGCGCAGCTTTAAGTACGTGGGGCTGCAACTAGCAGATCCGGACCCCGCGCTGACGCCCGAGCAGGTGCGTGATGCGTACGGCGCCCAATACCCGGAGATAACGACCGCCGTAATTGAAGGACCCGATGCAAGCGGCGACAAGCTCGTCTACAAATTCACTCGGGCGATTGGCACCAAAGGATGAGCAGGGAACAAATCCTGCGGCAGCTTGATGCACTTGCGCAGGATCCCGCTCGCGACCGCCTGATCGAGAAGTTTGAATCATGCCCGGAATCGCGCCACGTCTCCGAACTGCTCGGCGAGGCTCTTGCCCTGCGGAGGGGCTTCTCGCAAACAGAAACCGGCAGCTCACTGCCCGCGCCGGCAAGCCTGGTACACCCGGGTTGATTGCTCCCGGTCCAGGGTTCACAATTCCCAAGTTAGCGATTGAGCACTATGGCTTTGCCAATCATTCCTGTTCGGCGGATGCGGCCCGTCTCGCAGGCAATTTGATACGAGCGGGAGTTGCCGATCCTGAGGATTGGACTTCTACCCGTTCTGTGCTTCCATTTCTGCAACGGTCGCTTCGACAGTTCATTGGTGACCGCGACGCCATTATCGACCGGGCGTTTAGCTTGTCCGTAAACCTCAGCCCGACTGCCGAAGGAGACTGCTCCGAAGACGATATAGATCTGCGAAAGGTCTATCTGTCCTTTCGAGTTGTCGATACCGTCACCTGGATCAATCTTATTTCCCGCTTTGGATCTGCTCGCCAAAGATCACGAGCTCTTGCCGTCGCATCTGTATTACACCCTGAATTGGGGCGTCTCCGGTTGGTTTCGCGTCTTCGATTTCGATGAGGCGCGCTGCCGGTGGGACGACTGGGACATGATGCGATCAGAGGAGGAAGAAGCGGAAAGGGAGGAATGCGCCCGCAACGGTGTGCCCTATACACCGAGCGAGCCGCGGCACGAGCCGAAACTGCCGGAGTGCATTCTGCCAGCCCCGCCGCAGTTACCTGCGCCCGCATTCACGCTGGCGAAGAGCCGCAAAGTGAAAAGGATCGTCCACGCGTGCGAGCAGCTCGCGTCCATAGCCGCCAAGGATATGCCTGAGATCGTGTGTCCTTACGGCGAGAGCGACCGCGAACTGCTGTTTCCAGATGCCGATCCGAATGCTCCCTTGCTGGCCCTGGCTTTCGGGGAGCACGATATCATCACCGAGCTTCTCAACGAAGAATTGGAACTCGCGGGCCAAGTGACTCTCGAACCCTACCCGATTTTCAAGATGGACGGCGCCAACCCCGATTCCATAGCCACCGCGTTCCAATGCGCAGACTTAGCGCTCGATACGCTCGTGGCGGCCGCCAATGTGCTCTTGCTCTTGCCCGAATTCCAGCCGCTTTCCTAATGGAGTGTTCCCATGCGTGTATACGTCGAGTACGGTGCTGCTGCGCCTTTTGAACTTGTCAAAGCGATTTTGCTGTACGGCACTAAGGATCGAATCCGGCTTGCCACTGTGCATTCGCCGGAACCCGATCCAAACGGCGGTCCTCCGATCCTGGGAGAGGGCCGGCCGGTCACGCGCGAGTTTGTCGAACGCTTGAGCCGGGATTTGCATTCAGAATTACCGGCGTCCTGGCTCCCCGAGCATATCCTCGTTTGGTCTCACAGCCTAGTTGCATGGTGGGAACCAGCACGCGTCCGACCGATGTTTTTTGAGCAAACTACCGACGGAAAGATGCTGGACGGCAAGCTGTTTCCACACCCCCCACTCGTTTTCGCCGTCCAGCACATGCGGCTCTCAGTCTGGGCGCTCGCTGAGAACGAACGGCCATCTCCGGAGACAACCCTTTGTGCTGCTCCCTACTGGAACACGGCAGAAGATGGAACCGTATGTCACGGATCGATGCCGGTCCCCAGAGCAATCACAGCTTCTACGCTTGGGCAATGGTCCGAGGCTTACTTCATGTCGCGCTTCACGCACTCCAACTTCGGCCGAAATCCATGCAGGCACGTTGAGGGTTTTCTGGGGATGTGGCGTGATCTCGCCGGCAAGAAGACCTTCCCAGCGGACTATCTGGTGCCCGGCAAAACACTATGCGCTACGCTTCGACTCACCGCATAAAAGCTGCGATGCTTCGGCGGCAAATCCGCATTGCCGTTGTCGGCTGCGGCGGCACAGGATCGGCGGTCCTCTCCGGTTTGCCGTTCCTGCACCATGCGTTGTTAGCCGCCGGACACCCGTACGGACTTCACGTGTGTGCAATTGACGGGGACCGGATCACGGAAACCAACTGCGTCCGGCAACCATTTACAAAGAGCGAAATCGGTCTTTACAAAGTGCACGTTCTGATCCAGCGCCTGAACGTGTTTTGGGGTCTGAACTGGGTTGCCTATCCAACCCACGTCCGCCATGGCGTGGATGTGCCAGATTGTGATTTCCTGATCAGTTGCGTCGATACCCGAGCAGCTCGCGCGGACTTGGCGCGCATTGTCCGGCTGAAAACGCGTCGATTTCATTATTGGCTCGATACGGGAAACAACGCCGACTCCGGGCAATTCGTTCTCGGCGAGCCGCTGCGCCGCGGCCGTAAAGACCGCGCAACCCGGCTGCCTTGCGTGGACTAATTGTTTCCGCAAATCGCACGCAAAGCGCTCGACAAAAAAGACCGCCTTCCGGCCTGCAGTGCCGCGGAGTCGCTGATCCGGCAGGAGCCGTTCCTAAATCAGACGATCGCTCAGCATGCGCTTGCGATGCTTCCCCGCTTGTCCCGGCACGGCGAGATCACGCACCACGGTGCGTTTATCAATCTTGCTTCCGGACGGGTAACCGCACTTGCGGTCGATCTCGCAAACTGGGCGCGGCTGCGAAAAAGCGCAGAAAAGAACGGAAGCCGCAGCGCGCCAAATATCTCCTGATCACACGTTCGCATCCGCAGAATTGCGAGCGCGAAGTGCGTAGCACAGCTAGAGATTTCGCAATCCAGAAAGGACCGCAAGTATGTCTTTCGTTTATGCCTCACCCGTGTACGCGGCTTACGATCTGCTTATCACCGCGATCGATCTCACTCGCGCGTGCTGCGCGCACGAACTGTATGATGCTTGGATCGGCCTGTACTCCAGCGCCCTCAACAGTTCACGCGGAATCGCCGATTATCTCTCCCTAGCGGCAGTTGCCTGCCATGAACAGTCGTATCGCAGCGTTTCCAATGGCGTTGACTCGTTCGTCATTCACGAAAGCCTCGCCGATATCCTCATGGCCTGCAAGCCGCTTTCCCGCGAGGAACTCCAGCAGGCCGTGCGCGCTGCTGCCAAGGAAGCACAGCAAGAAGAGAAATTCTTGCCGATAGCATCAACTGCCTTCCAAAACAGCGTTCACCCGCAAAGTATTGACGCAGGCACTCAGTCGCCGCAACCGCACTGCAACTGGCGGTTAATCGCTTGAGTTTGCAGAGGCAGATCGTCGCGAAGTGCGCGCGCGGCAAATGCTGCTTCTGCACGTGCCGGATCCAGCCAGGTCAGAAATACAAATCTTCTGGCAGGCTCCCCGCACACGAATTCTGTCTGAGCGCAATCGCTACGGAGTTGACCAGGAGTAGGACGCGATGACTCCGATTACTCGCAAATTGGTCCGCATCAGCACCTCTAAATTCCGCGGCGCCGAGATCGTCGTTGAGCTGCACGGTGCCGCTATATTTGTCCGGACCAAGGGAAGCCGCGAGAGCTTCCCAATTCCCTAGACCGACCTCTACGAGATGGCCGCCATGCGATACGCCAAACGCGTCAGCGGGTTTGCCGGAAAGCCGCGATCTCGACGCTGAGGCGGCCAGCATGTTTGAAGAAGCCGATCTCATCTTTTCCTATTCCCGCGCCGAGGCGATCCGCGATGGAGTGCTGATCGACATTTCGAGCCGTGCGAAGCTTCTAGGCTTTCGCATTCCGGTTGCACTCACCGCAGGGCTCTACGACGCAGTGACTGCGGGCGCAAATGACGAAGCGGAAACAGCCACACGCCTCGATCTGCTGTTGATCACCTTGCGCGACTCGATCGCCGGAAATCCCGGCGCCGGAGACCGTCTCGATTTTGTGCTCAAAGGTCCAACGCTTGCCCACTGAGCGCCTGGGCTTTATGCGGCCCCGGCGACACGCCCGATCCCGTCCTCACGGTCATGCTTCCCCACGAAGACTGACCTGCGCTTTGGTGCATGGTGGTCCCGGGCGGAACCCTTGGTCTTGCAGCCTCATCGAGCACCGTGCTATCCGCTCGAACTGGGCTTCAGAAAGGAAATTGAAGCAGTTTGGAACGCATCGAGAGGCTCGGGACTTTAGGCCACGTTCTGACCGGCTCTCGGTTTCAAAGAGCCTGATCGCAATTGGGCCGCTGTCCGCAGCGCCGGCATTTTCCGGGCATTCGATGCGAGCGGTTAGCAACTCCAATACGCCGGGCTTGCCGTACCTGCTCCGAGGTGCGGAGAACCGCCTGTTTCCATTCAGCCGTATACGGTTCATCGAAGCAGGCGTCCGCGTATTGGATTCTCATGAACGGCGGAATCCGCCCGTAATTCTCCTCGACTAGCACGCAGTATGCAGCTGCCTGGATGAGATCGCCTTCATAGGGCCGTTTTGGAGCTCGTGTTTTCTTGCGCTCAACGGGAATTACCTCTCCCGAGGAAATGCGGACCAGCGCATCCGGCTTGCCCTTCAATCCATAGCGCTCCGAAATTAAAACCCGCACGGCTTCCGTGGCGGCATCCGAGTAGATCAGCTCGCCCGATGGCAAGCCCCCACGCCCGCGCTGCCGGCGATAGGTGAACAGCAGTATCAGCGCCGCGACGAAAAGGGCAAGTGCGGACCAGATCAGCATTTATCGCCTGCTTTCCAGTAATGCCTGAACCAGCAAAAACGCGCTTCCGAGCAGGGCAAGCAAAATCGCCCACCATAAACTCTGCCGGTTGCTGGCCTTTTTCGCAGCTTCAGCCCGCTCTTCATGGAAGACGATGCCGGCCTGCCGTTCCTGAACTGTTCTATCCATCACGCGCAAGCCCTGCTGGTTGAGGAGCCACGCATGTGGGCAGTAAACGAACTCCTTTAATTCGCTCGCGCTAACCATTTGTTCCGGCCCGAAGGACGGAACATTGCTCGGCTCGGCGTGATTGATATCGTGCATTGGAACCCGGCAGCTCTTCTTTCCCTACTGCCCCTAAAGGGATGTGTCTTACGGCTTGCAATATTTCACAATCGCAGATACGGATCTAGCTTCGGAACATCAGAAGATCTACGACAGCGAAATCAATATTCAAATCGGGTGGGTGTGGGACGGCGGAATCGATGTGCGCCTCGGCGAGGGAATCCGTCGCTATCTGTCAGAAGCGAACGTCAGGTCCGTTTCGGCCATCGTCCCTAGGCTGCAAGAAGCCATCGCCTATTTTTACCCGGAATCAGAATATGCGGCTTCTCTGGATGCCGAGATCAGAACACGTGCCGCGCGACGAGTCTGGCCTGAACGGGCAGTCCTTGTTGTTCTTGTAGCCAGATGAATCGTTCGTCTTGTGTCCAACGATTCTTCAACTTAAGCAACTAACGAGCCTGCACCGCTGTGAGAAAGGCTTTGCGAGCCTTCGTAGACTGCACGACAGAACATATTGACCAATGGCATCTGCTCAAGTCTCACGCATCGCGTCCGCTCCAGCTTCGGGCTGGCGACAATAACAGCCAGTATCTGTGCCCGTGAAATGGCCACATTGAGCCGGTTCCTATCAAACAGGAATTCCATTCCCCGTGGCGAAGCGTCACCATCGCTCGCCGTCATCGAGAAGATCACTACTGGCGCTTGTTGCCCTTGAAACTTGTCCACTGTGCCGACACGGATGCCCGGCAGGGCCGTCTTCAGCTTTCGGACCTGCAGATTGAATGGCGCGACGACCAGAATGTCATCCGCCGAAAGTGGGCGCGATGCATGTCCCGTTTGCTCCAATGTTTGGCCAATCAATTCCGTCACCACCTTTTGGACCGATTCCACTTCTTCATCGGATTCATAGGCATTGCCTTCATGCTCAACGGGCACATACACGAGCCCGGCTGAACGATGCAGGTACTCGTTCGGCTTGGCAATGTGAATCGAACGCGTTTCGGTGCACAACTCGTGCTCGAGCCTTCGGTCATAGACGGCGTTTGAAATGAAGGAGCAGATCTCCGGCCTCATGCGATACGTTCTTGGGAGAAAGATCCCGCGGTCTTCGGGTACTGTTGCGTGATCTTGTAGGTAATAGTTCAGAATGGACGCTCCACTCTCGCCTGGATGTACGCCTCTTATCGGCTGGCTCAATTGCATCTGGTCTCCCAGAAGAATCAGATTTGATGCCGATCGAGCCATCGCGATGAGCTTTGCGAGAGAGACCTGCCCAGCCTCATCGATAAAGAGGTAATCGAACTGTCCTTGCGCCTCGGGGCGGCTGAATACCCAGGCAGTGCCACCAACTAGGTCAGGCAACCTCTCCCTCTGGAATACGCCGGCATTTTCGTCGATGATCTCAATCGCGGGGTGGAAGGGGACGCGATCATCTTCCCCGCATTTGGCTGCCGTGAAATGTATACCCAGTTTCGTAGCGGCGTCCGCGGCCGATTTCATCAATTCGCAGATCGCGTCGTGGGTGTTCGATGAGATCCCTACCCGTTTCCCGGCTTTGAGAAGTTCAGCAATCACCTGGCCGCCCTTGGAAGTCTTGCCGGACCCAGGCGGTCCTTGAATGGACAGCGCGCTTTGGTTCAATCCGCATACGACACGTTTCGCACCAATCAGGACATCCTCGCCTTCCTGGATGAGAGGCCCAGCGGTTGATCCGTGAATCCGCGGACGCCGCCGGTAAAGAAAGTCTTCCAAAGCAGGCGTCAGTTCTCCGGAAGCAAGATAGTGCCGAACAGTTTGCTCAATCGACTGGACAATTGCGCGCTCATCAAATATCTCGTCCGGAATGAGACTAAAACGGTTCGGCAAGGGGCCGCTCGTTTTGCCTCTCTTAATCGTGAGCACCTGGCGGTCATAGTCTATGGTGTCGATCGCAAATTTGGTTTTCGTGTCGCTTACCAACTCGCATTTGCTGCCGGCGCGGAGTTTAGATTCCTGGAGTGGGAAGCGGTATTCGTAGACAAACGATCGCTTTACCGCCACAGCTGCTGTTGCCGTTTTTTCCAGGGCTGCCAGACAGTCAGGGTCTTCAATAAGCTCCTGTTCCGTCATCGCTAACCGTTCGAATCTGGCCCAATGCAATGATTTCTGTTCTCTTCTGTGGAATTCGAGAAGATGCGCCAGCAATTCATGAACACGCCAGCGCTCCGGCTCGTCCGATCGCTCTGCCGGTATTTGGGCCAGCATCTCTCGGGCAAGCGACGCCCTACCACTGGTTTGTTCTGCCAGCTCGGCCGGAGGTTCGGGGGGAGCGTAGCTTCGTGCTGCAGCGCACTGGCGCTCGCGCAACCAGTGAATGAGCAGCCACGTTGAATCGCAATCCGCGCGGTTGTACTCGCGAATGAGCTTCAGGTTTGCAGAACTGCGCCAATCCTCACCGTCGCAGTTCGCGAGCCAGCGGTAGTAATAGACAATCGACTGTCCGGCCGTGGCAACCTGATGGCCGTCGCGCTTCAAGAGATAAAGATGCTCCACGTTCTTTAGGGAATAGGAGGATTCGCCCACGGGAAGCCCCTGACGCACAACCGTGTAAAGATCAACGAAGACGTGATTTTTTAGCAGTTCGTCGACTTCGTTCTCGCGAGATGCATATCGGCACATTAGCCGCTTGAGAGCTGTCGTCTCATAAGCGGCGTAGTGGTAGATGTGCATGCTGGGATCATTTTTCCA
This sequence comes from Bryobacteraceae bacterium, assembly GCA_036557945.1. Classification (GTDB taxonomy): domain Bacteria; phylum Acidobacteriota; class Terriglobia; order Bryobacterales; family Bryobacteraceae; genus Bog-105. Next base: position 766 of record DATBGM010000008.1, on the reverse strand, counting down.
CCGGCTGTAGACCCAATCAATGAACGATTCGAACGACACCTTTTCCTGGCATCGATCGTGTGCCCACCAGTCCTTGAACACCAACTCGCCATCCTGCTGGCACGTGACGCCGAGCAGATATTCAAGTCCTCCTTCGACCATCGGATAACCTTCGATGTCGAAGGCAATGTCGTTAGGCGAGGACGGCGGCAACATGCTAAAACCTAGCCTCCGATTCTCAACAGATTCCGGAAGCAATTCGTAGGCCGGCGGTTCGCCAGATATCGAAGATAACTGAAGCCGCGCCTGGGAGCGCAGGCGGTCGAATGTATCCCTTGCCATCCGCGGCACCAGTTCGAGAGCGCTCTCGGCGAGATTTCGCATTGTCGTGATCCCGGCTGCCCCAAGCTTCTCCACCTGCGCACCTCGAATGTTCGCGACGAGCGAAACATCGTTACGCGCTTCAAGAAGACCGGTCACATAACCGGTCCAATGCCGGTAGTCCGCTCGGCCTGGAAAGGGGGGCGGACTATCCGGACGGAATAACTGCTGTTGCTCGAGGAAAGCTCTCTTAATCGAACGGTAGTAGAAGTAATAGTCCGAGATGCGCAGCAATTTGCGCTCGCCATTGCCGAGAATGATTCCGGCATGCTCAGGCAACCGGCCCTGCAGAGCCTCCAACATTTCGGAATAACAACAGAGTTGAATGGCGAAGTATGGCTTCATCCCACGCGCCAGCTTCGTGTCCCATACTTCGTACTGCCAGTCGCCGAATTCTGAATGCCCA
>DATBGM010000007.1:0-9198 GCA_036557945.1 Bryobacteraceae bacterium | reverse complement strand
CGCAAAAGCATCGGTTTACCGCCAAAACCGGGGGACCATTTGGGGAATTCACCATACAGCACGGAGCGTCCGTCCGCGGTCGGCTCCGGATGTACATCGTTTGGTCCATACGTCAGTTGCCGGGCATTGCTGCCGTCGCTGTCCATACGCCAGATCGCGCCGCCTGCATGGTAGAGGATGTATTTGCCGTCAGGAGTTACGGCTACTTCGCGTTTGTTGCCGCCGCCCGACGTGAGTTGCCGCGCTTGGGTTCCGTCGCTGTTCATGATCCACATGTTCCGCGATTCGCCTCCCAGCGCGGAGAACACAATCCGGCTGTCCGGTAACCACGCAAGGCTGTCAAAACTCCGCAGGTTGCCTGGCGTAATCTGGACGGCGTGCTCCGCGTCGGAACCGGCCGCGAGCACCCAGAGTTCAAACGCGCTTTGCGTTTGCAGAGTCAGGATTGTTCTCGCGTCCGACGAGGCGCTCAATCTGCTGTGATTGCTGAGATCGTTCGTGACGGGTGTAACCGTCCCGTCTTCCGTTGCAATGTCCCAGACCTGAAAGTTGTCGTCGATCTGCTCGGTCGCGCTTGCAAAGATCGTTCCGGGCGTCGGCCATGACATCGTTCCGGTCCACAGCCAGTCTCTCGATCCCACCGGTATTTCCCGGCCATCGGTAACGCGAATCTTTACGAGATGGAAGGCGTGGCTCGTGTAACCCAGGGCGCTGCCCACGAAACACGCTATGTAACGGCCATCCGGTGACCACGCGAGGCCATAGCGCGCAAAATACTTCGGGGCGTCGCGCACATCGACAGCGCGCTCCACTCTGCCATCTATGCTTGCAACCTTGAGAGCCGTCCGGCGACGCACAGGATCCATCTGGAAAAATGCGTACCACTCGCCGTTCGGCGAAAACGCAAGCGCGCTATTCACGTTATCCCGGATGTGCAGCGCAGCGCTCTGCTCCTCGACTGGCATGCGATAGAGCGATCGCCCATGAAGTCCCGAGCGCAGCCAACTGATGTACTTGCCCTCGTCCGAAAACGCAAGCCCCGTATGAGAGCCCCGCTCAGGCGGCAGGATTTGACTTTCGAGGGAGCTCGCGACCTGCCGGATCCAGAGGCTCTCTCCCGTCGGTCCGCGCAGAAAGTAGGCGAGATAATCGCCGTTCTGCGATATCGCAGCATCTGCCACTTCGCCCTGAACCGGAATCCGTGTGATCCTCATCGAAGCGAACGAGGGTTCGCCCGCAGAATTGCGCCGTAGAACAAATCTGGCAGCGATGAAAGCAATAATGGCAAGCAAAGCCGTAGCCGCTGCGATCCACCAGATCCGTGTAGGTCGCGTCGCGCTGGCTTTGTGTTGTATTCGATCGAGCTCGCTTTTGAGTGCCTGCGCACTGTCGTAACGTTTTTGCGGGTCCTTCTGCAAGCAGCGATGAACTAGTGCGGCGAACTCACCCGGTATGTCATCGACGCGCTTCGCGATGGGCTTAGGCTCCTCCGATAGAATGGCCGCCATCACATCGCTCGCCGTGTTGCCTTCGAACGGAGCGGATCCTGCGGCCATCTCATACAGCACAGCGCCCAGGCTGAAGATGTCGCTGCGCGCGTCGACAGAAAGCCCGCGAGCCTGCTCGGGCGACATGTATTTCGCCGTGCCGAGAATGATACCCGGGTGCGTGATCGGGTGGGTCGTCGCGCGGCTTGAAGCGGTCGTGCCTTCAATGAATCGAGCCAGTCCGAAATCCAGGACTTTCACCAGGCCGTCCGGCCGCAGCATAATGTTTTCCGGCTTGATATCTCGATGCACAATACCCGCTGAGTTTGCTGCCGCGAGCGCCGCGGCAACCTGCCTGCCGATATCCAGGATCTGCGCGATGGTAAAGCGGCCACGCTGCAAAAGCTCCCGCAGCGTTTCACCGCGCACTACTTCCTGTGCGATATATTCGCGCTCTTCCGCAGTGCCGATTTCGTAAATGGTGACAATGTTCGGATGGTTCAGACTGGAAGCTGCGCGCGCTTCGCGCTGAAACCGCCGAATCTGGAGAGGGTTTGATGCAGAGGCGCGCGAAAGGAGCTTGAGAGCCACCTCGCGCCCGAGCGAAATATCTCTTGCGAGCCACACCTCCCCGAGGCCTCCCGACCCCAGCCACCGCAGGATCTCGTAATGTTGGAATTGCTTGCCTGGCAGATCGGTCGCCTCCGGTGTCCTGGCTAGATCCTGCGCCAGTTGGTCCAGCAGCGGAGCTTCCATGAAGGTGAAGTGATTTGCTTGTGCGCCCAGCAGTTGCTCTACTTCGACCAGCAATTCAGGATCATCTTTGCAGGCGCCTTCCAGAAAGTGCCAGCGCTCGGATTCGGGCAACTCGAGCGCGGCATCGGCCAATGCATTGATGAGCTGATAGCGTTCCCGTGTCACTGAAACTGCAGCCTACCCCGAGCCTCGCTTTTGCAATTCGACGAGCAGCCAGGCCTTCGCTCTTTGCCATTCGCGCTCGACCGTTGCATGCGATATTTTGAGCACTTCCGCCGTTTCCTCAATCGTGAGTCCCGCAAAATAACGTAGCTCGACGATACGGCTTTTCCTCTCATCGAGTTCCGCGAGAGCCGTCAGCGCGTCATCGAGAGCAACCAGTTCTGAAGCTCGTTCGGGTGTGAAAACAAGCGCTTCCTCCAGCGAGACCTTCACCGTCTCGCCGCCGCGCCGCTGCCGTCCGCGGCTCCGCGCCATATCGACCAGAATGTGCCGCATTGCCTGGGCCGAAGCCGCGAAGAAATGGGTGCGCCCATGCCACTCGGCATCGCGCTGCTTCACCATCTGCAGATACGCTTCGTTCACCAGCGCTGTGGTTTGCAGTGTGTGGTTACGCCTTTCCATCTGCATATAGCGGCGTGCCAGCCGGTGCAGTTCGCGGTAAATGAGCGGAACGAGCGTTTCGAGTGCCTGATCGTCGCCGGCCCTCCACGCCATTAGAAGCTGCGTCACATCGTGCGGAGTTGTGGGCGAAGTCATGGCTTCCTTGTACAGATTTGCGAGTGCAGAATAACACGATTACACTTGCACTCGCATTGCCATTTTTCTGCTGATATTCTGAGACGAGCCATGACCTTCCGCACAGGGGAAACGGTTGGCGACTACGAAATACTCGGCGTTCTCGGAACCGGCGGGATGGGTCGCGTATTTCGCGTTCGAAACCGCATCTCCGACCGCCTGGAAGCCATGAAAGTCGTGCTGCCCGATGCACCGCCCGAACCCGCTCTGACACAACGCTTCCTGCGCGAAATTAAGCTCCACGCCAGTCTCGACCATCCGAACATAGCCGGCGTGCGAACCGCACTGTGCGTCGATGATCAGATCGTTATGGTCATGGAACTCGTGGAGGGCTCGAATCTTGCCGCACTGCTGCGCACTGGCCGGCTGTCCGTACCAGCCGCGTTGAGCTATGCGGACCAGGTGCTCGCAGCCTTAGCCTATGCCCACAGCCGCGGCGTCATTCACCGCGATATTAAGCCCGCGAACATTATTGTTGCACCGAGCGGAGTTGTTAAAGTCACCGATTTCGGTATCGCGCGCACCGGAGGAACCGAGCGGCTTACCATGACCGGCATGGCCCTCGGCTCGCTTTACTATATGTCGCCGGAGCAGATCAAAGGCGGTGCGGCGGATGTGCGGTCCGATATCTATTCGCTCGGAGTAACTCTGTACGAAATGGTCACGGGCGCTCCTCCCATTCGAGGCGAGAATGAATACGCCATCATGCACGGCCATCTGACCGAGGAGCCGGCGCCCCCGGAGCAATTAGTGCCCGATTTGCCCGCCGCGTTATCGGCAGCCATCCTCTGCGCCATCGCGAAAGCCCCCGAGCAACGGTTCCAGTCCGCCGAAGAATTTCGTGCGGCCCTCAATCCGAATAAACCGCAAGCTTATGCTGCTCCGCCGCTCGTCCCTGCAAAGGCTCAACCGGTAGCGCATCTCGATACCGAACAGGTCGCCAAAGTCGAATCGCAACTGGTGCGCGTGATAGGCCCGATTGCGCGTCATCTGGTTTCGCAAGCGGCTCGCCGCGCATCCAATATAGAAGATTTAATATCGCTTCTGGCATCGCAGGTCCCAAACGAACGAGAGCGCGATACCTTTCTTCGCGCCTGCTCGCAGGCTGCAACATCGTCCCGGAATCTGACCACTGGAACGACGGATTCCGCTGAGCTTGATCCAAAAAGATTAGAGGACGCCCGCCGCAAACTGGCTGTGTTCGTAGGGCCCGCAGCGAAGGTTCTGGTGGATCGCGCATTTAAAAAAGCGCGCTCAACCGGCGAGTTTTATACGTTGCTTGCCGACGCGATCCCTACCGAACGGGAGCGCAAGTCTTTTCTTTCGTCCACGACGCGATGAGCGCCTATTGTTCTAGCAGCCGTAAAGCCTGCACGAGGCTGCGGCGCATGCGATTGAAAGAACCGGCCAGCACCGAAACTTCATCTTTTCCTTTCACGGGCAGCTCCGGCGCGTCCAGATTGCCCAGGCTGATCTCGTCCGCCATCGCCGACAACCGCGAAACGGGCCGGGAAACAGCCAGCACAACGACCAGATCGAGCAGGACCAGGCTCAGCAGAAAAATCGCTCCGACATTGATCATGAGCTGCCGGAAACCGGAATCCGCCGATGCAACCGGCACAGTTTCGGGAACCGCTACGATCTGCGCACCCACAATTTCGCCCGGCTTCCAGCCGAATCCGTGTTGCGCGCCATAGCGCCGGATTAATGCCGTCGGCGCCTTCGCCGGCGTATCGTGACAGGCCATGCACGACTGATCCGTCGCGATCGGCCGCGCCAGAAAAATCGATTTCCCGGTCGGCGTCTCTCGTTCGCCAACCAGTTCCTGCATTTTAGGCTCATTGCGGAACGTGTTGATCACATCCGCCTCCCAATCGAGCGCCCGGTCGCGCAGGTTCATCGGATTAAGCGTCGCCTCTTTGTAGGTGTAATCGGGATACTTCTTGCGCAGATAATTGAAGCTCTCGGTAGCTGCAAAAAACGGAATAGTCTGCGGGAGGAAGGTTCGCGAATGCTCCTTTGTGCTCTCGAGCAGCGGCGCAACCTGCGTCTCGGTATAGTTCCGCGCCGCGCGCGCCGTCTCGAGCATTAGGCGCGCCTGCTGCATCACCTCGCTCTTGGCATCCTGCTGAAGAAAGTTATGAGCAACGTAGCCGACAACCACCAGACCGACCGCGAACACGGAGGCAAATATCAAAGTGAATTTAGAAAGCAGTCTCATAAGACCTTCCGCACCTTCTTAACCAACCAGCACCGTGAAACAGCCGAGGACGATATTGCCGCCATGCGCCGAAATATCCGTCACGCGCGCCTGCGGCTGCCCTCCTGTAAGAACAGTGAAAGAACCGAGCGCAATCACATCCGGCGGTCCGACGCAGGTCGCCTGGTCGCCCATTCGCGCCGCCGGCATGCCGCCGATCAGGACCGTTATCGCGCCGGGCGGGAGAATCGGCCCGCCGACATGCGGCACCGGGCCGTTCGCCATTGGACATACGTGCAGATCGCCGACTCTGGCGGCGGGTAGCCCCATCGCTCGTCACTCCGTTCCGGCAAGAGCTGCGCTCTCCCACAAATGAGTGCGCTGCGCCAGCTCGAATCCCCTCATCAGAAATTCGCGGTATTTTGCCGGAGCCTTTTCCGGTTCGCTCGAGACAGCCGACAGCATAATCGACGCCGCTACGGCTTTCGAGGCGAGGTGTTCGGCTGGAAGAACGGGATGGGCGCCGGGCGGTGCGAGACTTTCTCCACTCAAAAATGCGGCCAAACCTGCCGCCCCGGCCGGCGTGCCGACTTCTGCTTCCTGAGCCGCCGACATGGCCGCGCGCCGGTTCTCATCGTTGGGCTGCGCGATCCATTTCTCCGTCGCAGCAAGCGAGGCCCGGAGCAGGGCAGAGGCATCGCCAGGCGCTGCCGATTTCGCGCAGGACCAAGCCCACAGAACGCCTTCGCGATTCGGCAGCAGATGCGCCAGAAACCGCACAGCATCTTCCGGATGGGCGCGTGAAAGCTTCTCGGCGAGCGAGCGGGCATCCGTTGCGCCGGCCGCCGTCTGGCGCGCGTCGCCGCTCAAACCGGCGATCGCGATCCACTCGCTCAACAATCGCTTCTGCACCTCAGTTGATCATCACGAGGCCGCCTTTGGCGATCAGCATTCCGTCGCCTTTGACGTGCGTCATGATGCCTTTCAGTTCGGCTTCGATTTGCGCCTCAATCCTGATCGTCAGCCCCTTGATGGTCACTCCCGATTGATCGAGCTTCACGCTGCTCTCGCCCACCTTCAGCTCAATCGACTGCATGGCTTCCGTCTCGCTTTTCCCCAGGCTGATGCTCGTCGTCTGATTGCCCATACTGAGCGTGACCTTCTGGCTGCCCTTGCTGATCGTCAACGTCTGGCTGCCGTCATCGAGCGTGATTTTCTCGTCACCGCGCTGAACTGTTTTCGTTTCGTTGCCGGTAACAACGGTCGTGCGATCGTTTTTGACAGTTCTTGTTTCGTCGTGCTCGATCGTGCTGATCAGGTCCTTTTCGGCATGCAGGAACACTTCCTCGCTGCCGTGCTTGTCCTCGAAGCGAAGCTCATTCGATCCCGACGCGTTCGGCGTGCTCCGGCTCTTCACCCCGCTTTGCGTCTTGTTGTCGGGAAGCGCGTAGGGCGGCATGTTGTCCGCGTTGTAAACAGCGCCCACAATAATCGGCTGATTCGGATCGCCTTCCTCGAACGCGACGATCACCTCCTGCCCGACGCGCGGGATGTGAACGGCGCCCCAATTCTTCCCCGCCCAGCTGGTGGCAATCCGTACCCAGCAGGAACTGCTGCTGTCCGACTTGCCTTCCCGGTCCCAGTGAAACTGCACTTTCACCCGCCCGTACTTGTCGGTAAAGATCTCTTCTCCGCTCGGTCCAACGACAGTCGCCGACTGCGTCCCGTGCACGATCGGCGCCGGCGTAATGCGCCGCGATCGAAACGGCAGCGCCGCCGGAATGCAGCGGAACGTATTCCGGTACTCGAACGGCCCCTCTGCATCAGTTCCGATCGGCTGCCTGCAGCTATGTTCGACTGAGGTCAGCACAAAGGCGCCATTGTCGGAAGAGTGCCGGCTCAACTGAAACCTGCTCCCTGGCGCGAACAGGTGCGCGCTGCTCTCCCCGCATATCCGCAAAGCGGCGGCCGCTTCCGCCTGCATGGCGATGAGCGCCGCTCTGCGCGCATCCGTAAAAATGTTTTGCAATTCGCTCGTCTGGTCGCCGCCATCCTTCGCCACGCCATCGTACCTGCCGGCATAGCCGCCCGGATAATCGTAGATCTCAAGCTGCGCTCCGCCCGCATTCAGCTTGTGTGTAACAGTCCCAGCCTGAACGCTGCCCTGAATCTCCTTCATCTCTTCCAGATTTTTACCGGGCATCTCAAAGTGGAAATCGCGCAAAGTGAGCCTGCCCGCCTGAATCTCCTGTTTTTTTCGCCAGCTATAGATCCGGTCCTGTTCCTGCTTCATCGAATCCTGAAGCTCGAACAAAAACGCACCGGCCAGCTCCGAATAGCTCGAAAAGTCGTTGGTAACGATCATGCGGTGACCGGCTTCGGTATGCCTGAAAAAGAAAAAAATGCCTTCTTCTTCCATCAGGCGCCTGGCAAAATCGAGATTCGTCTCGCGATACTGCACGCAATAGTCGCGCGCGTGGAACTGGCTCTGCTGATCGGTGAAATGAAAATCCGCGTTGCACTCCTTCAGCACCGTTTTCAGAATTTCGGGCACGGTCTGCCGTTGAAAGATGCGGCTTTCCCGGCGCCTGGAAAGCAGCCACAGCCGGGGGACCATCGAGAGGCGAAAGCGGGTATATTCGTGAGGACTGCCGTCCTGGTGAATCGTTACGTTCCGGCCCTGCTCCACGGCACACACAATGCCGCTGAAGAATCGTTTTTCGCCACGCTCCCGCTCGAGCAGCAGACTCGCATCCTTTCCCAACAGCTCATCGAAGTGAATGGCATCACGCTTCTGGGTCGCAACATCGACTTCCAGCCGGTAGATATCGGAGATGGCTTCCTGCGCTTCCATTCCCATGACCACAAATGCGTCCTCGGGAAACGGACCGCGTATTGTCAGAGGACGCGTCGCCTGCATATACGAGCTAGGCATACACGAAATCCCCGCCGGCATCCAATCCGACGTAAATCGATGCAAGCGGCTCGCGGTTTGCGACGCGCTCCAGAATATTTCGCGAGATCCCCGGCAGCAGGTTATTCGTCAGAATGTTGTCGATATTGCGCGCCCCGCTTTCGACCTCCGTACAGCGCCGCGCGATCTCTTCGATGATGCGTTCTTCGTACGTCAACCCGATCCGGTGATTCTCCTCGATCCGCCGTTGAATCTTTTTCAGCTTCAGCGTGACGATCCTGCGCAGATTCTCGTCGCGAACTGGATAGTACGGTACGATCACGAGCCGTCCCAGAAACGCCGGCTTGAAGATGCGGTTCAATTCGGGCTTCAGCGCCTCGACCAGCGGCTCGGGATCGGGAATCGTCTCCGGATCGGCCGTAAGTTGCATGATCGTTTCCGTGCCCGCGTTCGAAGTAAGAATGATGATCGTGTTGCGAAAATCGACTTCGCGGCCCTCGCCGTCCTCCATGCGGCCCTTGTCGAATACCTGAAAAAAGAGCTCCAGCACATCGGGATGCGCTTTCTCCACTTCATCCAGCAGCACGACCGAATACGGACGCCGGCGCACTGCTTCGGTCAGCACACCACCCTCGCCGTAGCCGACGTATCCGGGAGGCGAGCCTTTCAACGTGGAAACCGTATGCGCTTCCTGAAATTCAGACATGTTGATCGTGATCAGGTTGCGCTCGCCGCCATAGAGCAGGTCCGATAACGCGAGCGCAGTCTCCGTTTTCCCGACGCCGCTCGGACCCGCGAGCAGGAACACGCCCACAGGCTTGGCCGGATCTTCCAGGCTCGCTTTCGACGTGCGAATTCGCTGGCTGATCGCCGCGAGTGCATGCCGCTGGCCGATTACACGCCGGCCGAGATGATCCTCGAGCGACAGAACCGCCGCCGTCTCGTCTTTCAACATCTTCCCGACCGGAATGCCCGTCCAGGCAGAAACGACATCGCCCACCGCCTGCGCGTCGATCGAGACGCGAACGAGCGGAGATTCGCCC
>DATBGM010000006.1:0-26295 GCA_036557945.1 Bryobacteraceae bacterium | reverse complement strand
GAAACCTTCCAGTAATCCGATTGCATCGAGTTCAAGCTGAGTTAAAGGTACGTATCGGGCCATATTTTTTAAATTTGGGTTGCTGCTACGTAACTAGGACAATTTACCGCATATCGGTCGTGAGCCGTCTTCTATAGTATTCGGCTACCGCGATTTCCTGTTCCAGGTACTTGCGCTTTCAGTCACGCAGGTAGTACTCACGTTTACGCCTTTCTGAAAATACACTTCAGCAGAGCGAGCGGCATTCGCAACTGGCGCTTTAAGCCGCCCGCCGGCGTGCCATGATTATCGCGATCGAGTGGAAAATGAGAAGTTTTCGAGCGCGCAGGATGCGAGTGTATAGGTGACGCGTGCAAAGCTGATGACCGCCTTCACATTTCGCACTGCCTACATAATGCCGAAAGGGCTCTGGGGCGAAACCCGTTGCTCCACTGGCTCGTTGCACGCACCGTGGCTTGTGCTAGTAAACGGTTGAACGCATCCTGACGGGAGCGCCACTTGCTGCTTTACTGCGCTGAGCAGCATCCAGAAATTCAAACATCTCCAGAGTTTCGGAGTTCGCTACCGGCGGCGTGGAGGTGTTCATAAACTTTACGATTTCACGGACAAGAGGGATGTAGTCCACCTTGATCTCCGGGAGCGAATCGACGCGATTCTTCGACCGGAAGACGACAGCGCCGAACGTGCTATAAGGTCGATCGATGCGCATCGTACCGAGTCGCCCATCGTTCCATTTGCATGAAACCACGTCGGCCTCCTCCGAACTTACCCGGGTCACTACGGAGCAGCCAGGACCCATCAGGGTATAAAGCATTTCCGCGGCGTGAATGCCATACCAGGAAAGATCGAGCGGCTGGTGCGGCTCTACGGGACCAGGTCCCCAGACAATAGCGCCACGCAACGGCTCCTGCTTTAGTGACTGAATGTCGCTGAAGCGCAATGCCGACGCGGTGAACCACGGCACATGCGCGTCCGCGGCCAGGCGAGTAATGGCTTTGGCATCCTCAAGGGACGAAGCCAACGGTTTGTCAATGAACACCGGCTTATGGCACATAACTGCGGCCTTCATCTGCGCGAGGTGAGTGCGGCCATCCAGACTCTCAAGCAAAATACCATCCACGCCGCCGCACATCGCCGGAATGGCATCTACAAAGCGGACGCCCCATTTGTCCCGCAGCTCAGTGGCGTAGCGATCCACTCTGCTGCGGCTTTCCTCAATATCAGGACTGCCGCCTTTGTATGCGGCGACTACCCTGGCTCCGGCAACATGGTTGGGCGCTGCCGGATCGTTTAAGGCGCGCGTGAACGCAACGGCGTGCGACGTATCGGTGCCGATGATACCCAGGCGACTATCAGCAGCCGGTGCGCGTGTTCCAGCGGCTAAAGCGAGTGTAAGTGCGAAGAAAGTATAACTTTTCAAGTTGAATGTCCTCTCCTCGGCTCTGTATTGCCGATCCGGCTTCGTACGGGCGTGCGGAGGCGTAGCGCCAGAGCGCGCGTTTCGTTTTGCCAGTTGTTTGCGGTTGGCGCAGTGGGAAACATTCGGCCGCGGCGCCAATCGCCGCTCAAGTAGCACGTCACCGTTTCGCCCGGTCCGATTGTGAAGATGAGTTCGCGCTCGGTTGCATTTTCCTTTAGGTCGGCGGTTTTGGGGAAGATGACCGCCTCTCCTAGCTCCTGAATCGTATCGTTCTGGCGGCCCCAGCAAGCGAAGTACCCGTTGGCAGCGTCGAAAAAGAATTTGTCATTCGGGAATTTGGTGAAGCCGAGACTGAACTGGACTGGCGCTGCGGAATCGGGCGGTGACTGGATACGGATGGAATTTTCGGTAACACGTCCGCCCGCATAAATCGAGAATCGCTCCCAAATGCCATAGCGGTTGTGCGCTGTAGCTTCCACAATGGCGCGAACGGGTCCTGCGGCAACAACTCGATGCTGAAGCCTTGTGATCGGATGGCGACGGCTGGCTTCCCATATGGCGAGCCCGCCTAATCCCGCCCCGGCTCCGCCATCGAGCACCTTTACGGCATTCTGTAGAAATTCGATTCTTCCATTTGTGAAACCGTACGCTACTTTAGTCGATTGCCAGCGGAATCCAAGCGGATCGCCCAGCCATCCTGCAGTGGCTACGGTTTCCGCGGCGTAGGAATTGCTTCGTTGACCGGTTGGTGAGTAATAGATCCAGTATTTCGCTTCTTCATTCGCACGAAGGTCTACGAGAAAGACGACCTGGTCGGCGAATCCATCGCCGTCGAGGTCATCGGCCTGGCTTGGCAGTTCGCGTGGTGCAATCCAGGCAGTTCCTGTTTGCAGGAGGAAATTGCGCGGATTGAAATCGGGCGCCCGCTTTCGAATAGCGCCAACGTCCAGTACGACAGGCTCCGCGATTCGAGCAGAAGATCCTGGATTCGATACAGACACTGGTAGCCGCTTCGTGAAACCGGAGGGCCAGCGTATGTTCTGGATTCCGTGCGGCGGAAACGCTCTCGCTAACAGCTTTGCGGTTCGGGAGAAGTTACCGGCGTTGTACTCAGTTTCCAGACGTCTTCGTAATTCAGGCCGGCCAGCGAGAAGTTTTTCCAAGCGAATAAAATAACGCTCCCGCAAGAGGTCCTGGTAATAACGAGTTCCAGCACGGCTATCCCGGATCTTGCCTGCCAACCGGCCGGTGTAATAAGACTCGATCGCATCCGGCGCAAGTATATTCTTCATCTCGTCAATCAGGACTTTGTTCTCGGCAAGGGCCTGGTCCAGGATGCGGTTGTAGAAGGCGGTGAGCGCTTTGTACTGAAGCGGTACGGGCCTTGCACGCGGATGAGCTATGTGTGCCCTGCGATCGGGTACGCCGTCGCCGTCGGAATCGACGGTCCAGGTATCAATGATGCCGTCGTGGTCAGTATCACAATACTCGAAATCCATGTCCAGCTTGCCATCGTAGTTGTAATCCACTTGCAGCGAACCTGTGTCCACGCCGCGGAGATGGATGCGCCGGTCTTCCGGCGAGTAATAAAGCTTCATCTTGCCGCTGTTGTCGAGATCCGCCTCGTAGCGGCTGTTGAAGAGACCGACAGGCGGGCCGCCTACCTGCGGAAAATTTTTGGTCCCGCTGGCAATAACTCCCTCCCATCGTTCGTGGGGATCTCCGCCCGGACCCGAATCGACGTTGTTGTCGTTCTCAACCCAGGTGAGCTGCACTTTGCCCCAATCGGCGGATTCGCCGAAGCGCCGCGCATTTCGCCAGGAGAGTAACGGCGTCGCCGGGCCGCCGGGCAACCGCACTGTATGCATCAAGGCGCGCGGGACAGTGACGGTTCGCCCGGCGTTCAGACATAGGAAAGAGAAATCGTAGTCGTGAACGTTATCGGCATCCGTATTGTTATCGGCATCGAAACTGTAGCGCATGCTATCCATGCGTTCCGCCGAGCCGGAGAACCGAATGGCCACTTCGGCGAGGTGGTCACCGTCTTCATCGTAGAAGGCGAAAGGATTTTCCCAACTCGGAATCCAGCGGCCTTTTTCACTGTCGAAGATGTAACTGGAAAAAATTTCGTCTCCGCCAAATGCGGTCCGGAACTGACACTCCGCCTGCTGATAACGGTAATTGACGGTTTGCCAAAGCTGGTGGGTGCCGGCGATATCACGCGACCACCAGACCTGAATGGCATCTCTTCCGAGACGAGCATTGTTGGCCGAATAAGCATAGATGGCCATCTCGTCGACGCCGTTGTCGCGGTCGGTATCGCGGTATTCGACCGCTGCATCGATCGTGCCGTCGGCATGCCAGTCGGCGAGGTAGAGATCGCTATCAAGATCTCCATCGCCGTCGCGATCCATGTCGCCATCCTGATCGATGACCTTGACCAGAATCGGGCGGAACTGCGGCTCGTGCTTCGGGTCAGTGTCGATGAAATAGATGGTGTCGATCTTGCCGTCGCGGTCGGTATCCAGCTTGAGGCGCTCACCGGGTGGCAGATGCTTGACGCGAGCGATCGCAACGGGATCGAAGGCGGCAATTTTTTTTCCAAAGATGCGTCGGAACAGTTGCTGCTCGTGAGTGCGTTGCGCGGGCGTAAGGGATTGGGGTGCGGCGGAACGGAGCAGGGCGAACGAGGCGAACGCGAGAAAGGCGAGCGAACAGTTTCGCATTCGAGTTTACCGTTGGGGCAGGCTCTTCGCGAGATCTTTGGCGATGTGAGCGGTTTCTGCCAATTGTCCGGCATCATAAGTTGCGATGAATTTTTCGATCAGTTTGGCATTGTTCCAGTAAGCAAGCGTGTCGCCTGAGGTGTATCCGCCAGAAACGGGTCCGGGCGTGCGGATACGGGTTCCGCGTTTCGCGGCAGGGAGCTGCGTATATGGGTTGGCTGCATTGCGCGTGAGGAAGGCATCGCGAGCGGCTAAGAAATACAGCTCGCGCGCGATATCGAGACAATAGCGGCGGCGTTCTGCGGAATCGGCCCTTTCGGCTTCCGCCGCGTAGGAAGCAGCCAGCGGAACATCATCAATCTGTTTGAGCACAGCGATAAGGGTTTGATCGTGCCGGATGGCGGCTGGCAGAATACGATCGTTGTACTCGGCGCGCATGCTTTCGCGCGTCAAGGTGACGGGACGAGCGCGAACGTCTGTCAGCCGGCTCGTGCGGACAGGCACGGGATTAGCACCCACGAAAACTTGCGTGGTATCGAGATAACCGTCGCCATCCGAATCGAAATAGCGAAACTCGAGATCCTTTTCGTTGTTGATCAGGTGACCGACTTCGAGCCATCCTTCCGCAGCGCCGAGCAGATGGTACCGTTTATCAACATCGGAGTAGTAAAGTCGGCGCGCGACAGATGAGTTCGGCGAATATTCGCGGCGCATATTCCAACGCATGGTAGGGCCGCCGGTATTCGGCATGTATTCGCGTTCAAAAATCCAAAATTGTCCTTCCCAGCGGAAAACCGTTCGAGCTTCGTCCCAGGAGAAACCGGTCTGCTGCGCGGGATAGTGAAGGGCCGCGCTCATTCCTCCATAGGATGGAATGCGGATAACCGTTTGCGGCGGACGGCGGCGCGAATTTGTGTACTTCATATTGGGATAGGAATAGGGCTGGGCGCCGACCAGATTGAAGCCAAATGTGTAGTGAGGCTTATCGAGTGGGTCGCGACGCGGCTCGGGATCGATGTTGTAGCTGAAGCGCACGTTCATGTTGCCGATTTCGGAGAGTGGGGTGGCATGTTCGGCCCACATGTAGTCGTAGTTATTGGCGTAGTCCGAATCTTTGCCGGTGTTGCTCGCAAGCGGCGCGGCCGAGACGCGAAGGACGATGTCTCCGCGGCCATCATGATTTGGATCCCAAAAGATGAAAGGGCACTCGGAGAGCGGGACCCATCTCTGGTGCTCGGGATCGTACTTATTCAGATAAAAGTTGACATTGCCGCGGAATTTACTGCTGAAATCGGAGCCGCCTGCGTAACTCCAGTTTTTGAGGGCGAAGATCTGGGCGCCGTCCTTGTCGTAATTTTCTCCAAACCAGGCATAACGAAGGTAGCCGTCACGATAGTGGCGAATCTCCATTTCGTCAGCCTTCCCATCATCGTCATTATCGATGTAGACGATCATGCGATCCGCTAGACCTGTGCCATGAAAGCTGACGACATAGGCCCCGTCGGTATGGTTCGCAGCGATATCGGAGGCGCGACCGCTGTCGTCAATGCTTTCGATGATATTGCCGTTGCGGCGCTCGATGAGCGTATCGGGGCGGCCGTCATGATTCAAGTCGAGCGAGAAGCTTTGACCCTCTGCGAGCGACTTGGCGCGCGGCCACCAGGATTTTTCGAGAAATGTCAGACGGCCGGAGGGAGACATCGCCGTCTCCTGCATATACCAGGGCAGCTTGCCGGTACTGGCCGCGGCAGCCGCATAAGCGGCAACCACACCGAGCGTAAGCGTCACGCATCGATTCATAGGCGAACCGTGCGGCGTTCCTTTGCCGCCTGATAAGCGGCGAGAGCAATGGCAACGGCCGCGCGACCATCCTCGCCGGTAACAGAAGGGCGGCGGCGCTCGCGAATGCTGGAGACGAACTCTCGGCCCTGGGCGGCGTAGGCTTCGATGCGAACGGGGTCGAGCATTCCCTTCCCTTTGAAATCGATGGGCGCCTGCTCGGCGATGACCTTCCAGGAACCCTCGCGGCCGAGACGGAGAACTCCGTAGGCATCGAGATCGAGAATGCCGCGGTCCCCCGCGACGCGCGCGGAGAATGCGCTGTGAGGGAAGTTCGGCGACGGTATGGTCCAGCTTACCCAGATATTCGCCATGGCACCGTTGCGCAGTCCGAGCACGGCCATGGTGGAGACTTCATTGTTCGAGGGCGGTTCGCCTTGGACACAGGCAGCGACGGTTTCGACTTCATCACCGGTGAACCAACGCACTTGATCGAGGTTATGAATGCCGTGACCGAAGAACGTACCGAGGTTTTCCGGCAGGCTTTGCCAGGGCGGCAGGGATGCGAGACCGCCGGAGTTTAGAGCACATGTGCTGATGGCCTGAATGCGGCCGATGGCTCCCTCTTGAATCAGCTTGTAGGCTTCGCGATTCACCAGGCGGAAGCGCTGGCCGAACATGATCATAAGGTTGACGCTGTTTCGCCGCGTAGCTTCGAGGATCTGATCGCATTCGGCAACGCTCGCGGCCATGGGTTTGTCGAGTAGGATATGCTTCCCGCCGTTTGCGGCGGCGATGGCATGCGCCGTATGTTGACTGTGCGGCGTGCTGATGAAAACAGCGTCGATATCGGCGCGATGGACTAGCTGATTGACATCCGAATCGTACTCGACTTTGTAATCGGCGGCAAGCTGCGGGGCACGACTGCCGCCGGCGATGCTGACGAGACGGGTGTCGGGAAGATATTTTGTAATGGTCTCGGCATTGGTGCGGCCCATAAAGCCGGAGCCGATAATTCCTAGCCTGATTTCATTCATAAGTTATTGCGCTTCGGCCTCCACTTTTTCGGGATGAGGCGTGCGCGCGAAGATCAGCGCGCCAATGTCGGCGTGCGCTTCGACTTTTTCTCGCAGTTCTTTGAGAAGTTCGCCAGGATTTCGAATTCCACTGCCGCTCCAGGTTCCGGCGGCGGAGTAGGTCTGGCTTGACGCTTCACCGGAACTGAGACGGACCTTGTGGATAACGGCACGGTTCGATCCATCGGCCGTGTTTACGTTAACTGCCGCGGAATATTGTGCCGGATCGAAGTAGATTGCGAGACCAATTGCGCCGTCGCGAGCGTTCTGGCGGCCAGTGACGATCAGTTGCCCTGGATCGCTAGAGGCCGAGCCCCCCGGCAGATCGCGGACACCGACGCCGATCTCGTATTCGTGATCTCTGGCCAGTTGCACGGGAATCGCCGTCACCTGACACCGAACAAATTGCTCACCCTCATCGATGAAGTAACGCGCTTGGAGAGCAATTTCATCGCCACCGATTCGCCAATTCGGAAGAGTCGCTTCGATGATCGCGCGAAGCGGACCCTGCGCGACAACGCGGTAATGAGGAACGATCTCGGGAGACGGCTTGTGCGCGTACGTGGGAACATTGGCGGGCGGTTGGTAGATCCTTCCGTCACGGCGAAGAAAAATTCCGCCCAGGCCGAGTGTGGCTCCGATGTGGAGAACATCGCGACCCGTGCCGAGATCGCGCCCGACAGGAACATAGCCGGCGGCGTCATTCCAGAGACCCGGAGTTTTGCGGCCGTGGAAATCGAGGAAGAAACCGCCGTATGTTCGATAGCCGGCGGATTCGGACTCAAGCGCGGCAGCTTCGCGATTGTAACCGTAGCCATGTTTGGCTGAGACGCGGCGGGGCCAGGCAAACGTATCTTCAAGAGTTGTGGAGTAGTAGATATCGACACGGGCCTGTCCATGCGGCGCGAGATCGACCGGAAACTCAAATTCGTCGGGAGAACCGTCGCCATCGAGATCGTCCGATTGCGAGGGGATGATCGCGGAGTGATTGGCGGCAACGAGAACAGCGAGAGCAAGGCGGCCAGGAAAATCCAAGGCGGCATTTTGTGCCGTGGCGACCGGCAGGGTGGCAAGC
Source organism: Bryobacteraceae bacterium (assembly GCA_036557945.1). GTDB lineage: Bacteria > Acidobacteriota > Terriglobia > Bryobacterales > Bryobacteraceae > Bog-105. The sequence continues at coordinate 18,219 of DATBGM010000006.1, read as the reverse complement.
GCCTGCAGAGGAGAGTCTCCCGCATTCTTTACTTCCACGCTGAGGCGATTGGCGAAATTCGGCAACAGCCATTCCGTTTCGGCGCAGCCCGCCTGAAACGGGAGCGCGAAGAGGATAGTGAGAGGGATGAGAAGAGTAAGTCGTAAGTTCATGCAGGTATCAGATGCTTTCTTGCTTGTCGTGCCAGATATACAAAGCGCGCGCCGAGGCCGATCAGGATCAGACCGAGTGCGGCATCGATAGAGCGTGCCTGCGTGGAATTTGCGAAGAGACTAGCCAGGATGAGAAGCAGCCCGACGGAGACGGTGGCGGCGCCAACGGCCATCCGCGCGGGATCGTGTTTTTGCGCGGTGACTTCGCTGGCAGAGATGGGCGTATCGAGAGCTTGAAAGAAGGAAGAGATGCGGCCCGTTTCGCCTGCATCCTTCTTCAAGAAGAAGCTGCCGAACCACATTCCAGTGGCAGTGGCCGCGAAGTTCAGAAAGATCGAGATGCCTTCGAAGGTGTAATTCGCCCATTCGGGCGGAATGTCGTGGCGCGACGGAAGATACCAAGTCTTTATCGAAAAAGTTGTAAATCCGATAAGCAGGCCGAAGATGAAGCCGGCCAGCGCGCCTTTCCAGGTAAGAGAACGGATGGTAAGTCCAGCGAGCACCGGCAGCAAGGTCGGCGCGAGGAAGACTCCGAACGCAGTCACCATCAGGTGAAATAACGACTGCGACTGCGTGAGAGCGATCCAGAGGCTCAACGCAATAACAATCGCGCCGAGCACGAGAGTCGAGAGCCGCCCTACTCGGACCAGTTTTCGTTCCGAAGAATTCGGGTTGATGAGACGGAAATAAACATCGCGCGTCAGGACGCTTGCGATGGCGTTCAGGTCGGAGCTGATGGCGGCCATGGTGGCCGAGAACATAGCGGCGACGATGATGCCGATGACGCCGGCCGGAAGAAGTTTTAAGACGAGAAGAACATACGTATCGGCGGTACGGCCCTGCACCAGAAGATCAGGCAGCAGCTTGCGCCCAATGATGGCGGGAAGAAGCATGAGCGGTGTACCGACGAAGTTAAGAGCGGCGGATAGGTACGCCGCTTTGCTGGCTGATTTTTCATCCGGTACCGAGTAATATTTCTGCGCGAGCGCCCAGGTTGCGTTGTAACTGACGAGAACGATGAGCGCGAAGCTTAGGAGGTAAGTCCAACCGTAAGGGCCGCCCTTGAAATGGAGGAATCCCGGAGGCAGGCCATCAAATGCGCGAGATGGGCCGCCTGCGTGCCATAGCGCGAGCGGCAGCAGCAGGAGCATGGCGGCAATCTTCATCACAAACTGAACGTAATCCGTGATAACGAGAGCCCACAGGCCGCCGAGGATGGTGTAGGTGATGGTAATTCCGCCGCAGACGATGATGGCGGTTTTCAATTCCGCGCCCAGCCCTGCGGAAAGGATCAGGGCGGTAGCAAAAACTTTCAGAGCATCGTCAAAGATTTTGACCGGGATTCCCGCCCAGGCGAACAACTGGCGCATGGGGGCGTTGAAACGCTTTTCAAGAAACTCGACGGGAGTGACGACGCGCGCGCGGCGCCAGCGCTTCGCAAATACCAGCGCGCCGAGAATGCAGGCCGGGGTGCTCATCCAGAAAAGCGTGATCGCTACCCAGCCCCAGGTGTACGCCATTTGCGAATAAGCGATAAAGGTAAAGGCGCTGAAGCTGGACATGTAGTGCGAGATCCCGGCCAGCCACCAGGAGACCTGATGGCCGCCGGCAAAGTAGTCCTGCGAAGCCTTCTGGCGTTTATTGAAAAAGACGCCGACAACCAGGACGACGAGAAAATAACCGAAGATGACGATGTAGTCCGGAAGAGTGAGATGGAATCCCGTCACAGGCGCCTGTTGAAAACGGCGCCGATCTGCGCCGAGTTGGTTGTTTGACAGTATAAAACAGCGCTTGACGTTGACAAACGGAAAATGGTTATCTAGAATCCCTTCATCGCACTTAAATTCAACCATTCAGGAAACGGCGATGAGTAAGAAGCTTCGGTTTGCAGTTCGAGCGATCGCGCTGGTGTGTTGTACAGGCCTGATCGCGATCGAGTGCATAGCGCAGAACATAACAGGTTCGATCGTTGGATATGTGAGCGATTCTTCCGGAGCGGCGGCCCCGGGCACGGTGGTGACGGTTATCAATCAGGGGACTGGGGCCGCGGTTGACGCGACGGTGGACCAAAGCGGATCGTACACGGTGCCGAATCTGCTGGCGGGAGCGTATCGGATCCGAGCCAGGAAAGACGGTTTCCAAACGGTTGAGATGAAAGATATCCAGCTTCTTTCGGCGCAAACCGTACGGCAGAATTTTACGCTGCAACCGGGTGGGGTACAGCAGACGATCGAGGTATCGAGCCAGGCGCCGCTGATCCATACCGATAGCCAGACCATTGGCGGCTCGCTCGGAGCCAAGCAGATTTCTGAACTGCCGCTGGCTACACGTTCGATCGATGGGCTGCTGACACTCGCTCCGGGCGTTTCAACGGCCGGGAACAATCCACGCATTTCCGGAAGTAACTACTGGGGCGGGAACAATTTTACACTGAACGGCATCAGCGTGAACGATGTGGGAAACGGCGGAGCGGCGTATACGTCAGGCGTTCCGGCGCTGGGAACAGCGAATCTGCCGGCGCCCGATTCGATGCAGGAGTTTCGCGTGGATAGCGGCAACCAGAATGCGGAATACCGGGATGTGGCGACCGTCACGATGATGTTGAAGCAGGGTGACAACGCGTTTCACGGGCTCGCCTACGAATATTTCCAAAACAAGGTGCTGAACGCCAATCAGTTTTTGCTGAATGCCACGCGGCAGCCGCGGCCGGATTCGAAGTTTAATCAGTTTGGCGCATCGCTTGGCGGACCGATTCTGAAAAATCGCTTGTTCTTCTACGGGGCGTATCGCGGCGTGCGAGACAAGTTTTCCAATACGGCGAGATTGAATCTTCCATCGATGGCGATGCGTAACGGAGATTTTTCGGCGTTTTGCACGACGTTTTCGGCGGGAGTGTGCGTGAAGGGCACACAGCTCTATAACCCGTTCAACGGGCGGCCATTTCTCAATAACCAGATTCCGACGAGCATGATTGCACCGCAGGCCAAGGAATTATTGAAATTCCTGCCGGCGCCGCTCGATTCAACATCGCCGGGGCTTCCGAATGAGTCGCCGAACTATATCGCGCCGGTCCGAAACAATGCGGCCATCAACGGCGTGGATTTTCGGATGGATGCGCAACTTTCCTATTCCGACTCGTTGAACGGAGTCTTCCACTGGTCGAAGGGATCGCCGTGGTCACTTTCGAGCGGCAGCTATCCGGCGAATTACGGGAACAATGCGGACTACGGTTACACGGACTTCCTTGTCAATGCGAGTGAGACGCATACGTTCAGCCCGACGGCGGTGAATGAATTTCGAGCGGCGTGGGTCGTGCATGCCAGCGTGCGCACCGGGCAAAATACGGACTATCCGACGCAGTCGCTGTTTCCGCAGATACCGATTGTAGACAATGGCGGGCTGCCGACGACGTCGATGCCTGGTTATACGGGCATGTTTTACGATTACGGCAAGGGATACCCATTTCCCGAGTACGATATCGAGTTCATCGACAACTTCACCAAGATCGCGGGACGGCATACCTTCAAGTTCGGCGCCGATGAGACCGGGTATAAAAACTACATTCGGCAGGGCGGCCCGGCACTCTCCGCTTCACTCGGCAATCCGCTGGGCACTTTAAGCTTTACCGGCGCATGGACGGGCAACAAGGGGTGGCCGGGAATGGGCAGCTCACAAGGCAATACGTTTGCGGATTTTCTTTTGGGGACGGCGTCGAGCTCGAACTTCGCCGGGCCTCTTACAGAAATTGTGACTTACTCGCGGGATTGGGAGTTTTACGCGCAGGATACATTCCAGGTGAATTCCAAGCTGACTTTGAACTACGGGCTTCGCTATGTCTATCAGTCGCCGTGGCGGGTTCGCGACGATCGCGTGAGCTATCTGGATCTGAAAAACAACAAACTGGCGCTGCCACAGGATTCCGATACAGTGACGACGCCGCCACTGGCCATTGCTTCCCTGATGACGGCCTACCCGTTCGAGACAACGCAGCAGGCTGGCTGGCCGAAGTCGTATTTCATACCCGATAAGAATAATTTCGCGCCGCGATTCGGGTTCGCGTATCGCCCGTTCTCGGGGACGCGGACGGTTATCCGGGGCGGCTGGGGCATTTATTACAACTTCATTCCAGGATTCATCGGCGCGCACGAAAACATTTTCAATCCGCCGTGGCGCTCGGGGTCTAGCTTCAGCTCGCAACTGCCTGGGCATCCTGCCGCGCCCTTCTTACCGGATCTGACATTCCAGAACCCTTTCCCGAGCAGCGCGCAGAAAGGGCCGGCAGCCAATCCTCTGATCTATATGACGCAGCGGAATCTATTGAATCCGATCATGCAGCAGTGGACGTTCACGGTAGAGCAACAGCTCCGCAACGACTGGGCGGTTCGAGCTTCCTATGTAGGAGCGCAGACGCACCATATGTTCTGGTACGCGGGAGATATTAACAAGCCCGCTGTTCAGCAGCCGAATGTGCCGCTGCAGGCGCAGCGTCCGTACCAGCCGTGGAGCCAGATCAACGCAACACTAAGCGGCGGCAGCGTAAATTTTAACCAACTGCAGTTAGAGATCGACAAGCGGTTTGCTTCGGGCTTTCTTGTGCAGGGCAATTACTCGTTTACACGCAGCTTAGATAACTTACCGCTGGTGGGCGGTCCACAAAATCCACACGACTACCGGGCAGAATATGGCAATACGGATTCGATTCCGCGCCAGGTGTTCAACGTGAATTATCTTTACGAGATTCCGGTGGGGCACGGCCAGCGAGTAGACATTTCTAATCGAGTTCTGGATGCCGTGGTGGGTGGATGGTCGATTTCGGGCATCACTGTTTATCGAACGGGATCTCCCTTCTCGGTTTTCTTCAACGTTCCATCGAGCATTGTGGGCTGGCAGGGCGGCAGGGCGGATGGAGTCAGCGGCGCCTCGGTTTATGACGGCCAGTCCAGTTCGCACGACATTGTGAGCGGCGTGCAATGGTTCAATACAGCGGCGTTCCAGGCGCCACAGCCCTGGCAGTGGGGCAATTCATCCCGCAACAGCGTAATCGGGCCGGGCTTCTGGAACTGGGACTTCGGACTGCAGAAACTGTTCAGGATTACGGAGCATCATTCGCTGCAATTTCGCGGCGATTTCCTGAATGCATTCAACCATTTCAATCTCGCTAATCCGGTTTCGACCATCGCCGATGTGCGAGATGGCGGATTGCCCACACCGACGGCCGGCAAGATCCTGTCGGGCACAGGCACTCCGCGCGTGATCCAGCTCGGTCTGAAGTATATGTTTTGAGCAATGATCGTTGACGCACACGTTCATATCGGAAAATCGACGCGCCTTCAGATCGACGTAGACGGCGAATACCTGGTTCGGGTAGCCGACGAATTGGGTTTCGATCAGATCTGCTGCACCGATCTGACGGCGCTCTTCTATGACATGCATGAAGGAAACGCGCTTTTGTTCCGTGAGATGAAGCGCTTTCCGGACCGCATTATCGGTTACGCCAGTCTCCATTCCACTCGCTTCGGAAACGAAGCCCTGGAGGAACTTGATCGCTGCGCGCAGGACTACGGAATGCGGGGATTGAAGATTTACTCGACGCCACAAATGTCGATTGCGGAGCCGGCCACGATTCCGATTCTCGAGAAGACGGTCGAGCTGGGGTTCCCCATTCTGGCGCACGCTACGCCGCTGGAATGTGAATACCTGATGGCAGCGGTTCCAGAATGCAAGCTCATGATGGCGCATGCCGCTGCACAGCCATTCGCGCACGGGGATTGGAATCGCGCGATCATGGCTGCCAAACGGTTTCCGAACCTCTATTTGGAGACGGCCAGTTCCACAATCGATACCGGATTCGTGGAAACGTGCGTTCGGGAGCTCGGCGCAGACAAAATAATTTTTGGAACTGATATTCCACTACTCGATCCTCATTTCGAGCTTTCCAAGATCAGGGAGACCAGTATCACTCCCGATCAATTGGACAAAATTCTGTGCGGCAACATTCTGCGGCTGATGGGGCTTGCCTGAATGGTGGTAGACATCAACGCGTTCATCGGTAAATGGCCGTATTGGCCGATTCCATTTTCCAGCGCCGAAGCCGTTGTCCCGAAGTTGTTGCAGTGGGGGATTCATCGGGCTTGCGTGTGTTCGACGCGCAGCCTGTTCGTGCATTGGGAAGACGGCAACTGCGAAGTAGAAGCCGCCGGCGCACAACATTCCACCAGCTTGATTCCGTTTGCCTGCCTCGGAACGTTTGAAACTTCGCATCGAGCGGCCTGCCGTAAACACGACTTGGCGAATTATCGCGAACGCGGGTTTCTCGGCGTTCGTCTTTATCCGCAGCATCATAGCTATCACGTCCTCGTTGAGCCGTTTGTCGACGAGATTTGCGAGCAGGCAATGGCTCTGCAGATGCCAGTATTGCTGCCGCTGCGGGCGATTATGAACTGGGGCGTGCCGGCGCTTGAATTGCCGGACCTGGTGCGCATTGTGGAGCGCCATTCCCGCGTGGCATGGATTTTATCTGGCATCAATTATCTGCACGAAATACGAAGCGCGCAATTTTTGCTGCGCCGCTATCCATCTGTACATCTGGAAACATCATGTGTGATGGGCTACAGGGCAATTCAGAAGGTGGTCAACGAATGCGGCTACGAACAGATTCTGTTTGGCAGCGGGGCGCCACTTCAGCACGGGCGAGCGAACGTCGATAAGATTGTGCACGCGCGAGTGAGCGATCCGGCTCGCGAGGCAATTCTTTCGAGCAACGCAGCACGTTTGCTCCGGCTTAGGAAGCCATGAAATTCGTTCCCATTTTCTTAGGCGATGAGACGCATGTCGGGCTGGCACAGGATGAGTCTATTTTCGACTTGACGGCGGCCGGCGAGAGGCTTGGGATCAACCGGATTACGCGCGCCACTCAATTAATGGGCAATCGGCACACGGTTTCGCGCTTAACGGTCATTGGAATCAAATATCGTGGGGCGGATGTGTCGATTGCGATGGGCACGCCGGAAGGTGTGCGTAGAGCACGCGGTATTCGCCTGAAACTTGGCGACGTGATGAAGCAAATAGACGGCATCGGAGTGTTGGAGACACGAATTATTACCGCCCAGGCGGAGGATTCGTGACGCGCGAAGCATTGCCGCATTTTTTGCATGCCAATGGCAGAACATTCGGCAAAGAAGAAGAGCAACTCGTTTTAGAGGCACTTCGATCAGGTTGCCTGAGCCGAACGGGCGGTTCCCTGGTGAAGCAACTGGAACGCGAGTTCGCCGGCATGCTCGATCTGCCATTCGCGGTGGCCTGTTCCAGCGGCACAGCGGCCGTGCATTTATGCATCAGCGCGCTCTGTCTCGAACCGGGAGATGAAGTCATTGTACCGCCGATCACCGATATCGGAACGATTCTGCCGATCCTTTGGCAGAATGCCGTGCCGGTGTTTGCCGATGTCGAACCCTTTACAATGACGCTCGATCCGACTGATGTATCTCGCAGGATAACCGGTAAAACACGCGCGATCATCGCAGTGCATTTGGCGGGGCAAATGTGCGAGATGGAATCTCTCAGGAAGCTCGCCGATGAAGAGAAACTGGCGCTGATTGAAGATTGTTCGCAGGCATATTGGGCGGAATATAAAGGGAATCTCGCCGGGACGCTGGGCGATATAGCCTGCTTCAGCCTGCAGCAAAGCAAACATGTAACATGCGGCGAGGGTGGGCTGATGGTTACTCGAAACCGGGAATTTGCTCGCACGGCTGGGCTATTTGCCGACAAAGCATGGCCGCGCGATATAAACTCGCTCGGCTCGGGCCGGTTTCTTTTCCTCGCCCAAAATTATCGGATGTCCGAACTGCAGGGAGCCGTTGCGCTCGCGCAGATTCGTAAAATCCAGGCGATTGTTTCGCGGCGGCGCGAAACGGCCGGCTTACTCACTTCCCTTCTTACTCCGCTCAATGCGGTAAATACTCCTCGAATTCCTTCGTACACGAAGCATTCCTACTGGCTTTATATGCTGCGTATCAACACGCCTGAGGGCGGCGCTCGTACGCAAAAGATTGGTGATGCCCTGGTGGAGCAAGGGATTCCCGCCTGGGTTCGCTACATTGTGGATCCGCTGTATCTTTCTCCGCTCTTTACGCAACCCGCCACCTATGGGATGTCGGGCTATCCATTTCGTGAATATGGAGGCCAGAGATTCGAGCGCGGACTTTGTCCGCAGGCAGAGGCGGTGCTAGATTCCACGATTGCCATTCACTGGAACGAAAACTTTACCGACGAGCATGTGGAGGGGATTGCGGCGGCCATTCGGCAAGCGGCCTGGCAGTGATTCATCGTGTTATGCATCGTATAATCGCGAACGTGCCAGGTCGCAAACGCGATATTTACTACATCGCGGTCTTGGGTAAGACCCTCGACATTCTCGATGTCTTTGGCCGCTCAAATCGCCGCCGTCTTTCATTGCAGGAGATTTCTGTCGTTACAAAGCTCAATAAGAACACCGTTTTCCGAATCCTATACACGCTCGCCGAGCACGGCTACATTCTGAAAGAGAACCACTCTTATGGCCTTGGTCCGAAATTCGGCGAGCTCTCCGATATTCGTTTGCATCGCCGCGATTTGTTGTCCATCGCCGCCCCGTATCTGGATGCCCTGCGGGATCAATTTGGCGAAACAGTCAATTTGGGAGTACTCGATAACGGCAGCATCCGGTATGTGGACGTAAGAGAGAGCCGCGCTCGAATGCGGTTGGCCGAGCGAATTGGCGCGAGCGATCCGGTTCATTCGACGGCGCTCGGCAAAGCGCACCTTGCGTATTTACCTTCGGATGAAGTGAAGGGACTTTTGAAACAAGCCGGAATGCCAAAGCATACGCCGCGAACGCTGACTACGGTAAGTGGCCTCATGGCCGAATTGGTAGCCGTGCGAAGACTTGGCTACGCAGTCGATCGCGAGGAGAGCATGCTTGGCGCATATTGCGTTGCAGTTCCGCTATTGAATTCGCAAGGCCTGCCACTAGCGGCCATCAGCATCTCCGGCCCCACCATACGGTTTAACGAGTCCAAACTCCCGGCGGCGAGCCGGGCATTATTGAAATCGGCCAAACAAATACAAAAAAAGCTTGGCCATTCATGAGAGCATTGCAGATCGCGCTAGATTCCGGCGCGTTTGCCATAGAGGATGCGGAGCTTTATCAGGTTTCCATCCCAATGCACGAGCCATTCCGGATCAGCTCCGGAGAAGTTTCAGATAAAGAAGCGGTCTTGCTGCGGATTGGCGATGGTCATTATTTCGGATGGGGAGAATGTTCTGCAATGGGTGGGACGTTCTACTCTTCCGAAACTCCGGAAACGTGTTACGAGGAACTGCGTCATCGTGTTCTTCCGCGTCTGCTGGAGCGGCAATTCTCTTCCATGCTTGTCTTCGAGCAGGAACTGGAGAACCTGTCCCAAAATCGATTCGTCCGCGCTGCTATCGAGACAGCGGCCTGGGACCTTATTTCGCGGCGCAGAAATCTTAACTTGCGCCAACTATTCCAAATTCCGGCGCGGCCCGTGCCCTCAGGGTTAGCCCTCGGCTTGTATCGGACGGACGAGGAACTCACGCGTGCTCTTTGCCGATACAATCCCGGACAATATCAGCGGCTGAAGCTGAAAATTAAGCCCGGCTGCGATTTGAACGTTGTAGAGACCGCCAGAAAGCTTTTGGGCAATTTCCCGCTGTTTGTGGATGCGAACTCCGCGTACGATTGTTCACATCTTTCGACATTTCGCGCGCTCGACAAGGAAGCTTTACTGATGTTTGAGCAGCCCTTCGCAAGGGATGACCTCGATGGCCTCGCGGAGCTGCAGCGTAACGTGCGGACGCCGGTGTGTCTGGACGAAAGTATTGAGACGGCCGAAGATGCAGAGCGCTTCATCGTTGCGAACGCGTGCACGATTGTAAACCTAAAGCTTCAGCGTGTAGGCGGCTATCTGCCTGCACTCCGCATTATGGAAGTTTGTGAGCGTCTGGGCACTCCGATTTGGATGGGGACCATGCCCGAGCTGGGCATCGGCAGCGCACAGGCCTTAATGCTGGCGGCCCATCCTCTTTTCGTTTACCCAACTGACGTCGAACCAAGCGAACGGTGGTACGTGGACGATCTGGTCATTCCGAAAATTTGGCTTTCAAATGGGTGCATTGAGTCGCCTGCAAAGCCGGGAACCGGGTATGAAGTCGATTGGCGCAAGGTGAACAGATACGCCGCGTCCTGTCACCGGTTGGGCGCGTAAGCAATATGTGGCGCGCGAGTGCAATGGGTCTGGCTCGATTGGCTCGGCCAGCCAATATTGTTACTGCCTATTCCGACATACTTGCGGGATACAGCGCAGCTTCCGGAACAACTCCCGCAGCTCTACCGTATCTTCTGCTCGCCACCACGGGATTGTATGGGGGAGGCGTTGTCTTTAACGATGTATGCGACGCGGCCCTCGATGCGACGGAACGGCCTGAGCGGCCGATTCCAAGCGGAACCGTTTCGCGCGCATTCGCCGCATTATTTGGAGCGGCGCTTCTGGTCGCCGCCATTGCGATCGCGCGGTGGTGGTCTCCGCTAAGCGGCATGGTGGCAGCGGGCACAGCCTTTGCAGCGTTACTCTACGATCGAATCGGCAAACATCATGCCACGCTTGGGCCGGTGAACATGGGTTTGTGCCGTGCTCTCAATCTCTTGTTGGGCGTGACGGCAGGAGGCAGATTCTCCGGATTTCACTGGCTCTTAGCGGCCGTGCCTCTTTGCTATATCGCAGGCATCACGTCATTAAGCCAGGGAGAAGTACAAGGAAGCACGCGGCGGGCAGCCATTCTATCCGGCTGTTGGCTGGGTACCGGTTTGCTATTGTTTCTGGCCCTGGCCATTTCGCAAGGCATTCATGCTGCGTGGTGTTTGCCGTTTGGCGCTGCACTCTTGCTGAGGATTTCGGCGCCGTTTTGGCGCGCGTTTCAATCCCTGACACCGATGGCGATCCGCCAGGCAATCAAGGCTGGGATTCTTTCTCTCATTCTGCTAAATGCAAGTCTGGCGGCGCTGTTTGCGGGACCATGGTATGCAGCGGGAATCGTAGTGCTCTACGTGCCGGCGATGCTGCTGGCAAAGCTCTTTGCTGTTACTTGATTTATGAAAACGATTCAGCAGACGGTTCGAACCGAATTTTGTTACCCCGTCCACTTCACCCGGCGAGCTTTGGACCCCGGTAATACAGCTTTACGAAACGTCATTGCATCGGTTGGTAGTTCGCTACGCACCCTCTTTGTGGTCGATGAAGGCGTTTGCACACCGCAGCGGCGCGTCCTCGAACAACTCGACGACTATTGCCGCTTCCATTCAGATGTCATCGAAAATGTTGCGCCTCCGATTCTCGTCCGCGGCGGCGAGACGGTGAAGAATGATGAGTGCTATTTAGATTCCGTCCGGAGTGCGATCCATGCTCACGGAATCTGCCGCCATTCGTTTGTCATCGCAGTGGGTGGGGGCGCGACGCTCGATATGGCCGGCTACGCGGCCGCCACGTCTCATCGAGGGGTTCGGCTGATTCGAATGCCAAGCACGGTACTCGCTCAAAACGATTCCGGTCTCGGCGTAAAGACCAGCGTGAACCGATTTAACAAGAAGAATTTTCTTGGCACATTCACTCCACCGTTTGCCGTAATCAACGATTTCGAGCTGCTGGAATCGCTCTCGGACCGTGACTGGCGCAGCGGGGCGGCAGAGGCGGTCAAGGTGTCGCTTATCAAAGACAAGGAATTCTTCCGATGGATTGAAGAAAGCGCCACTCTCGTGGCGCGCCGCAACTCCCCCGCAATGGAGTGTCTCATCTACCGATGTGCGCAATTGCACCTGGAGCATATTGGGGGAAGCGATCCCTTCGAAACCGGATCTTCCCGCCCGCTCGATTTCGGCCACTGGGCTGCGCACAAGCTGGAACAGCTTACGCATTACAATCTGCGGCACGGAGAGGCTGTCGCCATTGGCATAGCGCTGGATGTGACCTATTCCCATCTGATGGGAATGCTTGTTGAGGATTCCTGGGAGCGCATCCTCGGCGTACTTGTCGATCTTGGCCTGCCGGTGTATGCGCCTGAACTCGAAACGAGCGAGTTATTGGAAGGCCTGACAGAATTTCGCGAGCATCTGGGCGGCGAGTTGACGATTCTACTCCTTGAGGATATTGGCAGGCCCGTAGAGGTGCATGAAATTTCGCCGGAGAAGATGAGGGAGAGCGTTGCCGTCTTGAGCCAATACGTACCGGTGTGTAGCCTTTTAAAGAGAGCGAAATGACGAAGGGGACCTGCCCGCTAACAACCAGCCAGATCATCGATGAGTATTTCATCGAAAACAGGACACGTCTTCTCGAGTTAGCAGCTTTTTTGGAACGGCTGGACCGCTCCGCCGATGGTGCTGACGCTGATGCCGATTTTCGGATCTCCGCCTTCCGGCGGGCGCTTAGAGTTCTGGCAGCAAACGCTTCCGACAAGATGGATCAAGTGCAGCTCCTGTTCAGCGATCCGACCACAGAGCCGCGTGAGAGGCTCGATACGAAAAGCGCGAGCGGCGCATGGGATCCCGCTTCCGAGGTGGCGTGATGTATTACATCGAAATGCACGCGCACATGGTTTCGCGTACGACGGACGACTATCGCGAGATGGCGATGGCGGGATGCGTCGCCGTCAGCGAACCGGCGTTCTGGGCAGGTTGGGACCGGTCTTCCGCCGATGGATTTGAAGATTATTTTCGGCAGCTAATAGAATTTGAGCCAAAGCGGGCTGCGCAAGCCTCGATCCGGCATGTTACCTGGCTGTGCCTGAATCCGAAAGAGGGAGAGGACCGGGCATTGGCGGCAGAAGTCTTGAAGCGCATACCAAAATATCTGGATCGGTCGAACGTTATGGGCATCGGTGAAATTGGGCTGAACCGGGTGACGAAAAATGAAATCGCTACGTTCAACGATCACGTCCAATTGGCGCTCGACCGGAATCAACTGATTTTGATTCATACGCCGCACTTGGAAGACAAATATAAGGGCACGCGTCTCACCATTGAAAATCTTCAGAAAACGAAGGGGTTGCGGGTCAATCGCGTTTTGATCGATCATGCGGAAGAGCACACGGCCGGCATGATTTTGGAAGCAGGATTCTACACGGGTTTCACGCTATATCCCAACACAAAAGTTTCAGCAGCACGGGCGGTCGACATGATCGAAAAATACGGACTCGAACGCATTACCGTAAGCTCGGCCTGCGATTGGGGACCGAGCGTGCCGACGGCCGTACCGCAATTGATGCTGGAAATGCGCCGGCGAGGCCATAGCGAAGCGGCAATACGCAAGATTGTGTTTGAAAATCCACTGGAGTTCCTGCTGCAAAGCGGTAAATTCGAATTGCCTCGACTCGGTATACACGCCTCGGTTCCGAGTATTGCCGCAGCGACCTGATGCATACTCGAAAAGGCTTCGAGCTCACTTATTGCACAAACATCCATGCCGCGGAAGGTTGGTCGCGGGTATTCGAGAATCTCAAATACCATGCGCCCGAATTGAGAAGTCGTCTTCAGCCGCAGGGCCGCTTCGGCCTGGGTCTGCGGCTTGCGAACGACGAAGCTATCCAGCTCTTGTCAGGATCGAACCTGGAAGAGTTTACGCGGTTCCTGCGAAGTTCGGGACTATATGTCGCACTGATCAATGGATTCCCGTACGGCTGGTTCCATGAGCGGCGACTGAAAGACCAGGTCTTTGCTCCGGACTGGCACAGCGAAGAACGTGTGAGCTACACGCTACGCCTGCTCGAGATTTTGCGGCAGCTGCTACCGGAGGATTTAGATGGCGGCATCAGCACATGCCCGCTGTCCTATAAACGTTGGAACAAGCCGGGTCATCCGGATTGGGATCTCCTGGTTCAAAACATTATCCGGGTGGCGGCTGCGATCGTTGCTTCGGAAAGAGACATTCATCTGGATATTGAGCCGGAGCCGGACGGTCTTCTGGAGACAACACGCGAGTTCATTGAATTTTTTGAAAGATTGTTGCACACAGGCACACCGCTGCTTGCAAAAGCCACCCAACTTACCAGGACAGAAGCTGAACAGACGTTGCGCCGGCAGATCGCCTTCTGCTTCGATTTGTGCCATTCGTCGGTCGAGTATGAGGAACCTCGCGCGGTGGTCACGATGCTTCGAAAAGCAGGTGTGCGAATCGGACGTGTACAGATCAGCTCAGCGGTCAAGATTCGCACGCCTGCTCAATCGCGAGCGCACGAGCATTTGGCAGCGTTAGCCGACCCTGTGTATCTTCATCAGACGATCGGCGAACACGAACGGTATGCCGATTGGCCGGAGGCTTTGGAACGAATCGGGAATGCACAAAGCTCAGAGTGGCGGGTCCACTATCACGTGCCGTTATTTATGGAGAGCTATGGCGAACTAGGGTCCACGCAGATTGAAGTTCGGAACGCTCTTGGAGAACTGCATACGAGCGACGTGAGGCATCTTGAAATCGAGACTTACACGTGGAGCGTGCTCCCTTCCGATCTCCGGCTCGACCTCGTCGATTCCATCGAGCGGGAATACCGTTGGGTGTTGGCACAGCTATGAATCGGACCGTTGTTCTTGATGTGGTTGGGCTTACGCGCGAGTTTCTGGATTCGCGCATGCCGCAGTTAGCAAAGTGGGCCGCAAGACGAAACATATCGACGATTGCTCCGGTGTTGCCCGCCGTCACTTGTACATCGCAAGCCACGTTCTATACCGGCCAAAGACCTGATAGGCATGGGATCGTCGGCAACGGCTGGTATTTTCGGGACGACTGCGAAATCCATTTCTGGCGGCAATCGCATCATCTGGTGCAAGCGCCGGCATTGTGGGACGTCGCCAGGCAGCATGATCCCAACTTCACGTTCGCCAACCTGTTCGGTTGGTTCAACATGTATTCGACCGCAGACATTTCCATTACGCCGCGGCCAATGTATCCGGCTGACGGGCGGAAGATCCCGGACGTTTATGCCGAGCCACCTGTTTTGCGAGCAGAGATACAAAGGAAACTCGGTACATTCCCGCTGTTCGAGTTTTGGGGACCCCGCGCTTCCATTCGGTCAACACGTTGGATTGCCGAGTCGGCAAAACATGTAGAAGATCAGTTTCGCCCGATTTTGACATTCGTCTACCTGCCTCATCTCGACTACAATCTGCAGCGATTGGGGCCGGACGATCAAGCCATCGACGCCGATCTTGGGGTCGTGGACAGCATCGTTGCAGAGTTGATCGATTTCTATGAAGCCCACCAAGCTCGTGTAATTGTGCTTTCCGAATACGGGATTGTGCCCGTGAGTAAACCCGTACACCTCAACCGTGCGCTACGTGAAGCCGGGTTGCTGCGAATTCGGGAGGAGTTGGGGCTGGAACTGCTCGATGCAGGGGCCAGCGCAGCATTTGCCGTGGCGGACCATCAGGTGGCGCATGTCTATGTGAACGATGCCTCCAAGCTAAACCAGGTAAGAAGTTTGCTGGAGCAAACGGCCGGTGCGGATCTTATTTTTGACAAAGCAGGGAAGCGAAGCATGGGCATCGATCACGGGCGTGCCGGGGAGTTCGTCGTGGTAGCGCAACCGGAAGCCTGGTTCACTTACTACTATTGGCTTGACGATCGAAGGGCGCCCGATTTCGCGCGCACAGTGGATATTCATCGGAAGCCTGGCTACGATCCAGCTGAATTATTTATGGACCCCGCGATCAAATTGCCGATGCTTAAAGTCGGCTCTAAGCTGATGGCACGTAAGCTCGGCTTTCGCAATCTGCTCGATGTCATTCCGCTCGATGCTTCGCTGGTCAAGGGCTCACATGGACGGATCGACAATCCTGATGCTCGATCACCTCTATTTATTGGGAACGGCAGCAAAGAGAAGATCGATGCGACAGAAATTGCGTCTCAAATTCTTTTCAGCTTGGGCGTGGGCGCCTGAATGATGATACAGATCAGAAGAATCGGCTATGTCATTGCCGCGGCCCTTTTGTGCGCCGCACCGAGTCTGGGCGCGTGGCAAGCGGGCGCGGCGCGTGTCGATATTACCCCCTCGCAACGGATCTGGATGGGCGGTTACGCCGCGCGGACACACCCATCGGACGGCGTGCGGCAGCACATTTTCGTAAAAGCGCTTGCGTTAAAGGACGACAAAGGGGCTGTTACGGTTCTGGTCACTTCCGATCTGCTCGGTTTCCCGGGAGAAGTATCCGCTCCAATTTTCGATCGCGTGAATCGAAAATTCGGTTTGCCTCGCGAGCGCGTCGCGTTGAATGCATCCCACAACCACAGCGCGCCGGTTGTAGGCCCCATGCTCTCGCCTGCCTATCCATATGGCGAAGCCGATATGAGTGTTGTCCGGGCGTTCACGCGTAAACTTCAGTCGCAAGTAGTAGAGGTAATCGGCGACGCCATTCACAACCTGGCTCCCGCACAATTGTCGTTCGAGCAGGGTTTGGCGGGGGTGGCCGTCAATCGCCGTCGAGTCGGACATCGCAACTATCCCGGACCGGTAGAGCAGGACGTGCCGGTACTTGCCGTGCGCACCCCGGACGGCAGCCTTCGAGTGATTGTTTTTGGGTATGCGTGTCATAACACGGTTTTGGATGACTACCAGATCAACGGAGACTGGGCCGGCTATGCGCAGGCAGCACTGGAAAACAAATATCCAGGTGTGACGGCTCTTTTTGTCCAGGATTGCGGAGCAGATGCAAATCCACTGCCGAGACGCTCGGTTGACCTGGCCCAACATTACGGTGAAGTGATCGCCGCCGCCGTGGATCAGGTTCTACTGGCAAAGATGCGGCCAATAGAAGGGCCAATCATCGCAGCCTTCGTCAGTGTGGATCTTCCTTTTCAAAAGCCGCCCTCACGCGAGGAGTTCGAGAATCGCAGCCATAGCAGGGATGCCCTTGTAGAGCGTCACGCACGCTTGATGTTACAGATCTTCGATCGCGATGGAAAGCTTCCGGAGCATCATTCGTATCCGATTCAGGTGTGGCAATTCGGCAAAGACATGACATTCATCGCGCTCGGTGGTGAAGTAGTGGTCGATTATTCGCTCCGCTTCAAACGCCAGTATGGATTCGATACGCTCTGGGTGGCCGGATATACGAATGATGTATTTGCGTACATCCCTTCCCGACGGATCCTCACAGAAGGCGGCTATGAAGGCGGCGGCGCGATGATCGCTTATGGCCAACCGGCGCCGTTCACTTCGGACGTTGAAGACATTGTGGCGCGTGGAGTGGATTCCTTGATGAAGCGTGTGCGGAATCAGTGATATCAGTTCTCGAGCACGAGGACTTCGTACTCGTTGAGCCGCGGAATGACCGCCTGTCTGTTTCCGGCCTTATCGCGCGTGATCGTAATCGGGCGGTGTTCCCAGAGCGTAAAAGCCTTCGAGGCGTGTATTCCCGGCGCGAGCGTAATATGCACATTCGAAATCGGCACAACGTGGCGAATGGGACGCGTCATCTCGCCGGTGAAGTTCACCAGGTGCACCAGCGTGCGGCGGCCATCATTCTGGGTGCGCACGACAACTTCCACTGAGCTTGGGGCGTTCTGCACATCAATCGGCGGGACAGCCATCTCACGGCCGGCATTCGAAACGAGTTGCATCAGTTCCGGTGTATGAAACTTTTCGATCGTATCGCCGAGATCTCCGCTGCAGTAAACAACACGGCCGCTTCCGAACCGGTTCAAGATAAGACTCGGATCCTCTGAAAGCGCCGGCACCCCGTCATAAGGGCCGGCGAGCCGTTCGGTGTACTGCAAAATGGCACTCCCGCCATTCTGTTTGACAGGCACATAGTAGCCGGGCGAGGGGATGAATTCGCGAGTGAGACCGTCCAGCAATTTATCCCGGGCAACCGGCCGCATAAAATCCCAGCGGCGCGGGCCGGAGATTTTTTCGCCCGCGTCTACTCCAAACACTTTCGATCACGCGAAATTATTTCGCCGAATGCCGGTCTCGTCGTAGCGTGACGTTTCAAAGTCGGCAAACAGATTCCCGCCTCGTTGAA
>DATBGM010000005.1:0-22629 GCA_036557945.1 Bryobacteraceae bacterium | reverse complement strand
GCTCTTTGCGGCGGGGTTGACGTTCAACTGGCGGCCGCCCGAAGGCGCCCTCCTGCCCGATGCCGTCGCAATTGCCAGGCAAGCCGATCTCAGCGTTGTCTTTATCGGGCTCTCGCCGGAGCTCGAAGGCGAAGAGATGCCCGTTCACGTGGAAGGCTTCGCAGGAGGTGATCGTACCAGCATCGATTTGCCGGCTCCGCAGGAGCAACTGCTTATGACGTTAGCCGCTTCCGGTAAGCCGCTCGTGGTGGTTCTTATGAACGGCAGCGCGCTTGCGGTGAATGCAGCCCAACAGCACGCCGCTGCCGTGCTCGAAGCTTGGTATCCGGGCGAATCCGGCGGCCAAGCCATCGCAGAAACAGTAAGCGGTAAAAATGATCCGGGCGCACGGCTGCCTGTTACCTTCTACGCGTCCACTAACCAGTTGCCGCCGTTCGACGATTACGCAATGCACAACCGCACCTACCGCTTCTTCACGGGAGAGCCGCTCTACCGTTTCGGTTACGGGCTCAGTTACACCCAATTTGCGTATTCCAATTTGCATATTTCACCCGAAACGTTTGCTCGCGACAATACAGTCACCGTAGAAGCCGACCTCCGCAATACCGGCTCGGTAGCTGGCGACGAAGTGGCCCAGCTCTATCTCACGACGCCCCCCTACCCGACGGCGCCCGTCTATGCTCTGCGTGCTTTCCAACGTATTTCGCTCGCACCCGGTGAAACCCGGCGCCTTTCTTTTAAGCTCTCTCCGCGCCAGCTCAGTGCGGTGAACGAAGACGGCTCCCGCAGCATTTTGGCAGGTGACTATAAAGTGGCGGTGGGCGGCGGGCAGCCCGTTAGCGGCTTTAACGGAGTAAAAGGCACGTTTTCCACAACCCAGGCCAGCGCTCTTCCTAACTAAAGAAAAAGACTACTCTCGCCTTACGGCGCAACCTTCGGCCACTGGCGTGCATCTCAAAAAGCGATTCAGGTCATCATGTTATTCTTGGCCTACAAGCGATTAGGGGTGAGTGTAGTGTCGATCGGGCGAGTTTTACCCGCCGCAATCTTGCTGTGTGTGCTCGGCGGCTCCGCTGCTTTTGCCGCAGGAGATCTGAAGCAGGCGGAAAATCTTTATCAACATACGAAATACGAAGAGTCGATTGCGCTGCTCGATAAAAAGAGCAACGATCCTGCCACTAATTTCCTGCTCGGCCGCAATTACTTCATGTCGGGAGATTTCAAGAAGGCTTCCGATCATCTGGAGAGAGCCACAGCCGGAAATTCTTTGAGCAGCGAATACATGGACTGGCTGGGACGCGCATACGGAAAGCGCGCGGAAACGTCCAATCCGTTGATGGCGCCCAGTCTGGCGTCGAAAGCCCGCCAGGCGTTTGAGAAATCCGTACAGCTGGACCCGGCGAATCGTGACGCTCTCGACGATCTTTTTGACTATTATCTGGAAGCGCCCGGTTTCCTCGGTGGCGGATATGATAAAGCCGCTGGAGTTGCCGAAAAGCTGAGCGCATTAGATCCTGGAGAAGCATATTACGATCGTTTTAAGCTTGACCAGAAGCGCAAACAGTTCAATACTGCGGAACAACATCTGCGTCAGGCGATGGCGGCCGCGCCGCATAGTGTCGGCCACATCATTGCCCTTGCGAAATTCCTCGCAACCCAGGGCCGCATATCGGAAAGCGACGCGCTCTTCGCAAAAGCGCAGGAAGTATCGCCCGATAATCCGAGGATCTGGTATGCGCAGGCTGATATTCTCGTCAAGCAGCACCGGAATCTCGATCAAGCGAAGGTCTTGCTCACTCGCTATGTGCACTCGCCGATCACTGCCGACGATCCGCCTCGCGAAGACGCTATACGGTTGCTCAAACAAGCCGGCGGCGTCTGAGCGCGCCGCTAAGCCAGGCCTGTTCGCCGGTCTTGCCCGCGTATGAACCTCGCCGAAGCAGTCAATTTCAGTCTGCAGGCGCTCCGGGCGAATCGCCTCCGCACCTTTCTCACCGCGCTCGGTCTCATCATCGGCAACGCTTCGGTTATTCTTGTCGTAACCATTTCGCTCGCGAGCAAAAACCTTATTCTGGATCAGATCCGCGGCGTCGGTTCCAACCTGGTCTACGCTAGCTCCGACGCAGGCGGCGAGAATGCTGCCCAGGTGCAGGGCGATTACATCAAACGCGCCGACGTGCAGGCATTAAGGCAGGAGCTCGGTAACCGTATCGTTGCCGCAACCGGTGTCATGACGGTGCACGACGATATCGTCGTCAACGGCAAAGTGCGGCAGGTTACCGTAAACGGCATTGACGAAAACTATGCCAGAGTCCGTCACCTGGTCATTCTCGCCGGCCGTTCTTTCGATGCGAGCGATGTCAATTTGCGTGAGCACGTCGCCATGCTCATTGACAAGCTCGCCAACCGCATGTTCGGCAGCCAGGAAGCTGCCATCGGCCAAACCGTTAAGCTCAAGAAGCTGCAATTCACGGTAATCGGAACATTCCGCGAAAAAACCAGCACGATGGGAGTGGGCGAAATTGCGGATGAAACCATTCTGGTTCCCATCAGCACGATCCGGTACTTTGCGCCATATGAACGTATCGACCCGGCATACCTCGAAGTGCGCGATGCCAGCGATGTGCCCGCCGTGCGCCAGCTTGTCGGCAACATCCTCGAAGGGCGGCATCGTCGCGGCGCCAAGTACGACGTGCATGATCTTACTGCCATTCTCGAAACAGCCAACGAGATCGCCAACGTGCTCACGATCGTGCTGATCATCGTCTCGGCCATCGCCCTCCTCATATCCGGAATCGGCATCATGAATATCATGCTTGTCACGGTAACTGAGCGCACGCGCGAAATCGGTCTCCGCATGGCGGTCGGGGCGTCCCGCAAAGAAGTCCTTTTGCAATTTCTGGTGGAATCCGTCCTCATCAGCCTGATCGGCGGTACGATCGGCATCATTATTGGGTTGGCGCTGCCCTTAAGCGTAAAGCTCTTCACGAACCAGATACACGTACCCGTGTCTCCGATCTCGGTGATAGTGGCGTTTGCCGTTTCTTTTACGGTGGGTGTCGGATTCGGTTTGTTACCGGCCCGGCGCGCCTCGCAGCTTAATCCGACCGAAGCGCTCCGGTATGAATAAATCAGCTACGCTTTTCCGCTGGTTCGAGCTTTCGTTCTGCCAGCGCATAGGCGGTGAACAAAACTCCCGCATAGAACAGGTCGCCAACGAGCGTTCGGCTGAAGAAGGGTAGAGCGGCGACGTAGCAACTGGCAAGCCCCGCCAGTGTGTGCGGATAGGTCTTGTCGCCCATCCAGACAAAGAGATTCGTAATCAGGAAGAACTGCACGCTACCCGCAAGGGCGACTGCACCAATCCGTAGCGGGTTGGTGCTATTGCCGATCAGGAAACGCCCGAGCACAACATAAATCAGAAAAGAAAAGTAGATGATGAGCGTAGCTGGCGAATACATTGGGTAACCGGCCATACTGCTCAGAATTGGATCGGTAATGAGCATCGCAAGCAGCGGAATCACGTAAGCCTGCCATCCCTTCAACCTGGCTCCTCCAAACAGCGCGATGCCGCCCACCGGAGTGAAATTGTATGGGTGAGGCACCAGCCTCAGGAGTGCGGCGGCAATGGTTAATCCGAGCGCAAGCGGTTGAAACGACGGCCTCTTATCCTGCATCTTAAGTCGAGTATAGCCAAATCCCCGGCTACCATGCCGATGGTGGGTCGCTCGCCGGGAAACTGTCTTCTACCGTGATATCGTGCGCTTTGTCGATCTCGCGCTTGCGTTGCCCGGTGCGCGACCAGATTGCGATAATCGCCAGCGGCAGCGTAACTCCTAAAAGAAAATACACAAATTTCAGTTCGCGATTGGACGAATCACTCATGCTTTTTACTCTCCCATGTGGACGCATGCCGCGCGAACCCATTTCGCGACAATGACAATAAGGATGAGCCCGCGTTTTATCAGCGAGGCCGAAGATTCCTACGAGAGGAGCAATAAATGGCATCTACCGTCTGGCGCGGGTACATCTCCTTCGGGTTGATCTCGATTCCTGTGCGCTTGTTTCGCGCGGCGCGTCCCGAACGCATTAGTTTGCGCCGTTTATACCGCCAGCCGGAAGCGAAGTCCGAACCGGAGCCCGAACCGCCTGCCGCGCCGGTAAAATCAGCTTCCGCCTCGAGGTTAACTCCCGCTCCGAAAATGGCAATTACGGAGCAACCCGCCCTCGCCCCACTCCGGCAGGTCTCCGTCCGAGCGGAAAACAGCGAGCGGGTTCCCGAAGAAGCGATCGTCAAAGGCTATGAGTACGAAAAGAATCGTTTCGTTGCCCTTGAGCCCGAAGAATTGAAGAGCGCCGCTCCTGCCACTTCCGCATCCATGGAAATTCAGGAATTCGTCGAGCTTGCCGAAATCGATCCGGTCTATTTCGAGACTTCCTATTACGTCGTGCCGGAGGAAGCCGGCGAAAAAGCGTATGCGCTGCTCTATCGCTCGCTGCAGTCGTCCGGTCTGGTTGCGATTGCGCAGTTCGCCATGCACGGCCGCGAGCATGTGGTCGTGTTGCGTCCCGGCAAGTCGGGCCTTCTCGCGCACACCATGTTCTTTGCCTCGGAAGTGCGCGCCGATGAAGAATTCCGGACTGACTTAAGCGCCGTGAACAAGAAAGAGCTGGAGCTTGCCCAAACACTCGTGCATTCGCTCGCCGCATCGTTTGAGCCGGAAAAATATCGCGACAGCTATCGCGAAAAGATCCAGGCTATTATCGATCGCAAGCTGCAAGGCCTGCCGGTAGTTGCCGAACCGCCGGCATCGCGCCAGGCCGATGTGATCGATATCGCCGACGCGCTGCGCAAGAGCCTGGCAAACCTGAGGAAGCCGGCTGCATCCGCAACGAAGCAGGGTGCGGTGTCCACGCCCGCGCGCAAATCGCGCAAGGCGACCGCTTCTTCGGAACGCTGATTCTATTCGCCCGACGCCCAGGCGAGCCCGTCGACTGTCTTCCCGGCGCCGATCAGCTTGTCCACTTTCCAATCCGAAATGCCGATGGCAGCGACCTGATGGGCATGGTCGCAGGAAACGTAAGCGACTTGGTTATCCGGCCGGACCAGAATTTCCTGCGGCGAGCTGGGCACATCCACCGTATGCGTCACTTTCAGCGTGCCGAGGTCGATCACCGCAACTTTGTTCTCAGCCGGCAACGTCGCCAGCAGCCATTTGCCGTCATGTGTCACCGTCGTTCCGAAGCCGATCGATGGCAGCGGAATCCAGCTCTTCACCGAATTCGAATTCGTGTCGATCACCGCCAGCCGCGGCTGCTTCTGATCGGCCGTAAAAACCATCGATCCGTCCGGGGTAACGGAGATGCGCTGCGTCTCTTTCGAAATCGGAATCACTTTGATCACTTTGCGAGCCTGCATGTCCAAAACCGATACGGTCCCCGGGCCGACATTCGCCGTGTAGCCGCGGCGGCCGTCCTGTGAGAGCACCAGCATATGCGATTCCGGCTGATCGGTTGGAATTGTGCCGGTGATCTTCAGCGTCTTCGGATCGATGATAGTGACGGTCTTATCCAGTTCCGTCGTCACGTACAGCAATCCGTCTTTCGGACCGAAAACGGCGCAGTGGGGACGCACGCCATGATCGAATTCGATATCATGCGTCACTTTGCGCGAGGCGAGATCGATAACTGCTATCTTTTGTCCATCCGATCCGGGCTTGCCCACTCCGGAATTCCCGTAAATCGGAACATACGCTGTCCGGCCGTCGGGCGAAGCAGCCAGTTCGTGCCCCGTAATGCCGCCTTCCGGCACTTCCGCGATCTGCTTGCCGCTTTGCACATCGATAATGCTCAGGCTATGTGCTCCTTTATTCGTCGCCAGCAGAAGTCCGGAGGATGCGTTGTCGCGGGACGCCATAATACCTCCGCAGCTTAACAACAACAGAGCAAGAATCGATGAGCGTTTCATGAGCATGCCTTCCGCGAAATAACGGTATCACATGCTGCCGTTTGGAGCTTGCGTTACAGAAAAAACAGGGTTCCCTAGTACGTTCGTGGGACAATCAACTTCAAGATTGTCTTCGATGCCGTCCCTCCGACCGCTTCGCATCGTCATCCCCGGAGGAACTGGGCAGATCGGCCAGATTCTTGCCCGGCATTTCCACGAGCAAGGGCATCACGTCGTCGTCATTGCGCGCCACGCCAAAACCAGCGAATGGTCGACAGTCATCTGGAACGGCTACGAACTGGGCGATTGGGCGAACGTCATCGAAAACGCCGACGTCGTGATCAATCTCGCCGGGCGCAGTGTCAACTGCCGCTACACCGCGGCCAACCAGCGCGAAATCCGCAATTCGCGCACCATCACCAGCGGTGTTGTCGGGCAGGCAATCGCGCGCGCGGCTCAGCCGCCGCGAATCTGGCTGAACGCGAGTACCGCCACCATCTATCGCCACAGTTTGGACGCCTCAATGGACGACGTCACCGGCGAGATCGGTGGCAATGAACCGGACGTGCCGCGTCACTGGCGCTTCAGTATCGAAGTCGCCGAGGCTTGGGAGCGCGCCGTCTTCGCTCAGGAGCTTCCGAAAACCCGCCGCGTAGTGATGCGCACCGGAATGGTAATGAGCCCTGATACGGGCGGTGCCTTCGACGCCTATCTCCGGCTTGTGCGCTGGGGTTTGGGAGGCCCCATCGCCTCTGGCTACCAGCAGATTTCCTGGATTCATGATGTCGATCTGATCCGTGTCATCGAGTTCTTAATTGCGCGCGAGGAGATGACCGGGGCGGTAAACGTTTGTTCTCCCGAGCCGCTCAGCAATCGCCGCTTCATGCGGCATCTGCGCACCGCCTGGTGCACGAGCTATTTCGGTATTCCTACGCCCGCCTGGGTTCTGCCGTTCGGTGCCATGCTGCTGCGGACCGAACCGGAACTGGTGCTCAAGAGCCGCAAGGTTGTTCCCCGCCGGCTGCTGGACGCCGGTTTCGATTTTCATTTCCCGAACTGGCGCGGAGCATGCCAGGACCTGGTTGCGCGCTGGCGGCAAATTCATTCCGATTAGGAACCTCTCGCGGAGCGGCTACGTATGTAGTGCAAAAGGGCGATGCCGAATCGCCGGAGTAGGATGAAGACTACATAGGTAGCCCGTGGATAACTTTCTGAAAGACCTGAAACATTCGCTGCGCATGTTCGCGCAAAACCCCGCTTTCACCATTCCGGCGGTGTTGGCGCTCGCGCTCGGCATCGGAGCCAATACGGCCATCTTTTCCGTTGTCAATGCTGTTCTCTTAAAACCGCTCACCTACCCCGACCCCGACCGCATTGTTCAATTCATGCTGACGTTTCCAAACGGCTCCGGCCCTGGAGCATCGGTGCCGAAATTTATGAACTGGCGATCGCAGACGAACGTCTTCCAGGATGTCGCGGCATACGATTTCGGCGGGCCCGGACTGAACCTGACCGGCGGCGCTTATCCCGAGCAGATCCAAGGCATCCATGTGACCGCCGATTACTTCCGGCTGTTCGGGGCTAGCACAATCCTCGGCCGCACGTTTTCAGCCGAAGAGGACAGCCCGCACGGCGGGCACGTCGTACTGTTGAGCTACGGCTTCTGGAAGCGGCGTTACGGCGGCGATCGCAGTCTGCTCGGAAAGACGATCTTTCTCGGCGGCGAACCATATACCGTTATCGGCGTAGTCGGGTCGGCGTTTGCATTCGATCCGCCGGCCGATGTCTGGCTGCCTTTTCAGTTCGATCCGAATAGCAACGATCAGGCGCACTACTTTTTCGCGGCGGGCCGTCTGAAACCCGGCGTGACGCTCGAGCAGGCCAGGGCACAGCTCAAAATCGCCTTCGCGCAATACAAAAGCAAATATCCGGCAGCCGTCGGCCCACAAGAAGGTTTCGGCGCGGAGCGTTTGCGAGATCGCATTGTCAGCGATGTGCGCCGCTCACTCGTCGTGCTGCTGGCCGCCGTTAGTTTTGTTCTGTTAATTGCCTGCGCCAATGTGGCAAATCTCTTGCTTGTACGAGCCACCGCCCGGAAACGCGAAATCGCTATCCGTGCAGCTGTGGGAGCGAGCCGCGGACGCATCATGCGGCAGTTACTCACCGAAAGCGTGCTGCTGGCGCTGGCAGGCGGGGTGCTTGGCCTCGGCATCGGCATGTTGGGCGTGCGGGCGCTGCTGGCCCTCAACCCGGGGAACATCCCGCGCATCGGCGAGCATGGAGCAGCGGTCACGCTCGACTGGAACGTCTTGTTCTTTACGATCGGCGTCGCCCTCTTTGTCGGCATCGTATTCGGGCTGATTCCCGCGCTCGATGCTTCGCGCGCCGAACTCGGCCTGGCGCTCAAAGAAAGCAGCGGGCGCTCGGGCACCGGATTCCGCCAGAATAAGGCGCGCTCGCTGCTGGTTATCTCTGAAATGGCGCTCGCGCTCATCCTGCTGATTGGCGCCGTTCTGTTGATCCGGACATTTGTCGCGATGCGCAACGTAAATCCCGGTTTCGATCCGCATAACGTCCTTACAATGGAGATGTCGCTCACCGGCTCGCGTTTTGAGAAAACGGCAGGTGTGGCGCAGCTCAGCCGCGATGGCGCGCGGCAACTGGAGGCGATACCGGGTGTAATCTCCGCAGCCACGACCTGCTGCCTGCCGCTGGAGGGCGGTTTCGGCCTGCCGTTCATTATTGCCGGACGCCCGCTCAAGAACGGACCGGCTCACGGAGGCGCCGGCTGGTGGAACGTTTCGCCCCGCTACTTCGACGTTTACAAAATTCCGATCTTGCGCGGACGAGCATTCACCGACCGCGACGATAGCGCCGCTCCGCGCGTGGTTATCATCAATCAGGCGATGGCCCGGCAGTACTGGCCCAAAGGCGATCCCCTTTCGGACCGCCTGATTATCGGCCGCGGCGTCGGACCCGAGTTCGAAGAACCTGCCCGGCAGATTATCGGCGTGGTCGCCGACATCCGTGCCAGCGGTCTCAACCGCGATCCGCAACCCACCATGTTTATTCCGACGGCGCAGGTGAATGACGGCGTCACAGCTCTGAATGCCCGCATCGGGCCGATGAACTGGATTATCCGCACCCGCGTGGCCCCGCGCACGCTGGGCCGTCAAATCGAAAAGAAGCTACAAGAAGCCAGCGGAGGCATGCCCGTGGCGCATATTCGCTCCATGGACGAAGTGGTTGTGCAGTCGACGGCACGCGCTGATTTCAACATGCTGCTGCTCACGATCTTCGGCTGCTCGGCGCTGCTGCTTGCCGCCATCGGAATCTACGGGCTTATGGCGTACTCGGTTGCGCAGCGTACGCAGGAGATCGGCATTCGCATGGCGCTTGGCGCGGAAGCTTCCAAAGTGCGAAATCTGGTCGTCCTGCAAGGCATGCGTCTCGTCACTGTTGGGATTGCGATCGGCATCGTGGCCGCATTCGGGCTCACCCGCCTGCTCGCCACGTTTCTCTTTGGTGTCAAGCCGCTCGACCCGATTACGTTTCTTGCGGTTCCCGCTCTGCTCGCGGCAGTAGCGTTCATCGCGATCTGTGGACCGGCACGCCGTGCGACACGCATCGACCCGCTCGACGCCCTCCGTTACGAATAGCGCCTCATAAAAACACATGCGCGAGCGTACGTAGAACGCGCTGCTATACTTTAAGCGTCGCTCTCCGCGAAGTTTCCCTCCAGGCATGTTCGATAGTCTCTCCGACAAACTGCAGCGCGTCTTCAAGAATTTGCGCGGTGAAGGCAAGCTCACCACCGCCAACATGGAAGAAGCTCTGCGCCAGATCCGGGTGGCCTTGCTGGAAGCCGACGTTCACTTTAAGGTCGTTAAGCAGTTCATCGAAGACGTAAAAGTTAAAGCTTTAGGTGAAGAGGTATTGACGGCCCTTTCCCCGGGTCAGCAGGTCGTTAAAATTGTCCGCGACGAGCTGATTAAAATGCTCGGCACTCATCCCTCGCGGCTTCGTTTCGCCAACGAGCCCCCGACGGTCGTCCTGGTTGTCGGGCTGCAAGGCTCCGGCAAAACGACCAGCGCGGCTAAGCTCGCGCGTTTTCTAACCAGGGAAGGCAATCGGCCGCAACTGGTCAGCGTCGACGTGTACCGGCCCGCGGCACGCCATCAGCTCAGCATTCTCGCCAAAAACGTCAACACTCCCATTTATCAAGGCGCTGCGGAAGAAACAAAGCCGCTTGAGCTGGCGCGTTCGGCGCGGCGCGAAGCGGTTCGCGGTGGCCGCGATGTCCTGCTGGTCGATACCGCCGGCCGCCAGCACATCGACGAGCAGTTGATGACCGAACTGCACGAGCTCAAAGACGCACTCAACCCGACCGAAATCCTGTTTGTCGCCGACGCCATGACCGGACAGGACGCTGTCCGTTCGGCGGACGAGTTTCACAAACGCCTCGGCATCACCGGCGTCATTCTCACCAAGATGGATGGCGATGCGCGCGGCGGCGCGGCGCTCTCGATTCGCTCCATCACGGGCCAGCCGCTCAAATTTGTCGGCGTGGGCGAAAAGACCGACGCGCTCGAAGCCTTCTTCCCCGACCGTGTCGCCTCGCGCATTCTCGGCATGGGCGATGTGCTTTCGCTGATTGACAAAGTTCAGGAAACTATCGATCAGGAAACCGCCGAGAAGATGCAGGAAAAACTGCTCGGCGACGATTTCACGCTGGAAGATTTTCGCGACCAGATCAAGCAGCTCCAGAAGCTGGGGCCGCTTGGCAAGCTGCTCGATATGATGCCGCAGATGGGTCCGTTGAAGGAGCTGAAGGGTGCCAAGATCGACGAGAACGAAGTCTCGCGCGTGGTGGCGATCATTGACTCCATGACGCCCAAAGAGCGCCGCAATCATATGCTGATCAACGGCTCCCGGCGCCGGCGCATTGCCAAGGGCAGCGGCACGTCTGTGCAGGACGTGAACAATCTGCTGAAACAATACGCGCAAGCGCGTAAAATGATGAAGAGCTTTACCGGACAGGCGGGCCTGCTCGGGAAAAAATTGTCGAAAATGAAGCTTCCGGGTCTTCCTGGATTGCCTGGCTTTTAAGCCGCACGCCCGGTCACAAGTTTGTAAGAATAGGAAAAGAAACGATGTTAGCAATTCGCCTGGCGCGGTTCGGCGCTAAGAAGAAGCCCACGTATCGCGTGGTGGTGATTGAGAAGGAACGGGCGCGCAATAGCCGGTCGGTCGAAGTGGTGGGGCATTACAACCCGATTGCCAAACCGGCTGAGGTAAAGCTGGACCGCGACCGTATCGAGTACTGGATCAAGAACGGTGCCCAGCCTTCCGATACGGTGACGCGGCTGCTCAAGACCGCTTCGGCCGAAACGCCCGCTGTCGCCTAGCTGGTTCACGCCCCACAGGCGTGTTTGGAATAGAACATGAACGAGAACAACGGCGTGAAGTCGCTGGTAGAAGAAATTGCCAAGGCTTTGGTAGATGCTCCCGGCGGCGTGTCAGTGAACGAGATTGCCGGAGAGCACG
Organism: Bryobacteraceae bacterium; assembly: GCA_036557945.1. GTDB lineage: Bacteria > Acidobacteriota > Terriglobia > Bryobacterales > Bryobacteraceae > Bog-105. The sequence continues at coordinate 11,135 of DATBGM010000005.1, read as the reverse complement.
CGACCGTTTTTGAATTACGCGTGGCGGAAGGCGATTTGGGCAAGGTGATCGGCAAGCAAGGCCGCACGGCGCGCTCGATCCGCACGTTGCTCGGTGCCGTCGGGACTAAGCTTAACCGGCGCTTTTCGCTCGAGATCCTCGAATAGCACCCGTGCGAAGTGGATCGGAATAGAGTCGTGGTTGCCGAAATTCTGCGTCCGCGCGGGTTGCGGGGAGAACTGGTAGCGCGCTCGCAAACCGATGTACCCGGCCGGTTCGAGCAGCTCGAAGAAGCGAATGCCCATCTGAAGAATGGCTCGGACGTGCCGGTGCAGATCGCCGCGGCCCGGCAGTATAAAGGCGATTGGGTGCTGAAGTTTGCAGGCGTGGATACGATTGAGGCTGCGGAGGTGTTTCGTGGCGCTGATCTTTGGGTTCGTCTCGAAAATCGCGGGCGGCTCGAGGGTGACCAGCTTTTCCGGTCCGATCTGATCGGCTGCCGCGTCCTAGACAGCTCCACTGGCGTGGAAGTCGGTGTAGTGGAGAGCTGGCAGCAATACGGCGGGGCAGTCCCGCTCATGGAAGTTCGTTTGGCAAAAACAGGGCAGGAGCGATTGATTCCTTTCGTGCCGTCGATGTGCGAAGTGGATCTCGCGGCACGCGTGATCCGGGCGACGCTGCCGGAAGGCTTGCTCGATTTGTAAGCAGCAGAGTAGGCCTTCGGCCTGCCAATGTAATGTGGAGTAGGCCTTTGGCCTGCGATACCTCGTGAAGTTCGATATCGTCACGATCTTCCCGGATTTTTTTGCTTCGCCACTGGCCCATGGCGTGGTGGCGCGGGCGCGCAGCCGCGGGTTGCTGGATATTCAGGTTCACGATCTGCGAAACTGGACGTACGACCGGCACCGGACAGTGGACGACCGGCCGTTTGGCGGCGGTGAAGGAATGCTGCTGAAGCCGGAGCCGCTGTTTGAAGCGGTAGAAGCGATTCTGCCGGAGCGCGGTCCCAAGACGCGCGTCGTGCTGCTCTCGGCGCAGGGTCGGCGGTTCACCCAGAGTATGGCGCGCGAGTACGCTGCGCTCGAGCGGATTGTTTTAATCTGCGGCCGCTACGAAGGGGTAGACGAACGAGTCGCTGAGCATCTTGCCGATGACGAGCTTTCGGTTGGTGACTTTGTTTTGAGCGGCGGCGAACTGGCGGCTGCTATGGTCGTCGATGTAGTCGGACGTATACTGCCGGGAGTGCTCGGCAACGAAGATTCTTCGCGGAATGAAAGTTTCAGCGGAGAAAATGGAGAGGAATTGGATTGTCCGCAGTACACCAGGCCGGCGGAATTCCGCGGCTGGAAGGTGCCCGACGTGCTGCTGGGCGGAAATCATGAGGAGATCAGGCGCTGGCGCCGGGCGGCTTCGCGCAAAAAAACAGAACGGCTGCGGCCGGATTTGATCGCCGCGAGCCGCGTAGACAGGCAGAGTTAATTATGCAAAACGCACTTGTTTCGAAGTTCATCAGCAAGCATACCCGCGCCAAGGCGCACCCGGAGTTCCGTCCGGGCGATACGATTCGCGTGCACGTCAAGATTAAAGAAGGGGACAAGGAGCGTCTGCAGGCCTTTGAAGGCACCGTGATCGCACGCAAAAACACCGGCATGGGCGAAACCATCACCGTGCGCAAGGTCAGCTTCGGCCAGGGCGTCGAGCGCATCTTCCCGGTGCATGCACCCGTGATCGATCACATCGATTTGGTGCGCACCGGCCGCGTACGCCGCGCCAAGCTGTATTACCTGCGAGGTCTGAAAGGAAAAGCCGCACGCCTGCGGGAGCGCGTCTGATCCTTTAGAAGCTGTCGCACTGTGGGTGCAGGGCAGACCATCCGTTGTGTTACTACGTATGAACGCCGCGCGCGCGAACGCGGCTTCACGCGCATCGCAGGTGTCGATGAAGTCGGCCGCGGCTGCCTGTTCGGCCCCGTCGTTGCGGCAGCCGTCATTCTCGATCCCGACCGTCCCATCAAATACGTGCGCGATAGCAAGATCATCCTCGACGAAGCCGAGCGCGCCGTTCTCGCGCGCCACATCAAAAGACGTTCGATTGCATGGGCCGTTGGCGCCGCCGATGTCTATGAGATCGACCAGATCAACATCTACCAGGCTGCCCGTCTCGCCATGCGCCGCGCCGTAGAAGCGCTCGCCGTCCAGCCCGATTACCTGCTGATCGATGCCCTCAAACTCGATTTATCTGTGGAACAGCTGCCTTTGATCGACGGCGACGCGCGCTGCCGTGCCATTGCTGCCGCTTCCATACTCGCCAAAGTGCATCGCGACGCTTGTATCTCCAAATGGGCGGAAGTGTTTCCGCACTACAACCTGGCGGCAAATAAAGGCTATTCGACACCCGATCATAAACGTGCTCTGCGCGAGCACGGTCCGACTTTGATGCATCGCTTCAGCTTCGAGCCGGTGCGCGCCAATTCGCCGCGTGTGCACTGGACCGGATACCTGGCCGCGCGCGCTGCCCAGGGCGAGCTCTTTAGCGACGAGTTTCAAGAAGAACAGCAGGAACTCGCGGCCGCCGGAGCTTCGCTATGAGCTCGCCTTCGGTGGCCCCGCCGCCCCTCCAGCCGCCCAAGCTCATGCGCTGGCAGCGGCGCGTGCTCGGCTTGTGCCTGATCGTCTTTGCATTCGAGATCGGCTTGTTTCTGCTCGTTTTCCCATGGCTCAGCGTCTGGGGCATGAATTGGGTTCCGGTGCACTCGAAGCACCTGGCCGGAATCTGGATGAGCCCCTATTTTCGCGGCGTGGTCAGCGGCCTCGGCCTGCTTAATATTTTCGTCGCTCTCGCCGAAACACTCAAGCAGTTACGGTCGCTATTTGCCCACCGCCCGAACAATAGCTAGCGATGAGCCTACAGCGCGGCGAAGGTGTTACCCGATGAACCCGCGTTTCTCAGCGAGGCGAAGATTCAAGGAGATAAGCTGTACCTGATGAACATCTCACGACGGGACGTCTGTAAACTCGCGCTTGCCGGAGTGCCGCTAGCGCACGCACTGGCTAAAACCATCGATTCGAAAATTGACGGCGTGCAGATCGGAGTACAATCGTACAGTTTTCGGGATCTGCCATTCGACCAGGCCATTCAGGCCATGGTCACCGACGGCCTCGGCGAATGCGAACTTTTTTCGCCGCACATTGAAAACGGCGGCACGGAAGCACCCAGCAAAGAGTTCGAAAGCCCTCGCAGTATGAGCCGCGAACAGCGCCGCGCCGCCCGCCAGGCAGCCCAGGAGAAGCTCCGGAAATGGCGTCTCAGCGTGCCTCTCGAGTACTTCGCCGGCATCCGCAAGAAATTCGACGACGCCGGAGTTAAACTCTTCGCCTACAACCTCACCTTCGACATGCAAACCACCGATGAAGAGATGGATCGCGGTTTTGAGATGACGAAAGCACTCGGCGTGAATATCATGACATCCTCGACCACTTTGCCGGTTGCGCAGCGCATGGTTCCCTTCGCCGAAAAGCACAACCTGATCGTGGCCTTTCACGGCCATTCGAATACCAAGGATCCAAACCAGTTCGCGACGCCGGAAAGCTTCGCGAAAGCGCTTGCGATGTCAAAGCAGTACCGCATCAATCTCGACATCGGACACTTCACCGCCGCCGGTTATGATGCCGTTGACTATATCCAAAAACATCACGACTCGATCGTCGTCTTGCATCTGAAAGATCGCAAGAAAAACGATGGCCCGAACACACCCTGGGGTGAAGGCGACACGCCGATTAAACAAGTGCTCCAGCTTCTCAAAGAAAAGCGCTACGATATGCCCGCCGAGATTGAATACGAATACAAGGGCGCCGGCACCTCCGTCGAAGAAGTAGGAAAATGTTATGCCTACATCAAGCAGGCCCTGAAGTCTTGACGCCTGTGCGCCCGGCGGCTTCAATCGAGTGTGTCGGATCCGCTCCCGACCACGTCTCATCCGCCGTCGGCCCATAAATCGACGGAACCGGACGCCCCAGCATGCGCAGGTACAGGGCAAGCTGCGTGCGGTGGTGCGCCGTATGCAGCAGCCTGCGCCAGAATACCCAGATGCGTTCGCGCGAAACGTCGAAGAACGGGACACGTTCGTGCCACCAGCCGTCCGTCCGGCCCGCCAGAAAATCGAGACGAAGCCGCACCAGCTCTACCAGCCGCTTGCTCGCGCTCTCGAGCGTGAACGCTTCTGGTATTGTGTCGCCCGGATCCGGCTCGTCACTACCCAGGAACTCACCAAAGAATCTGCGCTCGCTCAACAACTGATGCCGCAGAATCTGCTCCACCGTGCTCGATTTCGCATCCGGCTTCCACTGCAAATCGGCATCGCTGAAGCGCGCCCACACGGAGGCAACTTTGTTCGTCTCGCTGGCATACGTATCGAGCGCATACTGATATTCGCGCGCGACCAATGTTGAAATTTCAAAATCAGAAATCGAATACATCTGCTTATTCGATATCAAATTTCACGCCCTGCGCAAGCGGCAGGTCGCTTCCATAGTTCAACGTGTTCGTCGCGCGCCGCATATACGCTTTCCAACTGTCGGAGCCCGATTCGCGTCCGCCGCCGGTCTCTTTTTCACCGCCGAATGCACCGCCGATTTCCGCTCCCGATGGTCCGATGTTCACATTCGCAATGCCGCAATCCGAGCCTTCGGCCGAAACGAACCGTTCCGCCTCGCGCAGGTCGGTGGTAAAAATGGACGACGCAAGGCCCTGCGGCACATCATTGTGAAGCGCAAGTGCATCCTCGAAGTTCCGATAGCGCAGCACATATAGAATCGGCGCAAATGTCTCGCGTTTGACCGTGTTCGTTTGCGCGGGCATTTCGACCAGCGCCGGCCGCACATAAAAACCGCGCTTCAGGCAGTCGATATCCACACGCTCGCCGCCCGTCACATGCCCGCCTTCGGCCGCAGCCTCCCGCAGCGTCTTTTGCATGCTTTCGAAAGCGCGCCCGTCAATCAGAGGTCCAACCAGCGTGCCGGGTTCGCGCGGATCGCCCACCGGCACGGAAGCGTAAACGCTCTTCAGCCGTCCAAGCAGCTTGTCTGCGATGCTCTCGTGCACAATTAAGCGCCGCAGCGTTGTACAGCGCTGCCCGGCCGTTCCCATTGCGGCAAACGCGATGCCGCGCAATGCGATCTCCAGGTCCGCCGTCGGCGAGACGATCGCCGCATTGTTTCCTCCCAGCTCGAGAATCGTGCGCCCGAAGCGCGCTGCCACGCGCGGTCCTACCTGCCTGCCCATAGCCGTTGAACCCGTTGCCGAAACCAGCGGCACAAGCGGATGGTCGATCAGCGCCTCGCCTTCTTCACGCCCGCCGAGCACAACAGACGAGAGTCCCTCTGGTACATCCCCCAATCTCCGTGCAGCGCGTTCGAAAAGTGCCTGTGTCGCCAGCGCCGTGAGTGGCGTCTTTTCCGATGGCTTCCATACCGTTGCGTTCCCGCACACTAGCGCCAGTGCCGCATTCCACGACCACACGGCCACCGGAAAATTGAACGCCGAAATGATCCCGACGACTCCCAGCGGATGCCACGTCTCCATCATGCGATGCATCGGACGTTCGGTTGCAATCGTCAGCCCGTGAAGCTGTCGCGAAAGTCCTGCCGCGAACGTGCAGATATCGATCATCTCCTGTACTTCGCCGAGTCCTTCAGACGAAATCTTGCCGGCCTCGATCGTCACCAGCCGCCCGAGTGCTTCTTTCGCCGCTCGCAATTCGTCGCCCAGCAGCCGGACCAGCTCGCCGCGTCGCGGAGCCGGCACTTTGCGCCACGTAAGAAACGCCCGCTGCGCGCGCTCGACTGCTTCGCCTACGCCGTGCGCGCCCGCAGTCCGGCAGCTTGCGATCTGTTCGCCGCTGACTGGAGTATGTACCGCAAGCGAGCCGTCCGAAAACGCCGCCGGACTCACTCCAAGTTCACCCAGAATCGCGCGTGCTTCCTGTGCCATCGTCGCCAAGATTTCTTTCCTCACTATTCAATATGGCAGTACACTTGCCTTACACACGTTTATGCCTGCCACCGTTTGGAAAGGATATTTGACGTTCGGACTAGTCTCGTTCCCCATCCGCTTGCATGCCGCCGCCAGGCCCGAGCCCGTGCGCTTCCATCTGCTACATAAAAAGGACCTTTCGCGCATAAAAGAGGTCATGTACTGCGCCCGCGAAAACAAGCCGCTCGACCGTTCCGAGATCGTCAAAGGCTACGAATACGAAAAGGACGACTACGTTGTCATTGAGCCGGAAGAACTGAAAAAAGTAGCGCCCCAGACCGCCAGCGTCATGGAAATTCTTCAGTTCGTGCGCATGAGTGAGATCGATCCGATCTTTTTCGAAACGTCGTATTACGTCGCCCCGGAAGAATCCGTCAGCCGGCCATATGCGCTGCTCATGGACGCCATGAAACAGACCGAGTATGACGCGCTCGCAAAAGTCACGATGCACAGCCGCGAGCACATCGTGATTCTGCGGCCGTCGGACAAAGGAATTGTGCTGCATACGATGTACTTTGTCGATGAGCTTCATGCGGAAAAGAAAGTGCGTCTTCCGAGCGCCGGCAAAACCGATAAAAAAGAGATCGAGCTGGCCAAGAAATTGATCGAAACGCTGGCCGCGCCCTTCAAGCCTGAGCAGTTTCACGACGAGTACAAAGAGAATGTCGAAAAACTGATCGAGTCGAAGCGTAAAGGACGAAAAGTCGTGCCGATCCGGCAGCCGAAGACCGCGCCGGTGACGGATCTGATGGCGGCCTTGCAGCAGAGTCTCGCAAAAACAGGCAGCGCGAAGACCGCTCGCGCCGTGTCGAAGAAAAGCGGCGCCCGCAAGCGCGCGCATGTCGCCTGAATGCGCTATTTCGTTTTCGCTGACTGGCTGGCAAATACGCTGACGTCCCGGGCCGCGCGCGTCTCGACTCCTGGCTTATCCAGAAACCCCAGATCCCGGAACCAGTCGATAAATCGAAACTGCCACGTCCCGAACGGCATATTATGGCGGTCCGCTAATCCTGCACTCATGCGCACGCCGTCCGCGAGTGTTTCGCCCGGATGCCGCCCCGTGCCGTAAATGTGCATTTCGATATTCGGCACACCCTGCGCAAGCATCGCATCGAAATATTCTGTCGCCCAAACGGCATGCACGCGGTCTCCGGAACCGGCGCACGCGATGAACGCCGGCGGCACGTTGCGCGGAATCGGCGGAGCCTTGCGGTTATGCGCGAACGGTGATGGCCCCGGATAAATGAGCCCCACAAAGTCCGGCCGCGCGCTGATCCCCGCAAATGCGTCGCCGCCCGCGCGATTCTTCCCATCGAACGTCGGAAACAGTACCCCCGCCGCTGCCGCCAGCTCCGCGCCTGCCGAAAAACCCAACATGCCGATCTTCTCGGGATCGATCTCCCACTCACGCGCATAAGCGCGAACCAGCCGGATCGCCTGCAAGGCATCGTTCACCGCGTCTGTTTGCGGATCGTAGCCGTCGCCCCGCAGACGGTTGCGCAGAATAATCGTATTCACGCCGTAGCTGTAAAAGAACGGCACGAAATCGGCCGCCTCGCTGCCTACATTGAGCGTGCGATGTCCGCCGCCTGGAACCAGAATGACCGCCGCGCCCGTGTTCAGGTTTTGATCGACACGATGCACTTCGATCGACGGATTGTGAATATGCACGATGCTGTTAATCCGGCCCGCAACCGTGGCGCTCATGTTGTACTGCTCGGGTTCGCGCACGCGATCCATCTTCAGAAAGGGCGAACCCGGCGCGTAAAGCGGGATGACGACCCCCCTTGAACGATCGGTTGCGGCGCGTACGGCGCATCCGTTGCGGGGGCGGGCTTTGGCACATCCATCGGCGCGGGCAATGCCGGCGGCGCAATCTGCCCCTTTGCCGCCGCAAGACAAAGCCATATCAAACAGATGCATCGACAATCTTTCAACCCCGGTTCCTCGATTCCCAAAAAGTATACTCGCTGGTTCATTTCGCGAGCGGGTGCGCCGTCATAATGAACTGGAGACCGCTGATTTTCTGCATGTCCCTTACAACGTCCGCCATACTGCCCGAAACGGAATCCGCGCCGCAGCCTCCGCTCGCGCCCGCCGTCGATCACCGCGAAACGCGCCACGGCGAAACGGTTGTCGATCCCTGGTTCTGGCTGCGCGAAAAAACGAATCCGGAAGTTCGCAAATACCTGGAAGCGGAGAACGCCTACACCGAGGCCATGACGAAGCATCTCGCGCCCTTCGCCGACTCGCTCTATCAAGAGATGCTGAGCCACATTAAACAGACCGATCTCAGCGTGCCCGTCCGCCGCGGCGACTATCTCTACTATGCGCGCACCGAGGAAGGGAAGCAGTATCCGATCCGCTGCCGCCGTAAGGGAAACATGGATGCTCCCGAAGAGGTGCTGCTCGATCTGAACGAGCTCGGCAAAGGCCACAAGTTCATCGGCATCGAAGTGTTCGCGGTAAGCGACGATCAAAACCTGCTGGCCTATACGCTCGATTACACCGGCTTCCGTCAGTACGTTTTGCAAGTCAAAGATCTCCGCACCGGCGAAGTTCTGCCCGATACCACACAGCGGGTTACGTCAGTCGAATGGGCTGCTGACAATAAAACGCTGTTTCTCACAACAGAAGATGCAGTGACGAAACGGTCGGATAAGCTCCTGCGACATGTCGTCGGTTCGGACAAATTCGAGCCGCTGTACGAAGAAAAGGACGAGCTCTACGATATCGGTCTCTCCAAATCGCGCGACAAAAAATTTCTCTTCTTGGGCACTTCCAGTAAAGACACGACCGAGTTTCTTTATCTGAATGCGCACGAGCCCGGTAGGGATTTTGCGCTGTTTCTGCCGCGCGAACCCAAGCACCGCTACTATGTCGATCACCGCGAGGATTTGTTCTACATCCGCACGAACAAGCACGCCAAAGATTTCGAAATCGTCACCGCACCCGAACAGGATCCGCGGCCCCAAAACTGGCAGACCTTCGTTCCTGCCGAAAAGGGGCGCCTCATCGAAGACCTCGATCTCTTCAAAAATTTCGCCGTCGTGCTCGAAAAATCCGCGGCGCTGAATCATCTGCGCGTCTGCGACTTCAAAGCGCGCGCCTGGAGAACGATTGACTTTCCGGAGCCGATTTATTCTGCTTTCCCGGGCGACACGCCCGAGTACGAATCCGCGACTTATCGCTACACCTATCAGAGCTTCATCACCCCGCCCAGCATCTACGACTACGAAGTTGCAACCGGCCGCTCGCAGCTACTCAAGCGCCAGGAAGTGCCGGGCGGGTACGATCCCGAACAATATGCATCCGAGCGACTCTGGGCCACGGCGCGCGATGGCGCGAAAGTGCCGCTGTCCATCGTCTACAAGAAAGGTTTCAGACGCGATGGAACCTCGCCTCTCTTCCTCTACGCCTACGGCTCTTACGGCATCGGCATGTCCGTTACCTTCGCCAGTACGCGCCTGAGTCTGCTCGACCGCGGCATGGCCTATGTGATTGCACACATCCGCGGCGGCGACGAAATGGGCGAGCAGTGGCGCGAAGATGGCATGTTGATGAAAAAGAAAAACACGTTCTTCGATTTCATCGATTCAGCCAAGTACCTGGTCAAAGAAAAGTGGACCTCGAGTGATCGGCTCGTTATCGAAGGCGGCAGCGCCGGGGGGCTGCTGATGGGCGCGGTCGTGAACCTGCGGCCCGATCTGTTTCATGCCGTCCACGCCGCGGTTCCTTTTGTCGATGTCATGAACACCATGCTGGATGCCACGCTTCCGCTCACCGTCGGCGAGTACCTCGAGTGGGGCAATCCGAACGAGAAAGCCGCTTACGATTACATGAAGAGCTATAGCCCGTACGATAACCTCGAAAAACGCGCCTATCCCGCCATGCTTGTCACAACCAGTTTTAACGACAGCCAGGTGATGTACTGGGAGCCCGCAAAATACGTGGCCCGCCTGCGCCGCCTCAAGGCCGACAAAACCCCTCTGCTGTTCAAAATCAAAATGGACCCGGCAGGTCATGGCGGCGCATCCGGCCGCTACGACAAGCTGAAAGATACGGCTTTCGAATATGCGTGGCTGCTAAGCCAGGTCGGAATCGACAAATAATGGGAACTCGCTGGTCCGCCGTCCTTCGTGACATTCAATTCTGGATTCCGTTCGCCATACTCGTGATCGGGCTTCTGCTATTGCGGATGGTATTGTGAGCGCCGGCGCGGCGGAGATCGGCGCGCGGCAATCGCGCCAGCGCAACCTGCAACGGCTGGGAATCCTTTGCGGTTTTTCGGCGGCGTTGTGGCTCGCGGGTGCAGAAGCGCCCACTAAGCTCGTCACCGTGGCCGTCTCTCCGCTTGTGATCTCCTTCATGATGGTGCTCGGCGCCTTCGTCTCACGCTGGAGCCTGCCGGCGCTCATGCGCGGCAGCCGGGACACGCTCACCGATACCCGTCACGTTCCGCATCTCGTCATCTGGGGCGTTATGGCGGGCTGCTTGTGGGCTGTCGGCAACACGCTCACAATCTTTGCCGTTCGCGACATCGGCTTGAGCCTCGCTTTCCCGCTCTGGAATTCCAACAGTCTCATCGGCATCATCTGGGGAACGCTGCTCTTCAAAGAACTGCATCGCGCCTCGCGCCTAAAAAAACTCGGCGTCGTCGGCGGGGCGGTTATCATCTTCGTCGGCGCCATCCTGATCTCCGAAGCCTCCACCTCGCAATCCGCTCATGGCAGCGCAATGCGCGGTGTGCTGGCCGCGCTCGGAGCAGGGTTAATGTTTGGCTCCATGTACATCCCGTATCGCAAGGCGTACATAACCGGCATGAATCCGCTCACCTTCCTCACCTACTTCACCCTCGGCGAAATGACCACCGTCACCATCGTCGCCATCGTCTTTCTCGGCGGCATCACGCCGTTCTTCCACGAACTCTCCGTCAATCGCAGCGTGCTGTTCTGGCCGCTGCTCGGCGGCTTCATGTGGGTAGTGGGCGATTTGCTGCAAAATTACGCGACGAAATACGTCGGCATCAGCCGCGCCATTCCGCTGTCGAATACGAACCAGCTCTGGGGTCTGATCTGGGCCATTCTGGTCTTCGGAGAGCTGCGCGGCCTGGGCGGAAACGTCTA
>DATBGM010000004.1:0-31958 GCA_036557945.1 Bryobacteraceae bacterium | reverse complement strand
GCCTGATTGCGGCTGTCTGGGCGCTCGGGCTCGGCTATGTCGGCGCGAAGGGTATTCAATACGTCGCGAAGTTCGCTACATTCTTAAATTTCGTTCCGCTGTTGATGATTATCGTTGTTTTTGCGAAAAACGCAGGCGGCGCGGCGCAGTATACTCCGCCGCAGCCGAGCCCCTATCTTGGCTTCACCATGTTGATTCAGATCGTGGTGGGCTTTTTCGCTACGGCAGGCGCCGCCGGCGTCGACTTTGGCATGAACAGCCGTGACGACAAGGATGTCCGCTGGGGTGGCCTCGTGGGAATTTTTCTGGCGATTCTGATTGCGGGCGGACTACCGCTGATTGCTATTGCGGGCGCGCATGTGCTTCACGGCGTGAAGGATTTTCAGTTCGATTCCGCCATTGCGCAAACCGGCAGCTTCTCTTCGATCGCCTTTTTCCTGTTCGCGATCGCTTCCGTTGCTCCGATGTGCTTCAGCTCATTCATTGCGGGTAACAGCCTGGCCACCATGATCACCAGGGTGCCGCGTTCCACATCCACCATGGTGGGCGCAGTTGTGGCAGCGCTGCTGGCAATCACGGGCGCGGCCTCGAATCTGGTCGGCTTGTTCACCATCATCGGTGCGTCGTTCGGACCCATTTGCGGCGCAATTGCGGCCGATTACTGGCTTTCGGGCAGGAAATGGGCAGGTCCGCGCCAGGGTATAAATGTGGCGGGCTACGGCGCATGGGCGGTTGGGTTCATCGTCGGGATATTACCGTTCCTACCCATCTCCCCCGGTGTCAAACCGTATTTGCAGCCTGCCGCCGTTTACAGCTTTATCGTCGGCTTTGTCATTTACATCGTGCTTGCCAAGGCGGGCCTGCAGTCGAAAAGCGTGGAGATTCCGGCCGCCGGCCGGGAACGTCTGAGCATTCCGACCTGAGATTTTCGGCCGCTCGTATTATTTTGAATTTCCGTCCAAGGCGCGGCCCTGAAAGAACACGTCGCGATGATGCGAAATCGCCGGCGGATCGGTAAACACAATCGAGACCGTGTCGAAGCGAACATTGTTCCAGGCATCGCCGGAACGCGCGATAAAAGCACGCGCGGCGCGGGTAATCCGCTTGTGTTTCTCCGGGTCGATCGCCCGATCGGGGCTGCCGTATTCAGCCGAGGTGCGTGACTTGACTTCCACGAACACCAGCGTTTCGCCGTCTCGCGCGATCAGGTCGACTTCGGAATCCACACCCGGCGTGTAGTTGCGGGCGATCACGGTATAGCCGCAACTGCGCAGATAGCGGTGCGCCAGGTCCTCGCCTTTGCGTCCCAGCGCGGCCGTTGCGGTCAGCGTGCGCCGTTCCCGGTTCTGGCGCGCCCGGTCGCTTAGCTTCCAGATGAGTTGTCTCGGTTGGATCGTCCACCGGTTTCGTTGTCCTTCACTGCTGCCAGCCGCCATTCGATCACCTTGCCTCGCACGATATAGCACAGGTAGAATTCCCAGAACCTGCGGAATCTCCGGCTGTGATTTATGAGCAATTCGAAGCCCAGATATCGCCACAAGGCAAGTAGCCGGACGCGCACCTGCGTCTCACGAAATCTTACCGGCGAATAATAGCTGTAGCCGCCGTGATCCTCCCCGAAATACCGGAAAGAAAAGCTGTTCAGGTGCCAGCGGTGAGTGGGATCGCAAAAAGAGCTGAAATCGGTATAGTGCGGCGTGACGACGAGCACTTCGCCGCCGGAAACGAGCAGCCGGTGGAATTCTTCCATTGTCTGGAGAATATCGGCCACATGTTCTATGACATGAATCGCTCGAATTTTGCCAAACGAACTGTCGGCGAAGGGCAAGGGATAGTGATCGAGGTCGGCGATCACGTCGGCGTGTGTGTTCCGGTTCCGGTCGATCCCGATCGCGCCCGGATATTTGTTAATGCCACAGCCGACGTCGAGCGTGCGAAGCGGGTAGTTCACGGATTTTTGCCAAAAGAATAAGCAATTATATCAGTCACATAGAAGCTACTCATCAGGTGTTGCTTGAAGCTTATGATCTCTCGACTTCAGAAGGCGCCTGGCTTCGTTCCTTAAAATTTGAGTTACTTGTCCAAGCGTTGGAGGCAGGCCTCGAGCGTTTCCACCGCAAAGTCCGCCTGCGGACGGTTGATCACGAGCGGCGGGCAGAGCCGGATACTGTTCGGTCCTGCTCCAAGGACCAGCAGGCCGCGCTCAAAGGCCAGATATTCCAGCCGGTCGCGCAGTTGCGGCGCCCGCTCTTTGGTCCTTTGATCGCTGACCAGCTCGATGGCGATCATCAAGCCCAACCCGCGGACATCGCCGACATTCCGGAAGCGCGCCGGGAACTCGCGCAGGCGGTCGAGAAGATATTCGCCCATCCCGGCCGCGTTGCTGATGAGGCCGCCTTCGAGCAGATCGAGAGTGGCAAGCGCAGCGGCGATCGAGACCGGATTGCCGCCAAAGGTCGAAGCATGCGCGCCCGGAGGCCAGTTCATGAGATCGGCGCGTGCGATGGTTGCCGAAAGCGGCAATCCGCTCGCGATGCCCTTCGCGATCGTCACGATATCGGGCGCGACATCGAAGTGCTCGGAGGCAAACATGCGTCCCGTTCGCCCCATGCCGCTTTGCACTTCATCGTGAATGAGAAGAATGCCGTGGCGATCGGCGATTCGCCGCAGCTCCTGGTGAAACTCTTTCGGTGGCACCAGGTAACCGCCTTCACCCTGCACCGGCTCGACAAAAATGCCTGCTACTTCCTCCGGCGGCACGATCGTTTTGAAGAGCTGGTCTTCGAGCACGCGCACACACTCGAGCGCGTGCCCGGCCTCGCTCGTTCCCGCCGGCCGGCGATACAGGTTCGGGTATGGAATGTGATAAACGGGCAGAGACGGATGAAAGCCGCGCCGCTGGACAACCTTGCTGCCGGTAAGCGATAGCGCGCCCATCGTGCGGCCGTGGAAACCGCCAAAAAAGGCGATAAATTTGTCGCGCCCCGTGTGGTAGCGCGCGAGTTTTATCGCCGCTTCGTTCGCCTCCGCGCCGGAGTTGCCGAAGTAGACGCGTTTTGCGCCGTTGCCCGGAGCGAGTCCTGCCAGGCGTTCGGCCAGCTCGACCATGCTCTCGTAGTAAAAGTCGGTTCCCGACATGTGCAGGAATTCGCCGGCCTGCTGCTCGATGGCGCGTACGACTTTCGGATGCGAATGGCCGGTCGCAACAACGGCAATCCCCGCAGCAAAATCCAGGAAACGGTTGCCGTCGACATCTTCGACAATCGCCCCATCGCCGCGCTTCATCACAAACGGATAGCAGCGCGTGTACGAAGGGGATAGCACGGCATGATCGCGCTCGATCACGGCCGCAGCCTTCGGGCCGGGCACGGAAGTTACCAGGTGCGGCAACAGCGGATGGAGAGCTGGCTCAGTCAGCATAATTAAACACCTCAAGGAACAGGAACACTCAGGCGGACGGGGAGGGTTGCGAGGCGGGCGTGGTTAGTCTGAGCCGAAGAGGGAAGGACGCGAGCTGGCCGGTACAGCCATACTTTCAGCTTACTGCAAAAAGAAAGGGTGTCAAAAAGTTAGCCTGAAAACAGATGGAGCAGAAAATTCCGAGCCGGACCGCGCTGCGGGTAGCCATGCGCCGCGCCATGCACCAGATTGCCGACACACCGCCGCTCGTATTGGACGACTCGTATGCTCTGCAGCTCCTTCCTCGCGAGGCAGCAGCAGAAGTAGAAGCGAAAGAAAACGCCCATCACCCTGTTTCGAGCTCCATGCGGGCGTTCATGGTGGCGCGCAGCCGCTTTGCAGAAGACGAGTTTGCGGCGGCGGTGGAACGCGGAGTTCGTCAATACGTCCTGCTCGGAGCCGGTCTCGACACGTTCGCCTGGCGCCATCCGTTCCGCGAGCAAGGCGTGGAGATCTTTGAAGTCGATCACCCGGCGACGCAAACCTGGAAGCGCGGGCTCGTCGAGCAGGCTGGAATGCCTGAACCTGCCGCGACGCGCTACGTAGCGGTCGATTTCGAGCGGCAGTCGCTGGCCGGCCGCCTGATCGAATGCGGCTTCGATCTAAGTAGGCCAGCGTTTTTCACCTGGCTTGGCGTCGTGCCGTATCTGACGCGCGAAGCATTTCGCAGCACGCTGGCATTTCTGGCTGAGAACTCGGTTGGGAGCGGGCTGGTGTTCGATTACTCGCTGCCGCGCGAAGCGCTGGCGGAAAATGAGCGCGTATTTCTCGATTTCCTGGCCGCGCGAGTGGCGCAAGCCGGCGAGCCGTTCCGCCTGTTCTTTTTGCCCGAGGAAGTCCGGTCGGAACTGCAGAGCTCCGGCTGGCGGGTCACCAAAGATCTGGACGGCGTTGCTATTCACGATGCCTTCTTTCGCGGTCGCAGCGATGGACTCGCGCTGCGTGGGCGCGCCGGGCATCTCGTCAGCGCACGCAAATAGAACCGCGCGTGTGCTCGTTACAATGAAGCGATGCCCGAGGAGAACACATCCTCACCAAACTTCGAAGCGCGCCTCGAAGAGCTCGAACGCATTGTAAAAGAGCTCGAAAAAGGCGATCTGCCGCTCGAGCAGAGTCTGGCGTTATTCGAAAGCGGCATGCGCTTGAGCGCCGATTGCAAACGCCAGTTGGAAGAGGCGGAGACTCGCGTGGAGATGCTCATCAAACGCGGCTCGGAGATGGTTGCGACGCCTTTCCAGCCGGAAAAAAGCGCGAAATGACGCAAACGAGCGAAAGCGGGCTGCGCGAATTTCTCGCGGCGCAGGTGCAGGCCGTCGATCGCGTGCTGAATCGGTGGGTGCCGGAAGAAACAGTCAATCCTTCCTCTATTCACCGCGCCATGCGCTACAGTTTGTTCGCGGGCGGGAAACGCATTCGGCCTATCCTGGCAATCGCCGCCGCGCATGCCGTCAGTGAATCTCCTGCGGAAATCGAAGATGCGGCCTGCACGCTCGAGCTGGTGCACACCTATTCGCTCGTACATGACGATTTGCCGGCACTCGATAACGACGATTTGCGCCGCGGGCGTCCGACCTGCCACAAAGTCTTTGGCGATGCCATGGCCATACTTGCGGGCGACGCGCTGCTTACCCTCTCCTTCGAAGTATTGAGCCGCCTGGCGGCGATTCCCGCCGAACGTAAGATTCGCTTGGTCGAGGAATTGGCGCGCGCTGCCGGAACGGTAGGCGGCATGATCGGCGGACAGGTGAACGATATCGAAGGGGAGCGCAAAAAGCCGACGGCGGCTCTGCTCGACGCCATTCATCGCGCGAAAACCGGAGCGCTGCTGCGCGCCAGCGTGCGCATGGGCGCCATCTGCGCCGGCGCGACCGAAGAACAGCTCGCTGCGCTTTCCGGCTACGGCGAGCACATCGGGTTGGCGTTTCAGATCATCGACGATGTGCTGGACGTAGAAGAATCCTCGGAAGCTTTAGGTAAAACGGCGGGTAAGGATGAGGCGCAGCAGAAAATCACCTTTCCCGCCGTTTACGGCCTGGAGCGCTCGCGCGCAATGGCGGAAGAGGAACGGCTCGCCGCGCACCGTTCGCTCGCCATGTTCGGCGAACGCGCGGAACGGCTGCGGCAGGTCGCCGACTTCATCGTGCAGCGGAAGGCTTGACGCAATCTGCGGGCAAAATGCGGCTCGATGTCGCGCTGGTCGAGCGCGAGCTGGCGGAAACCCGCGCCAAGGCGCAGGCTCTGATCCTCGCCGGCAAAGTAACCGTCGACGGACAGCGTGCCGATAAGCCGGGACGGCTCGTGAGCGCGGAAAACCAAATCACGGCGGTACAACCGCTGCGCTATGTAAGCCGCGGCGGCGTGAAGTTGGAAGCGGCGCTGGCGCATTTTCAAATTCCGGTGGCCGGGCGCGTGTGCCTGGATATCGGAACGTCCACTGGCGGTTTCACCGACTGCCTGTTGCAGCATGGCGCAGCACGCGTCCATGCCGTCGATACCGGAGCGGGCCAAATCGACTGGAAATTGCGCACAGATGGGCGGGTGATCCTGCACGAGCGCAAAAATGCGCGTTATTTGACGCTGGAAGACATCGGCGAGCACGTGGATGTCATGACTTGCGACGTGAGTTTCATCTCCGTTACGCTGCTGATTCCCGCGCTCGCGCCGCTGCTTGCGCCGGGCGGAGATTGGATCGTCTTAGTGAAGCCGCAGTTTGAAGCCGGGCGTGAGTTGATCGGGAAAGGCGGAATTGTGCGCGACCCTGCTGCCCAGGAGGCCGCCTGCAGGAAAGTATCGGCTGCGCTGGAAGCGGCCGGTTTTGCGACCGCCTTGATACCCAGCCCGATCACCGGGGCCGAGGGCAATCGAGAGTTCCTGCTGCACGCCGGCAAGCGCGACGGAAGCGCCCGTTAGTTATTGTGATGAGCTGGATTACGCTATCCTTAAACACCGCATGGCCGAGATCACGACCGTAGGCATCATCGCGAAACCCCATATGGCGCAGGCGGCGGAAACCGTTCGCGGGCTTCTCTGCTGGCTGGAAAAACGTAGCATTGTAGCCCGCTGCGACGAAGAGACGGCCGCCTATGCCGGACGCTCGCAATGGTTCCCCCGCGAGGAGCTGCCCGAAGGCTGCGACCTGATTGTGGTATTGGGCGGTGACGGCACGCTGCTTTCGGCGGCGCGCGTGGTGGCCGGTCGCGATATCCCGCTGTTTGCGGTAAACATGGGACATCTCGGTTTCCTCACCTCGATTCCAGTCGAGGATCTGTATCCGGAGCTCGAGCGTGCCATCGCGGGCGAGCACCGTATCGGGCGCCGCCGCATGGTGGATTGCGAGCTGCGGCGCAAAGGGAAGACGATCGGTTCATACGCGGCGCTGAACGATGTTGTGATCACGAAAAGCGAGCTGGCGCGCATGATCGATCTCGATACGCACGTCGATAATCATTTTGTCGCGGCTTACAAAGCGGACGGCCTCATTATCGCGACCCCGACTGGCTCCACCGCATACTCGCTTTCGGCCGGCGGACCGGTGATCTTTCCGTCCGTCAACGCGTTTTGCCTGACGCCGATCTGCCCGCATATGCTGACAAACCGGCCGGTGATCGTGCCGGATACGAGCATCATTCAGATTCTCGTGCATGGCGAAGACGGCACGTATCTGACGATCGATGGGCAGGTCGGTGAGCCGCTGTCGAAAGGCGATCTGGTGATCTGCCGCTCGTCACCGAAGACGATTCAGTTGATTCGCCCCCCGAAGCTGCTGTTTTTCGATGTGCTGCGCGAAAAGCTGAAGTGGGGCGAACGATAGTACGTCCGACGCTATGCGCTTTCTGAAGCGGTTTTCGCTCACGTCGTGGATCTTCGTCGCGCTGATCGTGGGCGTTCTGCTCGGCATCTTCTTTCCGCATTTTGCGCAGGCGCTTTCGCCCATCAGTAATATTTTTCTCCGCCTGATCAAATCAATTGTCGGGCCGCTATTGTTCGGAACGCTTGTAGCCGGCATTGCCGCGGCGGGCGAGTTGAAGACGATGGGGCGGATCGCGCTCAAATCGATCGTCTATTTCGAGATCGCGACGACACTGGCGCTGATCATCGGCTTGGTCGCGGTAAACGTGATGCAGCCGGGAGCCGGATTGACGCTGGCGGGAGAGACGGCCACGGCGTTATCCAAACCTGCTTCCTTGAACCAGGTGCTGGAACATTCGATCCCGCAGAACATCTTCGAGTCGCTCGCGCAGAATGACGTCCTGCAGATGGTTATTTTCTTCTTTCTGTTCGGAGCGGCCTGTTCGGCAATCGGCGCGAAGGCGGAGCCGGTGGTCACGTTCGCCAACGCCGTGGCGGAGGTGATGTTCCGCTACACGCGTTACGTGATGTATCTGGCGCCCTTCGGAGTGGGCGCGGCAATAGCTGTAACGGTAGGCTCAAAGGGAATCGGCGTCCTCCTCGGGTTGGGGAAGCTGGTCGGCACGCTCTACCTGGCGGAAGCCGTATTTGTCCTACTGGTGCTGGGTAGCGCGCTGGCTATCGCACGTGTGCCGTTAAAGCGTTTTATCCGCGCTGCGCGACAGCCGTTTCTGATTGCCTTTTCGACGGCTTCGAGCGAGGCAGCGCTGCCGATTGCGCTTGAAAACATGACGCTCTTCGGCGCCCCCAAACATATCGTCGGCTTCGTGCTGCCGACAGGCTACAGCTTTAACCTGGACGGCTCGACGCTATATCTCGCGCTCGCATCGGTGTTCGTTGCGCAGGCGGCCGGTGTGCACATGCCGGTTTCGACGCAGATCACGATGCTGCTCACGCTCATGCTGATGAGCAAAGGCGTGGCGGCGGTGCCGCGCGCGAGCCTGGTGATCCTGGCCGGCGCGCTGGGCACGTTTCACTTGCCGCTTGAGGGCATCACGCTGATTTTAGGCGTCGATGCGCTGATGGATATGTGCCGGACGTCGGTCAACATGCTCGGCAATTGTGTAGCGACCGCGGTGGTAGCGCGTTGGGAAGGCGTGGCGCTCGAGAAGGTTGGCGCGCCGCCCGAATTGGTAAGCTCGCAAAACTAATGCACGCGGGCGCGTCGCTCGGCCGTTTCACGCCAGGTGGTCACAAGGAAATGCTCGCGTTGCAGAAATGCGGCGAATTCCGGGTCGAGCATGGCCAGCATATCGGCTTTGCGCAGCGGGCCGGAGTCGGTAATGTGCACGAAATTATTACTGGGCTCGGTGCAGTGCATGATTACCATCGTCAGGCCGGGTTTGAGTTCTGCGAGCGTTTCCATGTAGCGCCGCGCGCGCCAGTTTTGTAGCTTGGCGTCGTCATGAAGCGTTTCCGGCGGAATTTTCCAGCTGTAGCTTGTGTTGTGGAGATCATCTAGAACAGGCAGACCGGCATTCCAGAGTTTTTGGCCAATGTCACGAAGCTCTTTGATCTGCTCGACGGATTTTTCGCCGAGATCGGCTGCAATATACGTATCGTGGCCACCCGGCAGCATCAGTGGAATGTGTTTCTCGATTCCGAGTTGAATATATTTTTCGAGAAACGCCGGTGAGGCAAACAGCGTGCCCATGTGCGAATCGAGATGCGTTGGATGAAAGCCCATGCGCTCGGCGCGCTCGAGCTGCGCGCGGATTTCGCGATCCACTTCTTCCGGCTTGGCGTGCGCGGTGACTGCTTGCACCGAACTCCACAGCGCGCCCTCCTTGTCCACCAGGCCGGGCACGGCGAGCACGCCCGCAAGCGGCCCCCAGCGGTATTCATGCCACTCGGAGTTGAGTGTCAGGTGCAGGCCGGCATCGGTTCCGGGATGCGCGTTGAGGTAATGGACGATTTCGGGAACCCATGGCGTCGGCATCATCACGCTGAGCGATTTCGCCGCGCCATGTTCGAGCACGCGCTCGATGCCAGCGTTGGAATCGTGCGACATTCCGGCATCGTCCATATGCAGGATCAGCACGCGCGCATCCGCCGGCCAGCCCAGCCGCTCGGCATACGTCTCGGCAGCGTGAACAGTACCGCCGAAAACGAGAACGAGCGCGAGAACCGTGCGAAGCATACCTTACTTTTTACGCCAGACGCGTTCGATGCGCAAAGCTTTGCCGGTTACGTCGTCGGCTTCGACCAGGACGCCGTGCAGCTCGATTCCATGCCGCGCCGCTTCCATGCGCCCGGCGAGCCCGCTCAGAAAACGGCGGATGATGGTATCTTTATCGACGCCGATCACCGATTCATACGGTCCGGTCATGCCAGCGTCCGTCTGGTAGGCGGTGCCGCCGGGGAGAATACGCGCGTCGGCGGTCGGCACGTGCGTGTGCGTGCCGATTACGGCGGTCACGCGGCCGTCCAGATACCAGCCCATCGCGTTTTTTTCGCTCGTCAACTCCGCGTGGAAATCGACGAAGCGCACACGAATCGCTGGATCGAGCCCGGCGAGCAGTTCGTCGGCTTTGCGAAACGGGCAATCGATGTTCGCCATGTGCGCGCGGCCCTGCAGATTGATTACGGCATAGGGCTGACCATTGCGTGCTGTGGCCGTGAAAACTCCCGTTCCCGGCAGACCCGGCGGATAATTGGCAGGCCGCAGCAGGCGCGGTTGATGATCGATGTAATCGTGAATCTCGCGCTTATCGAAGCTGTGATTGCCGCCCGTGAGCACGTCGAGTCCAAGCGAGAGCAGTTCTTCGGCAATGGAAGGCGTGATGCCGAAGCCGCCGGCGCTGTTTTCCGCGTTGGCGATGACCAGATCGACGCGATATTCGCTCATGAACTGCCCCAGATGATCGGCGACAATCGAACGTCCGCCCGAGGCGAAGATGTCGCCGATAAAGAGGATGTTCATGGATAGACGGAGAAAAGCAGGAAGCGTTCCCTGCGAGAGCCTCTATCGCGGCGCTCCGTCATTGACCCCAAGAAGACCAAGGGGGGAATCCCCCGAGCGCCGTTAGGCTTCTCCATGGCAAAAATGCCGGAGCCTGCTCACGGGCGCTTCATCCGAGAAGGACTCCATGACATTGACTATCGGATCAATTTTTAGGAGACCGGAACAGATGCTCTCGCGGGGAACGCTTAAGGTTCAAGGATAGCAGGAAAAACGATCGCCGCAACTGCCAAAAACCTCAATGGCGCTCAAGGCGCACGACACCATATCCGTTACCGTCGTCCTGGTAGTGCGATACGGCGAATCCGGCAGCTTCTAGCGGCGCAATCGCTTCGGCGGCCGCCGCCTGCGGATGAAATTCCATGACGATCCGGCGTATACGCCGCAGCAAATCGCGCGAAATGGAGCGGAAGACCGCATACTCGGCGCCCTCGACATCCATCTTCAGAAGATCTACGATCGCGTTATCAGAAATCAGGTTATCCAGCGTCCGCATCGGTACGGGACAGCCCGATGTTCCGGTGCGGCGAAACTGGCTGGCCGGAGCGAGTTCGATAAATGTTTCACCCTCGGCTTCTCCGAGTGCGGCCCGGTGAAGCGTGCAGCGTGATTCCAACTGATGAACGCGTAACATCGACTGCAGCCGCTGGAAAGTGTCCGGAGCCGGTTCAATGGCAACGACCCGGGCTTCAGGAGCGGCGCCGAGCGCGAACAAGCTGAATGCGCCTATGTTCGCGCCCGCATCCACGATAAAACGATCGGAGGGGTGAACGGGGTAGATGCCTCGATAAAAGACTTGCCAGAAGGTGGCAATATCGCTCGGCTCCAAAAATTCAAATGAGCCGGATGGGAGAGTAACCTGGAACGGCAAAGGGACACGCAATCCAACATAAGAGGAGGAGAGCCGGAGCCAATCGCGCGTGTGACGCTTGCAGCGCCAGATCTCCGGTAGACGATCGAAATTCCGCATGCCTTGCAGCATACGGGCTGGCGAGATCTTCACTAGTCTGTTCTAGCAGAACGCTCGTACGCCGCATATATGCCGGATTCGAGAGGAAGCGGCGGGCGCGTCTTGCTCCGCGTCCAAACTATGATGACTGAGGCATGATGCGCGTTGCTGCATTTTTGTGCGGGCTGCTGATGCCGGCGGCGGTTGCCTATCATCCGGACTTTCGCAACATGGCATGGGAGGCCGGCTTGCGCGAAGCATTTCCGAACGGTGGAACGGCATCCAAGCAGTACATTATCGAGACCACGGGCAGCGGCACGGGGTGGATCGATTACGACAACGACGGACTGCCCGATCTGTTTGTGCTTTCGGGTGAAGGCGGAACGAACCGCATGTATCACAACGAGGGACATGACCGGTTTCGCGATGTAACGGATCAGTTGGGGTTGCGCTCGAGCGGCTGGGCGGAGGGCGTCTGCGCAGGCGACTACGACAACGACGGCTTTACGGACTTGTTTGTGACGTACTGGGGCCAGAACCGGCTGTACCGGAATGCCGCGGGACAGCATTTTGAAGATGTGACAGAGCGCGCGCATTTGAAACAGGAGCGTACACGCTACAACACGGGCTGCGCGTTTTTGGATATCGACAACGACGGCAAGCTCGATCTTTTTGTCGCGAACTATCTGCGCTTCGATCCGGCGACGACCCCCAAACCCGGAGCGAATCCCTATTGTTTCTACCGCGGACTGGCGGTGAATTGCGGACCGCGCGGATTGCCGTTCGACCGGAATGTTTTGTATCGCAATAACGGCGACGGGACCTTTCGCGATATTTCCGAGGAGTCAGGAGTGGCGGCGCCCGAGGGGCATTACGCGCTGGGTGTCCTGACGGGCGACTTCAACGAAGACGGGCTCACCGATATTTACGTCGCATGCGATCAGACACCTTCGCTGCTCTATATCAACAGGGGCGGCGGCAAATTCGAAGAAGAGGGCGTGCTGCGCGGGGTGGCATTCGATCAGAACGGGCGCGCGATGTCGGGCATGGGGGTCACGGCTGCGGATTATGTGGGCGACGGCCACGAATCCATCTTTCGCAGCAATTTTTCGGACGAGTTCGAGACGTTGTACCGCAACCGCGGCAAAGGCGTGTTCGACGATGTGACGCTCGATGCGGGACTCGGGCAGAACACGCGTTATGTCGGCTGGGGCACGGGATTTTTCGATTTCAACAACGACGGATGGAAGGATCTGCTGCTGGTGAACGGGCATGTGTTTCCGGAGGTCGACCGGCTGCATATCGACATTCGCTATCGCGACCGGGCGATTTTGTATCAGAACCTGGGCGGCGGGAAGTTTCGCGACATCTCGCGCGAGGCGGGTCCGGCTTTGGGCGAGCTGCATTCGGCGCGCGGGGCGGCGTTTGCCGATATCGACAATGACGGGGCCGTGGAGATTGCGGTGAACAATCAGAACGAGACGCCGTCATTGTGGAAACAGAGCGAAAAGCCGCCGGGGCACTGGATTATTCTGCAGCTTGCCGGCACGAGAGCGAACCGGAGTGCGATCGGGGCGCGGGTGCGGGTGACGGCGAACGGACGCACGCAACTCGATGAAGTGCGAAGCGGCGGCAGTTATCTATCGCAGAACGATCTGCGTCTGCATTTCGGGTTGGGCGATGCGCGGCAGGCAGAGCGGATCGAAGTGGAATGGCCCG
This sequence comes from Bryobacteraceae bacterium, assembly GCA_036557945.1. Lineage (GTDB taxonomy): Bacteria > Acidobacteriota > Terriglobia > Bryobacterales > Bryobacteraceae > Bog-105. Next base: position 18,960 of record DATBGM010000004.1, on the reverse strand, counting down.
GCGGCGGGAAGCAGGTTATTCAGAAGCCGGCGGCGGACCGGGTGGTAGAGATCCGCGAGCAGTAGGCTGTTCTTCGCGTTCGGGGATTTGCTCATGCTGTCTGCGGCGCGCGGCGACCCATCCGCCTAAAAAAGCTCCGCAGAAGCCGGCAACCTGCGACGCCACGGGGCCGATATTGGCGCGATCCACACCGATCGAGACGGCGCAGAATCCGGCGAGGCTCAGACCGGCTACTTTGAGGATCTGCGAGTTTTTGACAGGCACTTGTTTGATTGTACGAACGGGTAGTCCGCGCTTATGCCGCTGGGCGCGGTTTAAACAAACCTGTGTCGGATACTTGAAGCTTGCAAAGCGAACTCGCACGGTTGCTGATTGAACTGGGCGGCGCAATTGTCGGGCTGGCGCTGCTGGCGCGCTTTGCCAGCCGCATCGGATTACCGGCGATTCCCCTCTATCTGCTCGCCGGGCTCGCGCTTGGCAATGGCGGGTTCGTACGGCTGCCGCTTAGCGAGCACTTCATTCATGTCGGGGCGGAGATCGGCGTCCTGCTGCTGTTGTTCATGCTGGGCCTGGAATACACGGGCGAAGAGCTGGTGCGCAATCTGCGGCTGGGATTCGGATCGGGCGCGGTTGATTTTGCGCTGAACTTTGTGCCGGGGCTTGCCGCTGGACTGCTGCTTGGATGGAAGCCGCTGGCAGCGGTGTTGCTGGGCGGTGTGACTTGGATTTCTTCGTCGGGAATTGTGGCGAAGGTGCTCGGCGACCTCGGCCGGTTATCGAATCGGGAAACGCCGCCGGTGCTCACGGTGCTTGTGCTGGAGGACCTGGCAATGGCAGTCTACCTGCCGCTTGTAGGTGCTCTGCTTACCGGCGGAAGCGCCGGAAAGATTACAGGAGCGGTGGCGATCGCGCTGGCGGTAGTGATTGCAGTTCTGCTGGCGGCTGTGCGATTTGGCGGTGCGGTGAGCCGGTTGGCGGCCCACGAATCGGACGAAATTATTTTATTGACGATACTCGGGTCGATTCTGATCGTCGCGGGAATCGCGCAGAAGTTTCAGGTCTCGACTGCCATCGGGGCGTTCCTGGTGGGCATTGCAGTTTCAGGGCCGATTGCGGAGCAGTCGCATCGGTTGTTTGCGCCGCTGCGGGATTTGTTTGCCGCGACATTCTTCTTCTTTTTCGGATTGCAGATCGATCCGGCAAGTTTGCCGCGCGCGCTGCCCGTTGGATTGGCGCTCGCGGCAGTGACGATTTTGACGAAGATCGCAACGGGCTATGTCGCAACGGCGAAATCGGGAGTCGGAAGGCGCGAGCGTTTGCGCGCGGGAGTGGCGTTGACGCCGCGAGGCGAGTTTTCGATTGTAATTGCCGGACTGGGAACGGCGATCCAACCGTCCATGGACGAGGTGGCAGCGGCGTATGTTCTAATCACCGCGATTTTCGGGCCGGTATTGGCGCGGGTGGTTTAGAACAGCGCCTTAACGACTGGCGAGACCCCAGATAAGAGCGTGCAGGACGACTTCGTCATTCGTGCGCACGAGCCCGAACAGGGAAGAGGGTCGCGGGACGCCGAAATCGCTGAGACGGACGGTGGCGTCGGCATCGATCTGCAGACGATTTTTCTTTTCGGTTCCGAAGCCGATGTTGGCTTTAACGGCGCGATCGATGCCGCGGAAGCGGAGCGTGCCTTCCACAACGAAACCGCGCAGCGGCTTAGCGATAAAGCGCTCGGATTGGAGTTGAAGCTCCGGATGCGTATCGGAGCCGAGTGCTTCGCGTAAAACAGTCTGTGTGAGGCGTGCGCGCTTGCCGGGTTTTTCGCGATCGTCGCGGCAGACCAGGCTGCCGGCTTCCACGGTGAGATTCAGGGCGGTATCGAGCGGTTGTTCCGGATCGTAGATCAGTGCGCCACGGAAGCGTTCAAAGATGAAAAGGTGCTTACGTTTTGCGAGGCCGGAGGTACGAGTCTCGATGGCCAGCGTGGAGTCGGGCGACGGTGATATTGTGTAGACCGTGGAGCGTGCGGACATCGGAAACCCCGAAACTGATAGAGACGCACGTTTTGCCTGAAAGGTTCAATCCGGCGAAGGTTTGATCCAACATGGGACTCGAGTTTGTAGATTTGGGAGCCCTGCTGCTGGCGGTAGCACTCGTGCTCACTGCGCTGATTCTCGCGTTTGAATCGGTCGAGCGGCGGCGCGAGAGCCGGCGGGAGCGGAACCTGCTGGCGGCGATCGATGCCGAGTACCGGCTGTATTGCCGGATGGGCCGACTGTAGCTCACCGCGTACAATACGGGGGTGAAAATTGGAATCGCCGGATTGGGCTTCATGGGCGCCACGCATGTCGCTGCAATCCAAAAAATCCCGGGACTCGAACTGGCGGCGGTTTGCACGACAAACGAGCGCGCTCTGTCGGGAGATTTAACCGAAGTCGGCGGAAATCTCGACCTGGCGCCCGCGAAATACGATTTTTCGGCGCTGCATAAATGCCGTGAATGGCGTGACCTGGTAGCGGACGCGGAACTGGACGCCGTCGATATCTGCCTCCCGACGGATCTGCATACAGAGGTTGCGATTGCAGCATTAGAGCGCGGCAAGCACGTATTGTGCGAGAAACCGATGGCGCTCAATCGCGCGGATTGCGATCGCATGATTGCGGCGGCGAAAAGCGCCGGGCGTGTGTTGATGATCGGGCAGGTGCTGCGGTTTTGGCCGGAATATGAAGTGCTGCGCGATGCCGTCCGCGAGAAACGATATGGCGCAGTGCGGCAGGTGGAATTCCGGCGCAGCGCCGGGCTGCCGGACTGGAGCCGCTGGCTGCCGCAAGAAGCACGCAGCGGAGGCGCCGTGGTCGATCTTCTGGTGCATGACATCGACCAGGCGGTTGCGCTGTTCGGAATGCCGAAGACGGTGAGCGCGAAATCCCTGGGCGCGGAGGATACGATTGACGCGGCGCTCGATTATGGCGAGGGGGGACCGCCGGTCCGAATCAAAGGCGGATGGCTGCCGGTAGGAACCCCGTTTTCCATGGGTTTTCGATTGGAGGCGGAGCGCGGCACACTCGAGCTTGGCGGCGACGGTCTGTTTCTCGAAGACGAAGCGGGACGGCGCGCCATGGAAGCGCCCAAAGGCGACGGCTATCGCAATGAGCTGGCGTATTTCGCAGAGTGTTGTAGTAGAGGATTGAGACCGGAGCGCTGCCCGCCGGAAGAATCCGCTGCAGGTATTGCGCTCGCTTTGTTATTGAAAGATTCACGCGCGAAAGAGGGTCAAACGATTCAATGCTCGGACTAGAAGATTTGGAAATCGGACTGATGTTTTGGGCGAAAGAGAACGCCCGCGAAACATTGCAGGAGGTGAAGCAGTTCGGAGTGCGGGCGGGGCAACTTGGCTTTCCGGGCGAGCTGCCACTGGAGGGTGCGGCGGAGCAATGGGACAAGGCGCTCAAGCAGGAACAGTTCACGGTGATTACCGCCGTTTGCAGCTATGTGGGTGAAGACTACAAGGACATACCTACGGTGCAGCGGACGGTCGGGCTGGTGCCGGAGGAAACGCGCAAGGAGCGGATCGCGCGCACGAAAGCGGTTTCGGATGTGGCGCGTGAGCTCGGGCTCGATAGCGTGGCGTGTCATATCGGTTTCATCTCGCATGATTTCTCGAGTAAAAGTTATGCAGAGATGCGGGACGTGGCGCGCCAGGTTTGCGATCACTGCGGAAAGAACGGGCAGTCGTTCACACTTGAAACCGGGCAGGAGCCGGCAAAGGTGCTGCTGCAGTTCATCGCCGATGTGGACCGTCCGAATCTGAAGATCAATTTCGATCCGGCCAACATGATTCTGTATGGCACGGGCGATCCGGTGGAGGCCCTGGGTGTGCTGGGGAAGCACGTGATTTCGGTGCATTGCAAAGACGGCGACTGGCCGTCGGTAGATCAGCCCTCGGCGCTTGGTGTGGAGAAGCCGCTGGGCGAAGGCAGCGTTGATTTTCCGGCGTTTCTGACGAAGTTGAAAGAGATCGGCTATCGCGGGCTGCTGAGTGTCGAACGCGAGGAGCAGGACCAGACCAAGCGCGCGGCAGATATCCGGAAGGCGATTGCGCTGTTGAAGAAATTAAAGGCGCCGCGCGCTAGCTAGTCGCAGCGCAAAGCGACAGTGGGGTCGACGCGGGCGGCTTTCCAGGCAGGCGCGAGACTGGCGCCGACGGCCGCAATGGCGATGACCGCTGCGGCGACGATCATCGGGAGCATTTCGAAGCGAGACAGGCCGAAGAGCATGTTTTGCAGCAGCGCGGCAAGCACGACCGCGCTGAGCATGCCGGCGGCGATGCCTACTGCCACAAGTATGCAGGTTTCGCCGAGCACCATGGCCATCACGCTTCGCCGGCCCGCACCGAGCGCCATGCGGATGCCGATTTCGCCGGTACGGCGCGCCGTACGGTACGACATGACGCCGTAGAGTCCGATTGCGGCCAGCACGAGCGCGAGCGCACCAAAGAGGCTGGACAGCCTGGCCACGAGCTGCTCTTCGTCGAGCGTGTCTTCGACCAGTTTGTCAGCGGAGCTTAAATCGAGAATCGGAATCTTGGGATCGACTGCGGAAATACGCTGACGGACCGCATTGAGCACGGCGGCGCTATCGCCTGCAGTCCGGATTTCCAGATTCATGGTGGTGATCGGGTCCGTTTCCTTGGGCTGGAAATAGGAGAGATAGAAACGGCGCGGCGCGGGTTCGCGCAGATTGGACTGCTTGACGTCGCGCACCACGCCGACGATCGTGTAGGAAGCGGGCTTTCCTTCGGGATCGGTGATGTGGCGTCCGATGGGATCGGAGTGCGGGAAATAGAAACGCGCCATGCTCTCGTTGATCACAGCAACTTTGGTTGCGTTCCCGACGTCCTGCGACGTGATTCCGCGGCCCGCGAGGACGGGCGTGCCGACGATCCGGAAGTAATCCGGACCGACACGATCGCTGTGATTTCCGCGATCGGCATCGGTGCGCGGAGTATAGCCTTCGATCTTGGCATCGCTCTCGGAATCGGTGCCGCTGAAGAGGCCATTTTCGGAGACGGACGCGCCTTGCACGCCGGGGGTTGCGGCTAACGAGTCCAGCAGCCGATGCGCGAGTTGCAAAATCGCGGCCCCCTGGTAGCCGGCGGCTTTGAAGTCCAGCTCGGCCAGCACGAGCCCGTTGCGAACGTAACCCAGATCCATATTTTTCAGATTTTGCAGAGTGCGCACAAACAGGCCAGCACCGACCAGCAGAATCATGGAAAGAGCGACCTGTACGACGACCAGTGTTCTGCCGAATTTTGCGGAGGATTCGCCAGTCCCCCTGCTTGCGCGCAGCCGCAGCACGAGATCGGTACGCGTGCTCTGCCAAGCGGGCGCGAGACCGAACAGTATTCCTGCAAGCAAGGCGACAGCGGCGGTAAAGAAGAACGTTCGGGCATCGAGATGCACATCGAGCGGCACACGATCGGTCTGCGACACGAGGCGCAGTAAAAGGCGGCTGATCCAGACCGATAGCAGCAGGCCGAGTAAGCCGCCCGCTGCGGCGAGCAGCAGGCTTTCGGTAAAAAGCTGGCGGATAAGCCGGGCGCGCCCTGCGCCAATGGCGAGGCGCAGGCTGATTTCACGGCGGCGGGCAGCGGCGCGCGCCAGTTGCAGGTTGGCTATGTTCGCGCAGCAGATGAGCAGTACGAATGCAACCACGCCCATGAGCACGAGCAGCGGTGCGGAGAAATCGTGGCGGATGCGCGAGAAACCCCTGGCGCCGGAGCTGACGGGGAATTTTTCTTTCTGAAGCTGGCGCAATTGGTCCGCCGGTGTGTTGGCGGCGTAGAGCTCGCGGTAGAGCTGCCGGTTGAAGATATCGATGGCGGCGGCGGCCCGCGCGAGACCTACTCCGGGTTTCAGACGGCCCATGATGAGCAGCCAGTTGGTATGCAAATCCCCGAGGTAGTTGTAGCCGGGATTAGCCTGCGCTTGCATGGTCAGCGGGAACCAGATATCGATGGGAGTGCCGACGATATCGCCTGAAAACGAGCGCGCTGCGATGCCGACCACGGTGAAGGGCGCTCCGTTGACAAGCAATTTGCGGCCTAGCAGGCTCTCGTCGCGTCCGAACTGGCGCTTCCAGTAGCCGTAACTGAGGACGGCGACCGGAGCTGCGCCGGGTATGTGTGTCTCCTGTTCGCTAAAGGTGCGTCCGCGGGCGGCAGTAACGCCAAGCAGGGAGAAATAATTGCCGCTGACAAAGCGGCCAACGGTTCTGCCGGTTTGCGGAATGCTTTTACCGCCCGCGGCGAGAGCGATGTTGAGATGCTCCGAGCGGCCGCTTGCATAGACATCGCGAAAGACGGGATTGCGCCCGCGGAACTGCTGGAAAAACGCATAGGAATACAGATCGGTTCGAATGCCGGAGCCTTGCGACACCCCGCCCGTGCGTGTCGGATTGCCCACGATGGCAAGCTGATCCGGATTTTGCACGGGAAGCGTTTCGAGCATGACGGCATTGATCAGGCTGAAGATGGCAGTATTAACGCCGATGCCGAGCGCGAGCGAAAAGACAGCGACGGCGGCATAGCCGGGATTTTTGCGGAGCACACGCAGGCCGTAGCGCAGATCCTGCAGTAAACGTTCGAGTGATCGCCAGCCCCACATATCGCGGGTGACCTCCTGAATAAGTGAAATGTTGCCAAGTTCGCGGCGCGCGGCGAGTGCGCTGCAGTCGCGTGCCGCCATGTCGAGATGTGCTTTGAGCTCCTCGTCGAGATCACGGTTGCGTTTTCGAAAGAGCATAAGTCTACTCGCAGCGGAGAGCGGCCATGGGATCGACGCGCGCGGCACGCATGCCAGGGATCAGACCGGCGAGGGCAGCGACAAGGAGCAGCGCACCGGCAGCCCCGGCAAAGGACGGCAAATCGAGCGGCGCGATTCCGAAAAGAAGTCGCGACATGCCGTGGGCGAGAAGTGCGCCGCCGGCCAGTCCGCTCAGGACACCAACCAGGGCGAGACGCATTCCCGACGATGCTGTCTGCCAAAGAAGCCCTTTCGGATCGGCGCCGAGCGCGAGACGGACGCCCAGCTCGCGCGTCCGCTGTGCGACGGCGTAGGCGAGCACTCCGTATAAGCCGACAGCCGCGAGCACAAGCGCGAGAGCGGCGAAGCCTGTGAGCAAAAGCATGGTGAAGCGGCGCGCGGCGAGGGAGCGAACGACGACCGACTCCATGCTCGCGGTTTGGAAAACCGGTAGGCCGGGGTCGACGGACCAGATGATTTTGCGGACCTGCGAGGCGAGATTTGCGGGCGCGGTAGTTGCGGCGCGCAGGATGAAGACTGCGCTTTTCGTCGCTCCGCTCTCGATCTGGTAAATCGAGCAATAGATGGTTGGTTTCGGCCGCAGTTCGAGCGCTTCGAGATGAACGTCGCCTGCGATGCCGATGATCGTGAGGGGCCGCCCGCCCCAGCGGATGTGTTTGCCAACCGCGTTTTCGTTGGGCCAGTATTCGCGGGCCATGGTTTCGTTGACGACGGCGACCATGGGAGTTTTTGAATTGTCACGCCCGTCGAATGTGCGGCCGCTTTTGAGCGGAATGCGCATCGCAGCAAAATAGCTGCCATCCACCAGCGCGTTATCGGCCCAATGAAAGTCATTGGGATCTCTGCCTTCTACGACGTACCCGATCATGCGCAAATCGGCGATCGGCACATGTGTTGTGAGCGCAACCTGCCGGATGCCTGGAATTGTACGCAGGCGCGTTACAATTTCGCGCTCCGCGTTGTGACGGCGCGCGGCATCCGGATAGCGATGGCGGTTAAACGAAGTACGGACGATTGTCACTCCGGCAGCGTCGAACCCCGGCGGAGTAGCAAGGGCAGCGGCGAAACTTCGAATCAGCAGCGCCGCGCCGATCAGGAGAATGAGCGAGAGAGCGGCTTCCAGGATCACCAGCGCCCCGCGGATACGGTTTGCCGAGCGGCTGGCGGTGGCGCCGCGGCTGTTCTGCTTCAGCGCATCGCCGGGATTTGTGCGAGTGGAGGCGAGTGCCGGCGTCAGTCCGCAAAAGATTCCGGTAGCGAGCGAAAGGAACAGAGTAAAAAAGAGCGCGCGCATATCCACTCCAATCGCGGCCGGCAAGAGTGCTTCAGAAGGAGCAAGTTTGAGCGCACCTTTTGTTCCGACCCACGCGAAAACGTAGCCAAGCGCTCCGCCGGCCAGAGTCAGCACGATTGTTTCAAGAACGAATTGCATCGCGAGGCGACCGGCGGTAGCGCCTAATGCACGGCGTGCGGCGATTTCGCGTTCACGAGCGCCTGCCCGGGCAAGCAGTAAATTACTGAGATTCACACAGGCAATGAGCAGAACGAAGGCAACTCCACAGGTGAACAGAGTAAGGGCGGGTTTCCGCCGCGCGGCGACTTCCGCCCCGAGCGGCTCGAGAAGTACGCCGTTGAACCAGCTTCCTTTGTATTGTTCAGGCGCCTCGCGTCGAAAATCGCGCCAGAGCCGCGCAATGTCGTTATTCGCATCGGCCAACGAGATGTGGGGCTTCAGGCGCGCGACCACGCTGATCTCGAAATTGTCGGCCTTGGGCGCAGATACTTCGGCTTTGGAAAATGCCATGGGTACCCAGAGCGCGGGCACTGGTTCCACAGAATTCTTCGAAGCGGGAAACGAAAACCCGGACGGCATCACACCGATTACCGTGTAAGGCGTTTCATTGAGGCGGATGGTGCGCCCGAGAGCGGCTTCCGGTTTGCCGCGGAAGCGGCTGCGAAAGAACGCATCGCTCAGAACCGCTTCCTTCGCTCCGCCTTCATAGTCTTGTACGGGAGAAAACTCGTGGCCGAGAGCGGGCTCCACGCCAAGCATGGCAAACAGGTTGCTGCTAACGCGAACGCCCTCTATGCGCTGCGGTTCCTGTGCGCCCGTAAGGTCGTATTCGTCGTCAGCGTACGCGGCGGACTGCGCGAGCGTTCGGCTGCGACTTCGAAGATCGAAGAATTCCGATGCAGACGTATTCACGCGATAACCGTTGGCGATCTGTTTGAGAAGGACCAGCCGTCGCGCTTCTTTATACGGGTCCGGCGAGAACAGCGCAGCGTCGACCAGGCTGAAGACGGCGGTGCTTGCACCGATACCGAGCGCCATGGTCAGTACTGCGACAGCCGTGAAGCCCGGATTTTTGCTCACCATGCGGCAGGCGTAGCGCAAATCCTGCAAGACGCGCTCGCGCCACAAGCCGCCCCAGCTTGCGCGCGTGGCTTCTTTGATTAAACCGACATTGCCGAGTTCACGGCGGGCATTGCACTCGCCCTGATCGCGCGCGGCCATACGCAGATGGCTTGCAAGCTCTTCGGAGAGATCCCGTTCGCGTTTGCTGCGCCAGGGGAGCATGCGCTCATGCCTCGTTCTTGTGCGGGTTCAAGACGCCGGTGATTGCACCGACAAGCTGCGACCAGCGATCGCGCTCGGAGAGGAGCTGTTTCTTGCCGGTGGGAGTAAGGCGATAGTATTTCGCGCGCTGGCCGGCTTCGGACTGCTTCCATTCCGATTTCACCCAACCCTTGCGCGCCAGGCGGTGCAGCGCCGGATAGAGCGAGCCGGTTTCGACCTGCAGCAGCTCGCCGGAATTCGCGCGGATGGCGTTGCCGATGCCGTAGCCATGCTGCGGCCCCCATTGCAGCGTCTGCAGGATCAGCATGTCGAGCGTGCCTTGCAGGAGCTCGATGCGGTTCTGATACTTCTCGCCTGGAGGCATGTAGAGATTCTACATCCTGCGGGAAGCAGTACGCAACCGGGTGCGCGCAATAATTGCAGAGTGACATTCTTCAGGCGAATCGCGGCGCTCACTATTTTCTGCATGCCGGGCCTGCTGCAGGCGGCTCCGCTGCGCGTGGCGATTGCCGGACTGGCGCATGGACACGTCTCCGGCTTCCTGCATGGGGGCGCGCTGGTGCCCGCGGGCGGGCTTCTTCACAGGTCGGATGTGGAGCTGGTGGGAATCGCGGAACCGGATAAGGCGCTGTTTGAGAAATACCGCGCGCGCGACCATTTCCCGGCGAAATTTTATTTTTCCAACGTGCCGGACCTGGTGGATGCAACCCATCCCGACGCAGTGCTCATCTTCAGCAGCACCTACGATCACAGGCGCATTGTGGAAGAGTGCGCCAGCCGCCATGTGCATGTGTTGATGGAAAAGCCGCTGGCAGTGAGTTACCGGGATGCGCTCGCGATGCAAAAGGCCGCGCGCGCGGGACGGATTCATGTATTAACCGATTACGAGACGAGCTGGTATGCAAGCAACCGGGCGGCATACGAGCTCGCCGCAAACGGAGAACTCGGCGATATCCGGAAAGTTGTTGTGCATGACGGCCATCGCGGTCCCAAGCTGATTCAGGTGAGCCCGGAGTTCTTCGCGTGGTTAACCGATCCGAAGCTGAACGGAGCAGGCGCGCTTTACGATTTCGGCTGTTATGGCGCCGATCTGATGACCTGGCTCATGCATGGCCGGTTACCGAAGTCCGTGATCGCAGTGACTCAGCAGTTACAGCCGGATATCTATCCGAAAGTGGATGACGAAGCGAACGTAATTCTGGCTTATCCGTCCGCGGTAGCGACTTTACAGGCCTCCTGGAACTGGCCGTTTGACCGGAAGGATATGGAAGTCTATGGACGGACCGGTTACGTCAAAACAATGCGGAACGCGCGTGTCGACATGCGGAAAAAAGGAGAGCGCGAAAGTTCCACGCGCGACGCGAATGCGCTCAAGGCGCCCTATGACGATCCGCTGCATTATTTGGCGGCGGTCATCCGCGGCGAGATTACGGAAGGGGATGATCTTTCGTCGCTGAAGACGAATATAGCCGTAAGCGAAATACTGGACGCGGCGCGCCGGTCGGCCTCCTCCGGCAAGACCATCACGCTGCCGCTCGATGACTGAGATCGCGCTCGTCATTCCCTGCTACAACGAGGCGCACCGGCTCGACGAAGAGGCATTCGGTGCGTTTGCGGCAGCATCAGTGGATACGCAGTTTGTGTTTGTTGACGACGGCAGCACGGATGATACTGCTGCGGCGCTCGAACGAATTCGTAGTTCGGCGGGGCGTTGCGTGGACATTGTCAAACTGCCGCGCAATTACGGTAAGGCGGAAACGGTCCGGCAAGGAATTCTTTATGCGCTGGACCGCTTCCGGCCGGCGCAGGTTGGCTTTTGGGATGCAGATCTGGCAACGCCGCTCGATGCTGCCGGGCGCTTCCGCCGGATTCTGGACGAACGGGCCGAGATCGACATGATTTTCGGCGCGCGCGTGCAGCTTCTCGGACGCTATGTCAGGCGAAGCGCACTGCGGCACTACCTGGGCCGCGTTTTTGCCACCACGGTTTCGCTGGTGCTGCAGACTCCCATCTACGATACGCAATGCGGCGCCAAGCTGTTTCGCGTTCGCGAGGAGACGCGTTCCATTTTTGCCGCGCCGTTCCTTTCCAAATGGGTTTTCGATGTCGAGATTCTGGCGCGCTACCGGCGACTTTATCTCGCGGAAGGGGTGCAGCTCGCCAGTAAGGTCTACGAATATCCGCTGGAATGCTGGGTCGATGTTGCCGGTTCCAAAGTACGGCCGCTCGATTTCTTCATTGCGTTCCGGGATATCGTTCGGATACGGCGCGCTTATTTTCAATGAGGCTTTGCTCGGTACGATAGATAGTCGCCATGTCTAAAATCGAAAAACTCGCCGCGCGGTACCGCATTGACCACGGCAGTAAGTTCCGGATGAAAGACTTCGATCCCGATGACACGGGCGGCATCCAGTCGGAAGAAGAGGCGCACGAGCTGCTGGCTGAGGGCATAGAGCGTTTGCGCGACCGGCAGGAAAAGCTGTATGCGCAGGAGGAATGGGCCCTGCTTCTTATCCTGCAGGGTATGGATGCAGCGGGCAAGGATAGCCTGATCAAGCACGTGATGTCGGGAGTGAATCCGGTCGGCTGCGAGGTGGTGTCGTTCAAGCAACCGTCGAGCGAAGAGCTGCGGCACGATTTTCTGTGGCGCACGACTTGCCGGCTGCCGGAGCGCGGCCGTATCGGCATTTTCAATCGTTCGTATTACGAGGAAGTGCTGGTCGTGCGCGTTCACCCGGATGTCCTTGCGAACGAGAAGATTCCGAAATCGCTGGTGTCGCCGAAAAAAATATGGCGCGAGCGGTTCGACGATATTTGCGCGTTTGAACAGTACCTCGCGCGTAACGGAACGGTGGTGCGGAAGTTCTTTCCGCACATTTCAAAAAAGGAGCAGAAGAAGCAGTTTCTGCAACGAATCGAGACGCCGAGCAAGAACTGGAAGTTCGATCAGCACGATATGGCGGAGCGGGAGTTCTGGGCGGATTATGTGGATGCCTATGAAGATATGATCCGCCATACCTCAACCCCGCACGCCCCCTGGTACGTCGTACCCGCGGATCATAAGTGGTTTACGCAGCTCGTGGTTGCGGCGGCGGTGGTAGAGACGCTCGACGAACTGCATTTAAATTTCCCCAAAGTGACGGGCGAGAAGCGCAAGGAGCTAAAGGCCGCGCGGGCTACGCTCGATAACGAGAAACGCTGAAATTCCGCCGGCAGACGCTCGATAAAGCTCATAGGGCACGACCGCATGCACTTTCACCCCAAATTTCTGTTACTCCTGATCGGGCCGGCACTGGCCGCTCAGCAAAGCGACCCGGCCTGGGGCACGAAGACGATCGAGCTGAAATATCTCGACCCGGAACAGTTGCGCAATCTGTACTCCGGACAATCTTACGTTATGCAGGCAAATCGGGAGCTAAAGCTATTAAAAATAAACGGTCCGCAGTCGTTTCTTCAAGAAGTGGAAGATGCCGGAAAACGGCTCGATGTTCCGCCTCCTGTGCCGGCCAATATTCAAGTAACGGTTTATCTCTTGGCCACGGCTGCGCAGGCGCCCTCAGCCCCGCCGCTGCCGGCCGATCTGAAGACGATTGATGCGAGTTTGAGCGGGCTGACGAGCGCCCAAGCCCTTCGTTTGGCCGATAGCCAGGTACTGCGGTTACGCGAGGGGCAGGCCGGTGAACTGCATTTAACGGACACGAAAGCTGCGGGCGGTCCGGCGCTGACGCGGATTCGCGTGCAATCGGCGGTGGCCGGGAATGACCCGAAGGCCAATCGCATCAGCCTGGACGGCGTGCGCTGCTGGGTGACGAAGCCAGCGGCGCAAGCGAACACGCCTGCACCGGCGCCTGGCGGAGAAAGCGATTTCACGGCGAATATTGATTTGGTTGCGAATCAGCCGGCGGTACTGGCGGAAGCCGGCACGGAAAAGCCGCTGGTGCTGGCCGTGCGGGCTACGCTGGTCCGTTAGCGGGTTTCCCGTATTTACGCTGCGGGGCTCGGTTTTGAGATATCGAAAGCAGCAGAACGCCGGCGATGAGCACGGCCGAAGATCCGGCTGCCAAAACTATTAACTCCCGGTCGGACGCGACGGACTGCTTCAGGTATTTGAACGCGTACTGGCCCCAGTTGTTGAGCGCGCCATGGGCAAGGGAGACGAGCCAGATGCTTTCCGTGCGCAACCAGAGCCAGCCGAGAATCAGACCTGCCGATGTTGTGCCGAATGCCAGCATGAGAGCAAGCTTTGCAGGCGCCACGCCCTCGATATGCAAAATTCCGGAGAGATCGAACGGCACATGCCAGAGCGCCCAGATGACGGCGGTGGCGACGACGGCCGGGCGTGCGCCCATGCGATCGGTAAGCCGGGGCAGCAGCCACGCTCTCCAACCGATCTCTTCAAAAAAGGCGAGGAAGGAAATGATAGCGAGACCGGCGACAGCGTTGAGCGCGATGTGCGAGATGAGACCGGCGGTCGTCAGCGCGCCCCAGCCGCGCAAGGCCGGTGTGTGATAGAGACCGTCGGGCTGTGGCGTCAACCAGTCCTGCCAGTGCAGTCCGCCGGCGAAGCTGGCCATTAAGGGGAGCATGACGGCGTGCAGTATTCCCGGCATCAGGAAGAGCGCTACCGGAAGGTAACGCAGCGGAAAGCACTCCCAGCAGATGCGCGGACCTTCCTTCGTCATCAGGTAGACGAGCCATACGGCAATCGCCGGCAGCAGCATGGACGTATACGCCCAGCCGATAAAGCGGCTGTGAACGCCACCGGTGAGCCCGATGAACAGGCTCAGCGCAATCGCAAGCGCGTAGGCGATGGCGATGAAAGCGGCGATGGCCTTCATGCTTCCTTACAGTTACACGCTCGGTAATTGGCTGGTATCCCAGCCGCCGCCGAGCGCGCGAATCAACTGGACGCTGGCGTCCATGCGGCGGCGCAGCAGGTCCACGTCGGCGCGTTCGTTGGCGAGCGCGATGCCCTGCGCGGTGATCACTTCAAGATAGGTGACCAGTCCGCCCTTGTAGCGATTTAAAGAAAGCTGCAATGAACTTTCGGCGGAAGCAGTCGCTTCGTGCTGTTTGGCCGATTCCTGCTCGAGGATGCGAAGACTCGACAGGCTGTCCTCCACTTCCTGGAATGCATTGAGAGTTGTCTGGCGGTAGGTAGCGACTTCCGCGTCATAGGCGGCTTCGGTGCCGAGCACTTGGGCGCGGCGCCGGCCTGCATCCCAAATGGTCTGGGCGATCTGCGGGCCAGCAGCCCAATAGCGGCTGGGCCAGGTGAACCAATCGACGATGCTGCCGGCTTGCAGACCTCCGGTGCCGCTGATTACCAGGTCGGGATAGTAGGCAGCTTTCGCAATACCGATCTGCTCGTTGGCAGCGGCCAGCCTGCGTTCGGCGGCGGCGATATCGGGACGGCGTTCGAGCAATTGCGAAGGCACGCCGATGGGCACCGGCGGCGGCGTCTGTTCGAGCGGCTCGTTCGGCAGATGAAAACCTTCCGGCACTTTGCCGGTGAGCACCGCTACTGCGTGCTCAAACTGGGCGCGCGCCACACCAAGATCGATATCCTGCGCTTCGGTCTGCTGCAATTGCGTACGCGCCTGCTCGACTTCGACTCTCGAGGCCACCCCGCCGTTGTAACGATTCTGCGTTAACGTAAGCGCCTTTTGATAGGCGACGACGGTATCGTCGAGCAGTCTTTTCTGCGCATCCAGACTGCGTGTCTGGAAGTAATCGGCGGCGAGCTCGGCTTCGAGAATCAGTTTGACGCTTGCCAGGTCGGCGGCGGAGGCTTGCGTAAGTTCTTTCGATGCGGTAATGCTGCGGCGTACCCGGCCCCAAAGATCAGGCTCCCAGGAGGCGCTTATGGGCAGCGCAAAATTCCCATACTCACGGCCCGGCAGGCCGGTCGGATTGTTGCTCGAGGTGCGGTTATGCGTAATCAGCGCGCCGGCGGCGATGGTGGGATACAGATTCGAGCGGTTGAATTGAATCTGGGCGCGCGCCTGCCGGAAATTCGCCTCTGCCACTTTTAAGGATTGATTGGCGATGCCGACCTGTTCTTCGAGAGCATTCAAATCAGCATCACCGAAAATTTCCCACCATTTGCCGCGAATCGTATGGTCGGACGGCTGCGCCGCTTTCCAGCCTTGCGCTTCGCCAAAGCTAGCAGGCGGCTGCTCGCTGTAGGCGGGTGCCGAAGGAACAGCAGGCTTTGAGTATTTCGGCCCGACCATGCAGCCCGCGAGCACAAACAGCAGCGCGAGCGCGCCGATTGCGGCACTTTTGTTCATTCGGCTTCTGCCGTTCCTTCCCCGACGCGCACCCGGTCTCCGCTCGTAATCGAATCGCTCGGATTCACGATAACGGAATCGTTCTTGCTTAAGCCGGAGAGAATCTCCACACTGTCACCGTAATCATGCCCGAGGATCACAGGAACCAGTTTCACCTTTCCGTTCACGAGTGTCGCAACCTGCAGCCCGGCTTTGCGGAACAGCAGCGTATTGGAAGGCACGGTGACGGCTTCGACTTTGCCCGGGAGCTTCAGATGAACGGAGACGTACGAACCGGGCAACAGTTCGCCGCCCGTATTCCTGACATCGACTTCCACGAGCAGCGTGCGCGAATTTACGTCAATCGAGCCGGAGTTGCGCGCGATGGTTCCATGAAACTTGCGTCCCGGAAATTCCGTGAGCGTAAGATACGCGTTGACGCCGGGTTTGGCTGCCCGTGAATAGACTTCCGGAACGCTGACGTAAACGCGGAGCGTCGTATTCGACGCCAGATGAAATAATTCTTTGCCGGGCGCATTGGCATCGGCATCCACCAGCGCGCCAGTATCGATATTGCGCGCCGTGATCACGCCGTCAAAGGGTGCGTATACCTTCTCATAACTCACAAGCTGCTCAAGCCGGGCAACATTTGCCTGGTCCGCGGTAACTGCTGCGGTTTTGGCTGCTGCATCCTGAACGGCGTTATCGACATCCTGCTTCGAAACGGAATCGGTTTTGAAGAGATTGTTATAACGCTCGGCAGTCACCTGCGCAAGTTTCAGATTGGCATCTGCCACGGCCAGATTCGCCTTTGCCTGTTGCAACTGCTGATCGACTTCGGGCGATTCGATCTCAGCCAGAAGCTGTCCGCGTTTCACATGTGCGCCGATATCGACATGCCAAATCTTCAGATAACCACTGGCGCGGGCCCAGATCGGTGTGTCCGTAAAGGCCTGCATGTTGCCCGGCAGCACCACTTCTTCGCTGCCTTGGCTCGCCTGGGGCCTAACGACGGCAACGGTAGCAATCGAGTTTTCGAGCGTGGCGCGTTGGAGGGCGGTATCGGCTTTGGCGCGCGAAGTGATGCCCGCCCAAACCAGGTATCCGACCACGAGCGCGGCCGCAACGATAACAATCGCCAAAATATGCAATCCGGCTCGCCCCGATCGTCCGCTGACGGGCGCGCCTGTTTCTTCTTCCTCCACTGTCATGGTTTTTCCCCAATCGTTATGCATGAACCGGTTTCTCTCTTCCATCACGCACCGGGCCGCTGTCGCTCGGTTTGCGATTGCGGTGCAACAAGCTGAATACAGCAGGCACAAAGAACAGCGTGGCGATCGTGGCGCAGAGCAGACCGCCGATTACCGCGCGGCCGAGCGGTGCGTTCTGCTCGCCGCCTTCACCGAGCCCTAGCGCCATCGGCACCATGCCGATGATCATGGCGAGCGCAGTCATCAGCACTGGCCGAAAACGTGTGGAGCCCGCCTGCAGAGCCGCTTCGCGCGAGTTGCCGTGCTCGGCCAGTTGTTCCTTGGCGAAACTTACTACCAGAATGCTGTTGGCGGTGGCAACGCCCATACACATGATGGCGCCCATCAAGGCCGGCACGCTGATAGTGGTATGCGTTAGGAACAGGAACAGAATGATTCCAGCGAGCGCCGCCGGCAGTGCCGTAATAATGATGAACGGATCGAGCCAGGATTGAAAATTCACCACGATCAGCAGGTAAACGAGTACGATTGCGCCCGCGAGTCCGGCAAGCAGACCGAAATAGGAGTCGTGCATGGTCTGAACCTGACCGCGCAGCAGGACTTCGGTACCGCGCGGCAGATATTTGCGGTTATGCTCGATGACCTGGTTGATGGCGGTCCCGACCGCGCCCATATCTCTATCCTGCACCGACCCATAGATATCTACAGTTCGCCGGATGTTGTAATGCGTTACTACGCCAAGCTCGCTTTCGCGGCTGATAGCGGCTACGTCGTTTAAGATCTCCGGCTGCTTCTGATTTGGCCCGCCTACCGGTATGTTCTGAAGATCCTGCAGGCTCTGAATCGCATATTGCGGCGTCTGTGTCACCAGGCTGTAGCTCACGCCATTTTGCGGATTCAACCAGAAGGTTGGCTGCGTCTGAAAGCTTCCGGTGAGCGATGTGAGGAAATTGCGCGCCAGGTCCATCTGCGTGAATCCGCTCTGCGCGGCCTTCGTGCGGTCGACTTCGATATGCAGCTTGGGACCGTCAAAGACCTGGTGAATGTGCAGATCGACGGCGCCGGGAATGCGCTGCAACTGCGGCAGCAGCCGGTTCGCATAAGCGCGGCTCGCGTCGATATTGTTACCCGTGATCTGCAAATCGATGGCGGCCGGCAGTCCAAAGTTCAGAATCTGCGTCACGATGTCGGCCGGCAGGAAATAGAACGTTGTACCCGGGAATTTGCGCGGCAGGTTCGCTCGCAGAGTGCGCACGTAGTCGGCGGTCGGATGATGTTTCTCTTTCAGGCTTACCAGGATGTCGCCATCGGCCGCTCCCAGCTGGCCGGAGTTGCTATAGGAAAGGTTGATCAGGCTGTAGGGCAGCCCGATATTGTCGATGATCGTTTCGAGCTCGTCTTTCGGAATTTCCCGGCGGATTTCGTTATCGACCAGATCGGAGAGACGTGCAGTTTCTTCGATACGCGTGCCGGTTTTGGCGCGCACATGCAGCTTGAACTGTCCGGTATCGCTGTTGGGAAAGAAGTCGCGTCCGAGAAACGGCACGAGTCCTGCCGCCGCAACGCAGACCAGCAAGAACACCGGAACAAATAGGAAGCGCCGGTAAACGAACGTTGTCAGAACAGCTTCATACCAGGAGCGCACGCGCTCGAAGCCGCGCTCAAAGCCACGCTGGAACAAAACGAACGGATTACGCGAGCGGCGGCCGTGCTCTTTCCTGCGCAACAGGTACATCGCCAGGGTGGGAACGAGGGTACGCGAAAAGATGTACGAAGCGACCATCGCGAAAACGACCGCCTCCGCCAGCGGCACGAACAAGTACTTGGCAACACCGCTTAAGAAAAACATCGGGATGAAGACGATGCAGATACAGAGCGTGGAGACCAGCGCCGGCACCGAAATCTGCGCCGCGCCTTCAAGAATCGCCTCACGCAGATCATGGCCCTGCTCGAGGTATCGCTCGATGTTTTCGATCGTGACGGTGGCGTCGTCCACCAGGATGCCGACCGCCAACGCCAGCCCGCCGAGTGTCATGATGTTGATGGTTTCGCGCAGCGCGCTGAGCACCAGGATCGAT
>DATBGM010000003.1:0-29000 GCA_036557945.1 Bryobacteraceae bacterium | reverse complement strand
CCAACAACTTGGTTTGTAAAGACGAATCCCGCGCTGCGGGCAAGGTCCCGGTGAGCATCGAGAAATGCCGCGGCCGAACCCGGCAGATCTTCAATATGCCTGCTCCCCGCGTGCTGCTTTGGCGTTTTCGGCTCATGTTGTACAAGGCCCAATCGGGCCGCTTCTATCGACCTCTATAGCCGCGCCAGACGTACTCAAGCGCCAAAGGCAACGTCTGCGCCTTAACGCTACGATCGCAGTGTTTCGCGTTCTTCGCAAACACAAACTGGAACGGATAGCCCTTCTTCGCCAGCACCTTTGCCATGCGCTCATTGGCCAGAACCCAATCGTGGTATTCGTCGCGCCGGATCAGATTGTCCGTGTCGCCCACTTCAAGCCACAAGCGCAGCGGCTTCTTTCGACTGTTGGGAATGAGCGAGTCGTGGAATTCCCAGGCGCCGTGAGGTGTGGCCGGATTGTCGGGCCACTGTTGGTAGACATAAGTCCCTGAATAGCTCAGGACGCGGTGATAGAGGTCCGGCCGATACCAGGCCATCGCCATAGCCGCGGCTGCTCCGGAACTGCAACCCATCGCGGCCCGGCCCTCGGGATCTCTAGTGAGCTTCACGCCATAGCGTTTCTCGACGAGCGGCAGCACTTCTGTCTCCACAAATTCCGCATACGTACCCGACATGGTGTCGTATTCGAGCCCGCGCTGGCTTCCTTGCGCATCGCCCCCGCCGTTGCCAATGGAGATCGCGATCATCACCGGCACGCGTTTCTCCGCGATCAGATTGTCAAGGGTGGTAAACAGCATTGGGTCGGGGCCGTCCGTCCCGACAATGAATGGGACCTCGGTGCCCCGGACATACTGCTTCGGAATATAGACGGCAACTTTGCGCACGTACGGCGCAGGATGGCTTTTGACCAACAGCTTGCCCGGATTCGCGGGATCTACGGCCAATCGGCCCGGCTGACGCGCGACACCCGGATAGATCTTGCTGTTCTGCGAATCCATCGTAAATTCGACAATTTCGCCTTTCGGCACACCTTCCTTCGGAGTGGTCCTGGCGTCAGCCGTATGGGTAGGGCCGATAATGAAATTCCCATTCTGCTTCGCCGCAGGAAGCTGCCCGTCGGCGAGCTCTTTTGCCTTCACGTAGCCTTCTGTATGAGGGTCTCTCGTCGGAGCGGCCACTTGAACTGACTTTGCCGAAGCGGCTGGAGCTGGAGACTGCCCTTGGGCCACGCCGAGGCAAACGGCAAGGACACTGCATATCTTATGAGTCATTCGATCTTCATCGATGCTATCGAAACAAACTCTTTCGGTTCCCGCTCCCGATAGCAGTTCTCAGTACGGTCTCTAATTCAAGCCGAGAATGCGGCCTCGATGATGGCTCGTTGCTCACTCCATACGTAGCGTCAATAAAAGGGTTTTTTAATGGGCTGGCTTACGAAGATATCTTCGTAAATTATTGATTCTGGTGCGCCCGGAGTGATTCGAACACCCGACCTTCTGGTTCGTAGCCAGACGCTCTATCCAACTGAGCTACGGGCGCAGCAATTCAGAGTATAACAGCGGGAATTGACCGGCCCGGCGCTTTGCGCACGGGGGAAACTTCGGAGATCAGGCGGCGCCGTTTCCTGCAAAACTCGAATCCGCGACCGCCAGCGCTTTCACGCAATTGCGGCCCGCGGCTTTTGCGCGGTATAGCGCCTCGTCAGCCACCCGCACCAAGTCATCCAGACTGCGTTCGGTACCGTCCGACACGGTGACACCGAAGCTCGCGGAAACCGGAATTTCCATGCCTTCCACCATCATGGTTGTGCCGTGCAGCCGCTGGCGCAGACGCTCGGCCTGGTGACTGGCCTGATCGAGGTCACAGTTCGGAAGGACCACCAGGAACTCTTCGCCGCCGTAGCGCCCGACCTGGTCGTAAGTCCGCATATTGCCGCGCAGCCGGCCCGCTGCTTCGCGCAGCACGGCATCGCCCGCAAAATGCCCATACGTGTCGTTGATCTTCTTAAAGTGATCGATGTCGAGCAGAATCAGCCCGACCGTGCGCCGGTCGCGATGGCAACGCGCCAGTTCCTGCTCTAAAGTGGTCTGAATTGCCGAACGATTCGGCAGCATCGTCAGCAGGTCTTTATTCGCTCTCTCCCGCAGCGCCTCGCGCGCCTGCAGCAAATCCATCTGCAGATCGACGATGCGCTTGCCCACTCGCAACCGTACCTGAAGCTCATGCTGGTCGAACGGTTTGACGATGTAATCATCTGCTCCGGCCTCGAGTCCTTCGACGGTTTCTCCTTTGGAGTTTTTGGAGGTAAGCAACAGAATGTAGGTGTACGGTTCACGGCGGGTTTCCCGGACCTTGCGGCACACTTCCGGACCGGTCATGTGCGGCATAACCCAGTCGAGAATTGCCATGGGAGGGGGATCAGGCTGCGCTAGGATGTCCCAGGCCTGAGCGCCGTGCTCGGCCAGAACCACCTCGTATCCCCAGTGCAACAACGCCGTCCGGAGCATCGCGCGCGATGTCGCACTATCATCCGCTATTAGTACCCTCATACGGCCAGAGCCATGCCTCGCTATTACTCATTCGTCTGGACGATGGCGAAACATTAGGCTGCCAGCAAAGAAATAACACTACCGAGGACCAGCAACATGGATTATAAGATCGCCTCAGCGGGGGAAACAAGCAAAGCCCCTATCCAGTATCCCGGACGGTCCCGGCGTAACGCCATAAAATCGCGCGCAGCGATCGATGCGGTGCGAAACCGATCCTATATTATGGGGGTGCGGCCCCGCTTTTTCTTACAAAAAAGATCGCAAGGCAAGGCATTAAAGGAGCTTCAATGCAGAATTCCGTACTCGTGCCGATGGTAGTCGAGCAGACGTCGCGAGGCGAGCGCGCCTACGATATCTACTCCCGCCTGCTGAAGGAGAACATCATCTTTCTCGGCACGCCCATTGACGACAATGTGGCCAACCTGATCATGGCCCAGATGCTATTTCTGGCAGCAGAAGACCCGGAGCGGGACATCTCTTTGTACATCAATTCCCCGGGCGGATCCATTACCGCAGGGCTCGCCATTCTGGACACGATGCGGCTGGTCGAGCCGGATATCGTAACCTACTGCCTCGGTCAGGCAGCGTCGATGGCTGCGGTTCTGCTCGCCTGCGGCACCAAGGGAAAACGGTTCAGCCTTCCCAATTCGCGTATTTTGATTCATCAGCCCTCCATGAGCGGCCTTGGCGGCCAGGCGGCTGATATCGACATTTACGCGCGGGAGATTCTGCGCATGCGCCAGTCTCTCAACGAGATTCTGGCTGATGCAACCGGACAACCGGTGGACAAGATCGCGCGCGATGTGGATCGCGACTATATCCTGGAGCCGGACTCCGCCCTCGAATACGGCATGATCGATCGAATTATCACGAACCGCGCTTCCACCCCGGTACCGACGCGTTAGCTGCAAACCAAAGCCGGCCCTGCAGATATCGCGCAGCCCGCCCGAAGCTGGGCCGGTCACTGGGTAGGGTCCAATAAAACTATCCTGCTTTCAGATACTTACATCGGATCGGCGGAATGGCCGGCGGTGTGCTTTTCTCATCCTGGCGATGTATGCACCTTTGGAAACGTATTCCAAAATTGGAATTTAGACGGCAGAATAACCTTGACCCTGGTTTGACAGGTAGGTTATTGTGATACTGCCGTTACAGTTACGCGGCGCCATAAATTTTGCTTATCGAATGATGCTGAGACCACACTCGCTCCTGAGCGGTATCGTCCTTTTTGCAGGTTTATCGATCGCAATTGCCAGCGCCGAATCGAATCCACCCGAACCGGAAATTCAGGCTATCTCGCAACAGACCGCCGGGCAATCGACGGAGACCACCACTCTCCTCCAGAAAGCAGAGGAGCATTTGAATGCCGGCCGGCAGTTCTATTTTCAGAACAACCCCGACGGGGCCCGGCGGGAGTTCGATGCGGCCGTAAACACTCTGCTTTCCGCGCCCGATTCGCTTCCCGATCACCGGCGGATCGAACGGCGTCTGGATGAGATCTGCGATCTCATTTATCGCTTCGATGTGGAAAAGCTGGGAGCGGGCGAAGCGAGCGAACAAGAGCAGGCGGAGGCCTTCGACAAAGCGCCCATCGACGAGGTCAGCCATATGACCTTCCCGGTCGATCCTTCGCTCGGTCCCAAGCTCAAATCCGAAGTGAACCAGACGGCGTCCGGCATACCGCTTGAACTTTCCGAGCCGGTGCTGAGCTATGTGCACTTTTTCTCGACCGATCACGGCCGCGCGATTCTCCTCGCCGGGTTCAAACGCGCCGGGCGCTACCGGCCGCTGGTTCAGCGCATCTTTGCCGAAGAAGGTATTCCACAGGAACTGATCTACTTGGCTCAGGCCGAATCCGGCTTCCTTCCGCGCGCCGTTTCCCGAAAAAACGCGGTGGGTATGTGGCAGTTCATTTCCGGCACCGGGTCTATCTACGACCTGGTGCATACTTCCACCTTCGACGAGCGTCTTGATCCCGCGAAAGCTACCCGGGCGGCGGCTAAATATCTGAAGGACTTATACGCCCGCTACGGCGATTGGTATCTGGCGATGGCTGCCTATAACTGTGGAGCCGGTGCTGTCGATCGGGCAGTAGAACGTACCGGCTACGCGGATTACTGGGAACTTCTGAAGCGCCATGCTCTTCCGCGTGAGACTTCGAATTACGTACCGATCATCGTGGCCATGACGATCATGGCGAAGAATCCGCAGGATTACGGCCTGGAGAACATCGAAAGCGATCGGCCGGTCGAGTATGATTCCATTCAGCTGACCGCTGCGACGAGTCTCGATCTCATCGCCGATGCAACCATGCAGCCCGTCTCCGTTATTCGCGATTTGAACCCCTCGCTTTTGAAATCGGTAGCACCGTCCGGTTTCCAGGTGCACGTTCCGGCCGGCGCGGCGCAGACCGCGCAAACGGCGCTCGAGAGCGTGCCGGCAGCGAATCGCAATGCGTGGCGTCTGCATCACGTGGAAACCGGGGACACGCTGGCGGCGATCGCACGTTCGTATCATCTGCCGGCAGCAAAAATCGCTGCCGTCAATGACAGTGCAGATTCTCTGGAAGCCGGCGACGTGTTACTGATCCCCGCCGTTTATCACGAAGAGAAGCGCGTAGTGAAACACACTCGACGAAGCCGCACGCGTGCAAAGTCGCGCTCGGGCGTGCACAGCGCGCACGTTTCCGCTTCACGCCGCGCTGCACATCCCGGACACGCCGTTCGAAACGGCGGCTAAACTCTCCAAGCATAGTGAAATACTTTTGCTTCTCCGATCATCTCGATGCATAGTAGGGAAGGATGAACCCGCGCGTTTCAGCGAGGTGAAGATTCGAGAATGGATGAACCCGCGCGTTTCTGCGAGGCGAAGACCCGATAAAAGTTTGCAAAGGAGGAGTGCGTGAGTTTCGCGTATAAATTCACACCCGATAATCAGCAGGACGATTTCGATTACGAAGACGAACACATCGAGCTCGAGTCCGACAAAGACGAATACGGCGACGACGACGACGATCTCGACGAAGAAGAGACGGTAACGGTATCGGTACAGAGGCCGGCGGAGCCTGCCTACACCGCCCCGCCCGCGCGTCCCACGCAGGAACAAGGCGGCAAACAGGAAGAAGCTGCCGGCGAAGCAGCCCCGGTCAAAGAAAAGCGGCCTCCTCGTCCGCGCAAGGCGCCGGCTGCCAAAGCTGCGCCTGCACCCCAAAGCGCGCCGGTCAAAGAGAGTGCTGCTGAAGCCAAGGGCGCTCCTGCCAGGCCGGCCAAAAAGGCGGCTCCTGCCAAAAAGAGCGCGGCGAAGAAGAAGACAGTGAAAAAGGCTGCCAAGCGCGCCCCGCAGAAAACCGCGGCGAAAAAGGCGGCATCCAAGAAATCCGTAAAGAAGGCCGTGAAGAAGGCGGCTAAGAAAACCGCCGCGAAAAAGGCGCCTGCCAAAAAGAAGGTAGCCAAAAAAGCCGCCGCCGGAAAGAGCGCGAAGAAGAAGAGCGCGAAGAAAACTTCAGCCAAAAAGTCAGCCAGGAAGAGCAGCGCGCGAAAAAAATCGACCGCCAGGCGGCGCCGCTAGGCGAGAGGATGAGGCCGCGCCTCTCAGCGAGGCGAAGATTCCAACGATGAGGCCGCGCCTCTCAGCGCGGCGAAGACTCTAAAGAAGAAGACTTTAAGAAAACAGACCGGGCCGGAAATACCCTCGCCGGCCCGGTCTCGAAGACTGTTACTTTACAGGCTTTCGAACTGCCGAACGGCAGCGATCAAACAGCTCGAGCAGCGAGTCGGCGTACTCTTCTGCCGAGCGCGGCCCTTTGCCCCCAAAACCGGCGCTCGCTGGTCCTTTCCCGTATCCTGTGGTGACTGCAATGAACTTCATCAGGTCCAGCGCGATTTCGTCGGGGCTGGCTCCATGCTGCTTCTCTGAGGGCTCGTCTGCCATGATGGCCGGTGGTTACTCCTTCACGTCGAAGATAAGATTTGAGTGGGCGGTTCGCTTGGCAGAACCGGCTCCCCACTAGCCTGATTTTCGCACCCGCGCCAATGATCCACTTCACGAGATGCCGATTCGCGCCACCAAAGTGATTCGCAAAATGCGCGGCGGCGCTCAGGCGCACCTCATGCAGCTCGAAGACGGCGGCTATTACGTCGTTAAGTTCACCAACAACCCGCAGCATCGCCGCATCCTCATCAACGAATGGCTGGCGTGTTCTTTCCTGCGTCATTTGCAGATCTATGTGCCGGAAACGGCCCTGGTCGAGCTGACGCCCGAGTTCGTCGCCTAAAACCCGGAGATGTATCTTGCAATCGGTTCGCGGCGTGAGCCCATCCCGCCCGGAATCCACTTCGGTTCGCGCCTGGCCGTGCATCCGGACCGCGTCGCTATCTTCGATTTCCTTCCCGATATGCTGCTTTCGCAAGTGGAGAACCGGATTGATTTCCTGGGAACGCTGATCTTCGACAAGTGGGCCGGCAACACGGATTCCCGGCAGGCCGTTTTTTTCCGGGCGCGCGCTAAACGGTGGATTCCGATCCGCGGCGAAGCGCCTGCTCGCGCCGGCTTCTATGCGCAGATGATCGACCACGGCTTCGCCTTCAACGGACCGCACTGGACCTTTCAGGATTCACCGCTGCAGGGCCTCTATTTCCGCCCCGCCGTCTACCAGGAAGTACGCTCGCTCGATTCGTTTCAACCCTGGTTGGAGATGGTCGGAAATTTTCCCGTCGAAGTGATCGATGCCGCCTGGAAGGAGATTCCGCGACCCTGGCTCGAGGGTGACGAAGACGAACTGGAACGCATGCTGGAAGGTTTGTTGAAGCGGCGTTCGCGCGTGGCGGATCTGGTTGCAGATATGCGCCGTAAGCGCGCTAACGCGTTTGAAAACTGGCGCTAAGCTGCGCTGCGATTTCTTTGGCCGTCCAGGGAGCAAGCAGGATGCCGTTGCGATAGTGTCCGTACGCCAGGTGGAGAACGGGCGTATGCCAAGGCCCGATTTGCAACGCTTCACTCGCCGGGCGGAAGCCGGTCCAGATCTCGGTTGGGTTCGTTTCTGCTAAATGCGGCAGCAGAGAACCGGCTTGCTGAGCCAGGTCACTGGCAATTTCGAGATCGATCGTCCGATCCCAGCCGGCATGCTCGACCGAAGCGCCGGCAATGAGCAAACCGTTCGCGCGCTGCAGTAGATAGGTGTGGCCCCGACGGACGATTGTGTTGCAGGTCTGGGCGGGCTGTTGATAGCCGATCAAGTGTCCTTTTACGGGCTCCGCAGCCGGGATGGGGGGAACGCCGGTGACCGGAATGGAACTGCTCCAGGCGCCCGCCGCAATCACGACCGCCTGAAAGCGTTGGGGGCCGCCCGCAGTATGCAGAATGGCTTCGTTCCTTAAAATCTCGAGCCGGTCCACAGTTCGTTCGGCAAAAAGCGGGACTCCGCGATCACAGCAGGCGACCAGCAGCGCCGCTACCAGTTCGCGCGGATCGACAATGGCGTCGTCCGGATAAAAGAGCGCCCCGGCAAGGCCTGCGCTGCGAACGCGCGGCCAGAAAATCGTGATCTGCCTGGAATCAAGCGGCTTGGAAATAATTCCCAGCGCATTTTGACGTGCAGCGCGTTCCTGCAAAGCATGCCATTCAGCGGAGCTGTAGGCGAGATCGAGGGCGCCGCATTCCTGGTAGTCAATTTTTGTACTGGCGGCATCTTCCAGCTCTCGCACAAACGAACGGTACAAGGCACGAGAGGCAAGAGTTCGTTTGGCGAAATCGGACGATTCTTCGACTTCCCCGCCCGGCGCGAGCATGCCGGCTCCCGCCCAGCTTGCTTCGCTGCCGAACGAACCACGATCAAAAATACTGACGGAAAATCCGGCTTGCGCCAGCCGCCACGCGACTGAGAGCCCGATGAGCCCTCCGCCCACAATGCCGATGGATGGTCCAGGCACCGGACGCGCTTAGGCTGTGGTTTCCTGTGTCTGCTCGGCGTCGACCGGCGTACGTTTAATCACTTCGAGAAAAGCCTTCGCCGCGTGGCTCAACGCGCGCCGTGCCGGGTAGACCAGGCGAATCTTACGCTCAAGGGTCAGCTCGCGCACTTTCACTTCGCGCAACAGGTTCTGCTTGATCTCCAGATCGACGCACATGCGGGGGAGGAAGGCCACGCCCTCATTATCCTGCACAAGCCGGCGGATCGTCTCGATGGTAGGCATCTCGACATCCATATTGATAGGGATCTTCTGCCGGGCGAACTCTTTCAAGACCGCTTCGCGATAAGGCGAAATCACGTTGTGCGCAATGAACGTTTCCATGTCCAGTTCCGCAATGGAAATTTCGCCGCGATTGGCAAAACGGTGCTCGGGCGAAACGATCAGCGTCAGCCTGTCCGTATAAAGCACTTCGCTCAGGAGATCGTTGTCGTCCGGGTCATAGCTGATGACGCCCAGCTCGAGCGCGCCGTCAAGTAATTGCGAGGGAATTTTGCTCGATTCCGAGCGTCGCACCTGGATCTTGACCTTCGGAAAAATGCGTCGGTACTTCTCGATGTGTTGAATAAGATACAAGGACATCGATTCGTTGGCGCCGATCAGCAAACGGCCAGCGTAGTTGTCTTTCAGCTCACGCAAGGCATTTTCCAGATCCGATTCGAGGCTTTGGAATCGTCGTGCATACTCCAAAACGACTTTGCCCGCGTCCGTGAGGAGCAATTCCCGGCCGGTTCTGTCAATTAATTTCTCTTTGAGATCGCTTTCAAGGCGCTGGATCGCGATGGAAATGGCTGGCTGGGTACGCAGCAGCTTTTCGCCGGCCCGCGAAAAGCTTCGCTCGGTGGCGACTGTGAGGAATACCTTTAAAGGATATAGTTCCATAACGCCCACTCCGACAGAGGCGTTTATGGCATCATTATATCTAATAACAATCGCCAACACTATAAATTTGCATAATCACTGGCGTTAATTTAGCATGAGGGAAACTTATTCATTGCAGGAGTTCTAATGAGCCGAGTCTATGTATTCGACACAACACTGCGAGACGGTGAGCAATCGCCGGGTTGTAGTATGACCACGTTAGAGAAGCTCACCACGGCTGCTGCTCTTGTCGATTTAGGAGTGGACATTCTGGAAGCCGGATTTCCGATCGCTTCCGAGGGCGATTTCGAAGCGGTCGACGCAGTAAGCCGGCAATTTCCGTGGGTGCAAGTGGCAGCGCTTGCCCGGGCTTGCACACTCGATGTGGAACGCGCGGCGAAGGCGCTCGAACATGCCAAGCGTCCGCGAATTCATACGTTTATCGCAACGAGCGACATTCACCTCAAATACAAGCTGAAAAAATCGCGCCAGGAAGTGCTGGATAGCGCAGTCGCGGCGGTGGCGCTTGCTCGCAGCTATACAGATGATGTAGAGTTTTCGGCCGAGGACGCCACGCGTACCGATCCGGTATATCTGCAGCAGGTTTGCGATGCGGTGGTGGAAGCGGGTGCGCGCACGGTAAATTTGCCCGACACGGTCGGGTATTCGACGCCGGACGAATATGCTGAACTGATTGGGCAAGTGGCGCGTGCGTTGGGCGATCGCGCGATCGTAAGCGTGCATTGTCATGACGATCTGGGCCTGGCGGTTGCGAACTCCCTGGCAGCGGTGGCCGCGGGTGCACGGCAGATTGAATGCACGATTAACGGCATCGGCGAGCGGGCGGGAAATGCGGCACTGGAAGAGGTCGTGATGGCGATGAAGGTGCGTCATGACCGGCTGCCGTTCGAAACAAAGATCAACACGGAAAAATTGTTCCACGCAAGCCAGACTTTGACGCAGTTCATTACGTTCGGGCCGCAGCCGAACAAGGCGATCGTGGGCGAGAACGCCTTTGCGCATGAGGCCGGTATTCATCAGGATGGTTTTTTAAAAGAGCCGACTACTTACGAGATCATCAATCCGGCGAGCGTAGGCGTGCCGAAGAGCCGTATCGTGCTGGGCAAACACAGCGGACGCCATGCCTTAAAGCAGCGTGCCGAAGACCTGGGATTCCAGCTTACGCGCGAAGAGCTGGAAGAGGTCTATCATCGCTTTACACAGCTCGCCGACAACAAGAAGGGGTTGCGCAACGATGAGATCGTGGCACTGATCGAACTCGTGACGAAGAACGCTTCCGTTGCTGCCGGCGCGGAACGATAGACAAAAAATGGAATTGAAGATTTTGTTGTTGCCGGGCGACGGCATCGGTGTCGAAGTCACGCGTCAAGCAGGCAAAGTGCTCGAGAAAGTCGGTTCGGTCTTCGGACATAGAGTTTCACTTTCGGAAGGGCTGCTCGGCGGCATTGCGATTCAAAAGAGGGGCGACCCGTTTCCCGAAGAGACGCGCAAACTCGCTGCAGAAGCGGACGCAACGTTGATGGGGGCGGTTGGTCTGCCGGAATTTGACAATGCTCCGCCCGATAAGCGGCCGGAACGCGGTCTGCTCGGCATTCGCAAGGCGCTCGGTGTGTATAGCAATCTGCGTCCGGTTCGTTCGTACAAAGCACTCCTCGATTCTTCGCCGCTCAAGAACGCACTGGTGGACGGCGTGGACATGATCATTGTGCGCGAGCTGACCGGCGGCTTGTATTACGGCATGCCGCGCGGCATTTCGGGAAGCGGTGCAGAGGAATGCGCGGTGAATACGATGACGTACACGCGCGCTGAGATCGAGCGCATCGCGCACATGGCGTTTCAGCTTGCGGCAAAACGGCGCAAGAAAGTCACCAGCGTGGACAAGTCGAACGTTCTCGAAAATTCGCAGCTCTGGCGGCGCGTGGTGACGGAAGTAGGCAAACAATATACGGATATCGAGCTCGATCATATGCTGGTCGATAATTGCGCCATGCAGTTGGTACTGAATCCGAAGCGTTTCGATGTCGTGCTGACGGAAAACCTGTTTGGCGATATTTTGAGCGATGAGGGCGCGGTGCTGGCAGGGTCGATCGGCATGCTGCCTTCGGCTTCACTCGGCGGGAAACGTCCTTCCGGAGCATGGACGGGCTTGTATGAGCCGGTACACGGCTCGGCGCCCGATATCGCGGGACAGAACAAAGCGAATCCCTTCGGAGCGATCGGTTCGGTAGCAGCGCTGCTCGAATACAGCTTTGGTCTGACGCGCGAAGCGCAGGCCGTGAATGCGGCGGTAGAAGAAGTTCTGAACAGCGGGCGAGTAACGGCGGATCTGAAGCCTCCCGGGAAGCCCGCCACAACGAGTGAAGTCGGCGATGCGGTGTGCGAAGCGCTCCAACCGGTTCCTGCTGCCGCCACCCGATAAATTTTAGTAAGGCAATCATCATGTCCAAGCAAAACGGCGCAGGAGCCAAACCGCGCACGATCATCGAAAAAGTCTGGCAGAACCATGTTGTCGCGGAGCGCGAAGGCGCGCCTACGCTCCTTTACATCGATCTCCATCTCGTGCACGAAGTCACCTCGCCGCAGGCGTTTTCCGGCTTGCGCGAGCGGGGTTTGAAAGTGCGGCGGCCGGATCTGACCATTGGGACGACGGATCACAGCATTCCGACCTACGATCGCTCGCTGCCGATCATGGATAAAGTTGCAGGGGCCCAGATCGAACAGTTCGAAAAGAACTGCCGTGAGTTCGGGATTCCGTTTTTTGGCCCGCATTCGGCCAAGCAGGGGATCGTGCATATCATCGGCCCGGAACAGGGTTTAACGCAGCCTGGTATGACGGTCGTCTGCGGCGACAGCCACACGGCTACGCATGGCGCATTCGGCGCGTTGGCATTCGGCATCGGCACCAGCCAGGTCGAGCATGTGCTGGCTACGCAATGCCTGCTGCAGACGCCATCGAAGACCTACGAAGTGCGCGTGGAAGGAACGCTGAAGAAGGGCGTCGGCGCAAAGGACATCATTCTGAACCTGATTTCGCGCATCGGCATCGGCGGCGGCACGGGCTGCGTCTTGGAGTATGCAGGTTCGGCCATTCGCTCGTTATCGATGGAAGAACGCATGACCATCTGCAACATGTCAATCGAGGGCGGCGCACGTGCCGGACTGGTTGCGCCCGACGACACGACCTATCAATATGTCGCCGGCCGGCCGTACTCTCCGAAAGGTGCAGACTGGGAAAGCGCGCTGAAACTGTGGCGTGAGCTGCCGACAGACGAAGGCTCGAAATTCGACAAACACATCTATATCGATGCGAGCGCGCTCGAACCGATGATCACCTTCGGTACGAATCCGGGCATGGGCATTCCGATCACGGCGCCCGTACCGGATCCTGCGCGTCTAAACGATCCGCTGGAGCGCGATTCGCTCGGCAAGGCGCTCAAGTACATGGACTTGCCGTCGGGCAAGCCGCTGCTGGGACATCCGGTGAACGTGGTGTTCATCGGAAGCTGCACCAATTCGCGCATCTCCGATCTGCGCGCGGCCGCGGAAATTTTCAAGGGTCGCAAGGTGAATCCGAAAGTGCGTGTGATGGTGGTTCCGGGCTCGCAGCAGGTGAAAGAGCAAGCGCAGGCCGAAGGGCTCGATCGCATTTTCAAAGAAGCCGGCGCCGACTGGCGCGAAGCGGGCTGCTCGATGTGTATCGCGATGAACGGCGACCAACTGCAGCCGGGCGAATACAGTGTTTCGACCAGCAATCGAAATTTTGAAGGACGGCAGGGTAAGGGCGGTAGAACGTTTCTCGCAAGTCCGCTAACGGCCGCCGCCACTGCGGTCACGGGCGTCGTTACCGACGTTCGCACGCTGCTCTAGGGAGTGCACATGGACAAGTTCACGACATTCACCAGCCGGCTGGCGCCGCTTCCGATCGATAATATCGATACGGACCAGATCATCCCGGCGCGCTTTCTGAAGACGACTTCCAAAACCGGACTCGGCGATCAGCTTTTCTTCGACTGGCGCTACGAGGAGAATGGCAATCCAAAGCCGGATTTCATTCTGAACCGTCCCGAAGGCCGCGCGGCGCAGGTATTGCTGGCAGGCGATAACTTCGGCTGCGGCAGCTCGCGCGAGCATGCGCCGTGGGCGTTGACGCAATACGGTTTTCGCGCCGTTATCAGCACTTCCTTCGCCGACATCTTTCGCGGCAATTCACTGAAAAATTCCCTGCTGCCGATCGTTGTGCCGCCCGATGCGCAAAAAAAACTGTTTGCCATGGTGGAGAAGAATCCGGAAGCAACGGTAACAGTAGATCTGGCTGACGAAGAGCTCACCCTACCGGACGATTCGATCGTGAAGTTTACGATCGACCAGTTTGCCAAGACATGCATGCTACAGGGCGTGGACGAGCTCGGTTATATCCTGCAGCAGGAGCCGGCGATTGATGGGTTCGAAGCCCGGCGGCCCTTGACGGTGAACACGCTGGCTGCTTCTTGACTTGGAAGAACAACCGATTGCAGGCCAATGAAATTTGCAATTATGATACGGCGCGGTTCCTTAAGGAGGAACCGCGTGGGTACAAATTTTTTCTCATACTCCAGCTCGGGATGACATTCGAGGTGTATCTGCACGCAGAGACATCTATTTCCGCGTTGCCCCGAGGGCGGAGAGCTCTGTCCACATAGTCTTTGCGCTTTTTGAGGCGGATAGCGCACCTGTACCGTTTTTCGCGGTGCCGGAGCCGTCGGAATCCGGCCTCCTGTTCTTCGGACTATTGTCCGTGCCGTTTTCGATCGGGATTAGACGGTTTTTGCGAGCAAGAGCGGCGATTTTGCGTGCTACTTTGAGAAGAAGTGTCGTCGCCCCTGAACTTCCAGATCGAACAGTATGAAGGGCCGCTGGACCTGCTGCTCGACCTAATTCGCAAGCAGCAGATCAACATTTACGACATCCCCATCGCGAAGATCACGGCGCAGTATCTCGACTACATGCAGAAGGCCATGGAGCTCGACATTGAGCTGAGCTCGGATTTCGTCTACATGGCAGCGACGCTGATCCACATCAAGAGCCGGACACTTTTGCCGCGCGATCCGGAGCTGGACAGGATCGCTCCCGAAGAGGATCCGCGCAAAGAACTTGTCGAGCGGCTGATTGAGCATGAGCGGTTCAAGAATGCAGCCGAAATGCTGCACCAGAAGCGCATCGTGGAAGAAGCGATATGGTCGAACCCGCAGATGGACGCATTTCTGGCGGAAGACCAGGGGCCGTCGCTTGCCGTCACGATCTTCGATCTGGTAAAGACGTTTCAAACCGTTCTCGAGCGAGCAAAGACGCGGCCGATCTATGAAGTCGGAAAGGAATCGGTGAGCGTTCCCGAGATGATGGAATTTTTACGGCATCAGCTCGGGCGGTCGCGCCGGCAGGAATCCCTCTCTGCCACACGACTATTCGAAACGCAGCGCAGCCGGCGAGCTATGATTTGCCTGTTTCTGGCGATACTCGAGCTGGTGAAGCGGCAAGCCGTCGAACTCACGCAAGGCGAAGCATTCGGCGATATTGGATTGCGGCGCGGCGCCGGCTTTGAAGAGACAGGCAGCATGGCCGAAGAGCTGGCGGCAGTAGAAGAGGAATATCGCTAAAAAGAAAGCATGGAAGAAACGGATCAGGTTCTCGCAGCAGATCACGAGACGGCTCCCGATCCCGGAGTTGAAGATCAGATAGCAGAAACGGAAGAAGTCGTCATTGCTGATGCAGTCACGGAAGAGCCGGCGCGCGCCGATTCGTCGGGCGTGCTGAAAGCAGTGATCGAAGCGGCCATTTACATCACCGACGAGCCGCTGACAGCGGAACAGATCGCCCTTGCGCTCGAGCAGCCACTGGATACAGTGAAGGAGATTTTGGCGGTGCTGGCGGCCGAGTATGCGGCGCCGGATCGCGGCCTATCGGTTCGGGAACTCGCGGGCGGATACAAGGTGGCGACAAAGCCGGAGCATCACGAAGCGATTCGCCGCTTTGTGAACAAGCTGCAGCCGCCTCTGAAGCTGTCGCTCGCGGCCCTCGAGACGTTGGCTGTGGTTGCTTACAAGCAGCCGATCACTGCGCCGGAAATTCTCGAGGTGCGCGGAGTACAGGGTGCGGGTGTTTTAAAAACGCTGCTCGACCGTAAGCTCATCGCGGCAGCGGGGCGCAAAAACGTGGTCGGCAAACCCATTCTGTACAAAACAACGCGCGAGTTTCTGATTCAATTCGGCCTGAATTCATTGGCGGAGTTGCCGACGCTCAAAGAATTCGAAGAGCTTGGCCGGTTCGCGCTCAGCGAGGGCGAACAGGACACGCCGCAAGAACAGTCAGAGTTGCAGCAGCCGGGACAGACGGCGAAAACGGAAGATGCCGCTCCCGAGCCGCCGCAAGAAGAAGATGCCTGAAGAGCGGCTGCAAAAAATTCTGGCGCATGCCGGGGTGGCGAGCCGTCGTAAAGCGGAAGAATTGATTCTCGCCGGGCATGTCTCGGTGAACGGCGAAACGGTTACCGAACTGGGCTCGAAAGCGGATTTGGCGCTCGATCGGATAAAAATCGACGGCCGGGTGCTAAGCGCGCCCAAGCACCATCTCTATATCGCTTTGAATAAACCGAAGAATGTTGTGACCACGGTAGCGGATCCGCAGGGCCGGCACACGGTGCTTTCGTTCTTCAAAGGCATGCGAGAGCGTATTTATCCGGTCGGGCGGCTGGATTATGCCAGCGAAGGCTTGTTGCTGTTAACCAACGATGGCGATTTTGCCAACCGGCTGATGTCGCCAGCGAGCCACGTCACAAAAACGTACCTGGTAAAGGCCAACGGCGCGCTCACGCCGGAACAGGAGCAGGCGTTTCGCGCAGGCATTCCAATGCATGGCAGACGTACGGTGCCAGCCGGTTTGAAGCTGATCCGGCCAGGCGAGAATCCGTGGTACGAAGTGCGGCTGGTGGAAGGAAGGCAGAACCAGATTCGTATCATGTTCAAGCATTTCGGCTTGCTTGTCGAGAAGCTGAAGCGGGTGAAGATCGGTTTTCTCGAACTGGGAACACTGAAACCGGGAGCGTATCGCACGCTGACAAACAGCGAAGTCGCCCGGTTTAAGAAATTGCTCGATGCCGAACCCACCCGGCGTGGGAGCATGAAGGCGTGATGAACGACACAGAAATTGCCGGTGTGCTAAAGAGTGCCAGGACCATCGCAGTAGTGGGTCTTTCGAGCAATCCGGTCCGGCCCAGCTTTGGAGTTTCGCGCTTTCTGCAGCGGCAGGGTTTTCGCATCATTCCGGTGAATCCGCGGGAAACGGAAGTACTTGGCGAGCGCTCGTATGCATCTGTCAAAGACGTGCCAGAGGCAGTCGATATTGTAGACATTTTCCGGCGGCCGGCAAGAGTTCCGGAAGTGGTGGACGACGTCATTCAGAAGGGTGGAGTCCGGTGCATCTGGATGCAGGAAGGCGTGATCAGTCCGGAAGGCGCGGCCAAAGCGGAAGCGGCGCGCATTCCGGTTGTGATGGATCGCTGCATTTTGAAGGAACTGGCGCGGCTGCTGCCCTGAGGCGAAAGAGCGCAGCCGTTCCGCTGCTGTTTTTTGCGCTGCTCGTCGCCGGGTGCAGTCACTCATCCCAGCAAAAACTGCCCGAGGCCTATATTGCACCGGCCTCCGTCAATCTGCGTTCGCAATTGAACCAGAGAAACAGCACCGTGGCGGTGCTGAAGCACGGCGAAAAGGTCGGGATTGTAGACATGCGCCGGCGGTATGCGAAGGTGCGGAGCGCGCGCGGCGTCGAGGGGTGGTTGGATGCGCTTGAACTACTCGGCCCGCAGGATATGCTGCGTATCCAGCGCGAAAGAGGAGCCGCTCGCTCGTTGCCTTCGGAAGGTATCGCGACCGCTTACGAGACCTTGAATATTCATCTCGATCCAAACCGTAAGTCGCCCGCGTTCACGCAAATTCCGGAAGGAGGCGCGGTCGAAATATTGGGACGCCGGATCGCCCCGAAGCTTGCACCGCCGCCACGATCGACGCTTACGTTTGAACACGCCGTGCCCGTGACGCGCAAGCCACGGAAACAACGCGCTGCAACAAAAAATGTCTTAAAGCAACCCCCGAAGCCGCCCCCACCGAAGCCGCCGGGCAACTGGCAGCGCACGTGGGGTGTCGATACGGAAGCGGAAACGCCCGAGCCGGAGGCGAGCGATAAGGGAAAGCAGCCGGAAAAACCGGTGGTAATGGAATCCTGGCTGCTCGTACGAACCAAGAACGGCCAAACCGGATGGGCGCTTGCACGCAATCTGATGATGGCGATTCCGGATGAGGTGGCGCAATACGCAGCCGGCCGGCACATCACGTCGTATTTCGACCTGGGCGCTATCACTGACGAGCGCGACGGCGAGAAGCATAACTGGCTGTGGACGACCGCGTCGGCAATGCAGGCGGCTGATTTCGATGCCTGGCGCGTGTTTCTCTGGAACCGGAGGCGCCATCGTTACGAGACTTCATACCGGCAGCACGACATCGAGGGATATTTCCCGGTGCACGTCGACCCGCCCGACCCGACCCGTTTTGGACGCACGTTTCAACTCATCATGAAAGATGATGACAACAAACTGCGAAAAAGAACCTATCTCTTCGATGGCACGCGTGTTCACCTGATCGCGACTGAGGATTACCGGCCCGAGGCGGCAAACGCCGCACAGACTTCTGCCGCGGCCAAACCGAACCAGGGCTGGCTACAGCGTGAATGGAACAAAGTAAAAGGTGCGCTGAAGCGGCATTAGACTTCTTCGATTTTGCCGGCGATTTCCACGCGGTCCATAGCCAGGAATTGCTGTACGTGGGGGTGTTTGCAAGTCTCTAACTGATCGAGAGGACCGAAATAGATTGCTTCGCCCTTGTAGAGAAACATTACGGTATCGGCGACCTTGCGCATCAGATCGAGATCGTGCGTCACGACGACAGCCGTGAGATGCATGTCGCGTTTCAGACGCCGCATCAGCCTGCTCAGATGCTCGGACATGATGGGATCGACCATCGTGGTGGGCTCATCGTACAAGATGCACTCCGGATGCGCGGCGAGTGCGCGCGCGATGGCGACCGCGCGCTTATAGCCGGTGGCTAAGGCGCCAGGGTACTCATCTTGCACGTGCCCCAGATCCACTTTTTTCAACAGATCCTCGACAATATCTTCTTTTTTCTGGTCGCTGTAGTCTGGACAAGTTTCAATCGAGAAGTCGATATTCTCGCCCACCGTAAGCGAATCGAACAATGCGCCCGATTGAAAGACCATCGTCACTTTCCGGCGGATGCTGCGCAATTCTTCTTCGGACATATTGGTAATGTCCTGGTGCGCCACGATCACCTGCCCGCTATCGGGCTTCAGAAAGCCCATGATGAGGTTCAGGCTGACGGATTTACCGACACCGCTGCGGCCGATAATGGCGAGCGTCTGTCCGGTATCGACGGAGAAACTAACGTCCCGCAAAACAGGGTGATCGAACGCTTTGCACACGTTTCTGAATTCGATATAGTGCGGAAATTCTTCGTTGGCCATTTTAATGAGTGAGTTGCCAGGCGGCCCATTCTTGGGGAGTGTTGATGTTGAGCAAACGATCGGAGGAAGTCAGATAACCGGCATTTATTTCGGCAAGCAGATCGAGGAGACGCAGACGGTTTTCATCCAGAGCGTGCTGGACGAACGGGAGGCATTCGTACGTCCAAACGCTGCAAAGAGGATGGATGCGACCCGCCGCATCTTTCGAAATCAGGCAGCGCGCGCCGCTCCGCTGCGCTTCTGCGATTAAGCGTGCAAGCCAGACGGCTTCGACATTCGGCATATCGCAAGCGACGATAAGATTGCACTCGGCGCGGCGGCTTGCCAGGGCCGTTTCGATACCGGCCAGCGGACCCAGCGCGGGGCGTAAATCTTCGATGCATTCGATTTTCAGATCGCGATAGCGCGCAGCAGGGCCGACCAGGCTGACAGTACTTGCAGCTTCTTTGACTTTTTGTGCGATGGCTTCAACCAGAGAACCCGAAGGCACGGGCAATTTGGCTTTATCGCGTCCCATGCGGCTGCTGTTGCCGCCGGCGAGCACAAATCCGGCCGTTCGCATTTCCAATTATTGCTCGGAAGGGACAATTAACCGCGCTTTCAAAGATTCATGGACAAGTTCCGGCCGGGCTCCAGCTTACGTTCTTCCGCAAAGGGCGCAAGAGCTTTCCCGTTCACTTCGAGTTGACGTATGAGGAGAGAGCCTTCGATTACATCCAATGTCAGATTTGCGGCGGAAACCTGAAAAGTTCCCCAACCGGTGCCGGTTGACCAGAAGGAGCAAAACTGCGGATGCGCAATACGCGGCGCGATGACGGCGCGGCGCTCTGCTCCGAAGTAGAGGAAGCCGCTCAACGCGAGAATAGCGGACCAGGAGGACATCGCGCGTGCGTAATGATGGCCGCATTCGGGCTCATCCCACGGATTGCGACGGATTCCGTCATAGCGACGGCGCACATCGGCAATCGCCTCGAGGCCGCGATCATGCATGCCGTTGAACAACAGCAGCGCAGAAATTGCGTGCTCCTGGCCGGTCCAGGCTTCGGCGTAGTAGGGGAACGGAATGCGCGGGCGCTCGCCTTTTCCGTAATCGCAAACGACGAGCGCCGCTTCGTCATTCAGAGCGTAAACGCGCTGCACCGTATCGTGATCGAACAGATTCGGCTTGTGGTTATAGCGATAGATCGAATCGAGTGTCTTGCGGATGTGATCGCGGTTAAGCAGCGGACCCAGGCCGCAAACGTCGGCCAGATATTGACCGAGCAGTTGATCGAGCAGACAGCCGTCGCCGACTTGAAACTGCGGGTGTTCCGGATCATCGGCGCCCATGCCGCTGCGCAAACCTTTTGCGATCCGGGATGCGGGATGGCCTTCCACGCGCTGAATATAGTACTCGCCATTGAAAAGATTGGCATCGATCCAACGGCTTCCCCTTTCGAATACGCGACGATATTCTGCGGCGCTTTGTGGATCGCCGGCGGCTTTGGCCATCTCTTCCGCGGCACGCAGCGCACCGAGATAATAGACGCCACAGAGCGGATTCGGCCCGTAGAATTCGACATCGTAGGTGTTGTGCTGCACGCCTTCAAGGACACCGTCGCGGTCTGCGTCCCAGCCGCCGGCAATCCAGGCGAATTCGATGGCGCGCTTGACTTTCGGCCAGAACTCGACGAGAAAATCGTGGTCGCCCGAGAGCTGCCAGTCCTGGTAGACCTTCATGATCTGGCCCATCTGGCCGTCGGCGGCGACGTAGCCGAAACGATCGATGCCGTCCGGCAGAAGCTGGCGGAAATACATGGCGCCGCGCTCGTCCATCGAGTAGCCGAACGCGCTGCGGCGCAGGGAATGCGCCAGCGACGGGAACAGGTTGGCGGTTGCGGTCTCGTAGTTCCACACATGCGTGCAGTTTCCGAAGCAGCAACCGTGATGATCGTCGGAGCCTTCAAAGGCGTGAAACTCGCCATCGGCTGTGCGGAAGCACGTCGTCGAGATCAGCGTCGACAAGTTGGAAAGAGCGGCATCTTTCACTTGGCCGGGCAACGTGGTCTCATGGATGGCGCGCACGAAGCTTTTTGTACGCTGTTCGAGCTTTGGGCGATTTTGCGCAAGATATGCAGCAGCGGCCCAGGCGTCGGCAAATCGTTTGGCGTACCAGTTACCGATCACCGTGTCCTCGCGGCCTTTCGGCGCATCCCAGCCGCAGCGTTTCGGGGTCCGGTTGGGGAAATGCCAGGCGAGCACAAAAGCATATTCGCCTTCGGCGCCGGGCGCGAGTTTGCGTTTCAGGCAGATCGCGCCGACAGGCCCGGTGTGCTCCGGCTGAGGACCGAGCTCGCCGTCACTCGAAAAATCGTCCCAGAACAGAAGCGGGCTGTTCCACCAGCGCCCGGCCGGCCAGCCTCTTAAAGCGCTGAAGCCGCCCCCTTCGGTGTTCAACAGGGCCAGCGCAAAGCTCCCGTGGCCGAGATCGCTTTCGGCAAGGCCCGGGTTCGTCATGAAGATGCCTTGCAAGCCGTTCGCGTTGCGCAGTTCGTTTGCACGTTCGTCGGTTTTGGGCCGTGCAATATCGACGCCGTTTGGCTCAAGCGATTTGACGGGGTTTTCAATGGAAAACGCAATGGAAGCAGACACGCTCTTGCGGCTTCGGTTGCGCACGCGATAGCGCAGTACAGCGATGGGCAGACCCGATTCATCGGCGTCGAGCGGAATAAAGGGTGTAAACGCTTCGAGTGTGATTGCAACCGGCAGGCGGGAGTCGTGAAATTCGATACGCGGCGCCGCGAATTCGCCGATAAAAGTGGCGCCCTGTAAGCGCGACAAGCCGGGAGCATTGCGCGAGCCGAGACCATCCTGTCCTGCGTACGGCGGCTCGACGCGCGCTTCCAGAACATGCGCGATTGGCACTTCGCCTTCCGCCTGCACCCAGATACTCGGGAACGCATAATCGAGCGAGTTTCCCTTGTCGGGGCGGTTGAAAATCTCCCAATCGCGCAATTGTCCGCGGCCGCCGAGGCCAATGCTGCCCGCGGCGACGCCACCGAGCGGATACGAAAGCATCGCCAGCGCGGGGCCGGTGAAGCGGCGCGGATATTCGATCTGCGAGTGCACGGTTCGGTTCGGTTGTGCGAATATTGCGCGTTCGTTCTGCGCGTCTGCTTCAACGGAAAGTGCGGCGCCGGCAAAGCCGGCTGATTTTAGAAAATCGCGACGGTCCATTCGCCGTTATCTTACTCTGGACAAGTATGCAGCAACGGCCTTTTCTCGTTTTCGTGGGAGGTTTTCTTGGAGCCGGCAAAACGACGCTCATTCTATCTGCCGCGCGTATGCTGATCGAGCGCGGCAAACGAGTTGCCGTGATCATGAACGACCAGGATTCGGAGCTGGTCGATACAAAGCATGCCCAAGCTCGGCACATCGCCGCGCGCGAAGTAGCGGGCGGCTGTTTCTGCTGCCGCTTTTCCGATCTGATGAACGCGGCTGAAGCTCTCGAAAGCTACGAGCCGGACGTGATCTTCGCTGAGCCGGTAGGGAGTTGTGTCGATCTTTCAGCTACGATTCTGCAGCCGCTCAAGAGCTATTATCGCGATACGTACCGGCTAGCGCCGCTGACGGTATTGATCAATCCCGCGATATGGAGTAAGCCGATGGATGCCGATAGCGAGTTTCTTTTTCGTAACCAGCTTGCGGAAGCTGACCTGATCTGCACGACGAAGAGCGATCTATACGGCGAGGCGCCGGAGCTGCCGTTTCCAATCGATTTCGCCTTGAGCGGAAAGACGGGCGCGGGCGTAAGCGAATGGCTGGAGGAAGTTCTTGCCGGGAACCGTGTGGCGGGCGCGCGTTTGCTCGATGTGGACTATGAGCGCTATGCCGACGCGGAAGCGGCGCTCGGCTGGTTGAATTTGCATGCGGAGGTGGTATTGACTGAGCCATCGAGTCCGTCTCTCGTGTGCGGACCGCTGCTGGACCGGATCGAAGAGCGGCTGCGGGCGGAGTCGATCGAGATTGCGCATCTAAAACTTTTCGATCAATGCGCGAGCGGCTGGCTCAAGGTCAGCATTACGGGCAATGGCGCGCCGCAGCCGGAGGGCGATCTGCTCAGTGAACCGGCTATCACGCATGAGCTGGCTCTGAATCTGCGGGCGCTCGGCGATCCTGAAGAACTGAGGCGAATCGTCGAGCACTCACTGGACGAGGTTGCCGGCAAGGTCGCGGTTCGCCATTTGCGCGCATTCCGTCCGGCCGCGCCCACACCGGAACACCGTTTCATCTCTGTGCTGTGAGAGCAGTATAGACTTCGCGAACAAAGGCGTCGGGAGAGACACGGCCATGTCCCCACTTCGCATCGAAATCGGCCGCCGGGTGCTGGGCCACGATTTGCTGTTCCGTTTCCCTGGCGTCAATAAGCCGCTGCACGCGATCGCGCACGGTCGCAATCATGTCATGGAATGCCTTCACGTCGGCTCCTGTCACGGCGCTCCCGCGCGCCGGGACAACGCGCATGCGCGGACCGGTCCAGGAGCCGAGCGTCTTCAAGAAGCCATCTAACTTGCAGCCG
Organism: Bryobacteraceae bacterium; assembly: GCA_036557945.1. Lineage (GTDB taxonomy): Bacteria > Acidobacteriota > Terriglobia > Bryobacterales > Bryobacteraceae > Bog-105. The sequence goes on along the minus strand of DATBGM010000003.1, from coordinate 5,482 downwards.
AGTTCCGGATCGAGCAATGGATAGCCATCGCCGGGAAAAACTTCGCCCAGGTAAATGACGCTGTCGCGATGATAGTGCACAATCGAATCGGCGTCGCTGAATCCGGGCGGTTGATGAACGATGTGGATCGCATCACCATTGATATCGAAGGTGATCACCTCGGAGAAGGCGACACGCGGGCGGTCGACACTCAATTGAATCAGGCGTAGCGGCAACGGCTTGGACGGCCCCATGGCATGTCCGCCGAGACGTTCGAGCGCTTTCTCATGCATGACGACGAAGGCGCCGCGCTTGCCCCAGCCGGCATCACCTTCGGATTCGGCGGTTGGCTCGGGGGCGATGACGATATAACGAACCGGCGATTTAGTGTGTTCGGCCAGTACGCTCTCGATCTGCGGTGTGCTGGAGGCCGAAGGCGTGCCGATTAGCAGCGCACCGTCAGGTCCGACGGAGGCGACAACATTGCCTGTCTGCGTCGCAAAGACCAGGACGTGCGGTGCGAGTTCGGTTACGCCGACGGTCTCTGCCGAAGCAGCCGCGACCGCAGCAAACATAAGGAAGCAGCGAAGAAGCATGTTCTCAAACCGTAGCAGCATACGTGTACGTTCGCATCCGGCGATCCGTCAGCGCTCCTTAAGCTGCCGTTCCAGCTCGGCGACGCGCTTTTCGAGCGCGCGCACGGTTTTCATCAGCTCCGGAAGCTTTGGATATACGGCAGAAGCGCGCAGCCACGCGTTCGATTCGAAAGCCGGATAGCCACTAACAATAGTGCCTTCGGGAACGTCGCGATTGAGACCGGATTGCGCCCAGACGATCGCGTTTTTGTGAATCGTGATGTGGCCGGCAGAACCGGTCTGGCCCGCCATAATGACGTTTTCCTCCAGCGTGGTGCTGCCCGCGAGGCCGGTCTGGCCGCAGATGATGTTGTCTTCCCCAACGATGCAGGCATGGCCGATCTGGCAGAGACTGTCGATCTTGGCGCCGCGCTTGACGCGTGTCTCGCCGATGGTGGCCCGGTCGATGGACGTGAGCGTTTGTACTTCCACGTCATCTTCGAGCACGGTTCGACCCGATTGCGGAATTTTTTGCTGGCGTCCGGCGTTGTCTTTGGCGAAACCGAAGCCGTCGCCGCCGATCACGACGCCGTTGTGTAGCGTAACTCGATTGCCGATCAGTGAAAACTCGCGGACGGAGACGTGCGAATGGGCTGTGAAGTCGTCGCCGACCGTTGTGCCTTCATAAATGACCGCATGCGGATAGAGAACGGCATTTGCGCCAATAGAGACCCGCTCGCCGACGACAGCATACGCGCCGATCGCGGCGTTTGGGCCGACTGCCGCGCTGGCGGCAATCACAGCGGTGGGATGGACGCCGGGCGCAGGTTTCGGCGGTTGATAAAACAGCGCCAGTGCACGCGCGAAATCGAGATACGGATTGCGCGAAACAAGTGTGGCAGCCGGCCCTTCCAGTGGTTCGGCCGCGATGATGGCGGCGGCGCGTGTTTGCTTCGCCTTTGGAGCGTATCTCGCATTAGCGAGAAACGTGATTTCAGAAGGCCCGGCTTTTTCGATTGTCGAAACACCGGTAATTCCCGTTTCGCCGGAGCCGGTAAGCTCGCAGCCGAGCAACCGGGCTAATTGCGAAAGCGTGAACGACGGCATGGCAACTCTGATTAAGCTTCGGCGATGACGGGATTACGCAGCTCGCCGATCTTTTCTACGCGAACGATGACTTCTTCACCGGCGCGCAAATAGCGCGGCGGTTTGCGAGTGAACCCGACACCGGCAGGCGTACCGGTAGAGACGATATCGCCCGGTTCGAGCGTGAACACGCTCGAAAGGAAGGCGATCAGATCCGGGATTTTGAAGATCAGCTCGCGCGTATTCGAATCCTGCAATATTTCGCCCGCGATCTCGAGTTCAATATTGAGATCGTGCGGATCGGGAATTTCGTCAGCGGTAACGATCCAGGGACCAACCGGTGCGAAGGTATCGAAGGTCTTGCCCATCAACCATTGCGAAGTGGCCTTCTGGTAGTCGCGCGCGGAAACGTCGTTCACGATGGTGTAACCGAAGACATGTTCCTTCCAGTTTTCGGCGGCAATATGGCGGCCTCCGGTTCCAATGACAAACGCCAGCTCGGCTTCGTAATCGGGCGATTTGGATACTTTCGGCAGGATGATGTTGTCACCGGGACCTATGACGGAAGTAGCGAATTTGTTGAAAATCGTGGGCACTTTCGGCACCTCCGCTCCGGTTTCTTTAGCGTGATCGAGGTAGTTCAAGCCGACACAGATCAACTTTGGCGGCCGCTGAATGGGAGCGAGCAATTTGACGCTGTCCAGGCGATAGCGGGCGTCGATCGGAGCCTCAGTGACGAGTTTTTGTACTTTGTCGAGGCCGACGGCGCTGTGCTTGACGAAATCAAGCGTGGTCAAGAAACCGGCCGCCGCCAGATCGAGTACAAATTCGCCGGAAATCACTCCCGGATGGACCTGGCCGGCAGCCTCGAAGGTAACAATGCGCATGTTTGCATCTTAAGACGTACCGAAATATTTTTTGCTAACCGGGGGTGCGGCCGGTCCGTCAAACCGGAAGTTTGACCCGGGAGGCGCACCATGCGGATTTGCCGGACCGTTCTTCTCTTTTCGATTGCCAGCCTGCTCGTCGCGGCCGATGGCACATTGTTTCCGGCGCCCGGCTTGCGCGACTTGTCGCCCAAACAGTTCGACGATCTGCTTCGCAAGGGGTTAGACGCTTCCCGGCCGCCGTGGACGGGCGCGATTGCGCGTGTGCGGCCTGGCACGCTGTGCGCCATACCGCTGCTCGAGTCTCCCATAGAACATCCGGAGCAGTTCACAATCAAGCGGATGCCGATAAGGCCGGAAAAGCTGGATCCAATGGCTGTTCCGCCACCGGTACCAGCCTGCATGGATTGGAACAAATAGCCTAGGACGTGCGGGTTCGGGCGATTTCGGGCGCTTCTTCCATCGCATGCGGCAGAGCGCTCTCAGGTTCGAGATAGTAGCGCGTGAGGCCTTCGCGCAAAATTTCGAGCGCCGATTGGGGCGTATCCGCAAACCGGAACAGGTTCAGATCGGATTCCGAGATCATGCCGTGTTTCACGAGCGCATCGAAATTCAAGACTTCACGCCAGAAATCGGGGCCGTAGAGCACGATCAAAATTTTGCTTTCGAGCTTCTTCGTCTGAGCGAGGGTGAGGATTTCGCAGAGCTCGTCGAGGGTGCCAAAGCCCCCAGGAAAAACGACCAGAGCCTTGGCCAGATACGCAAACCAGAATTTGCGCATGAAGAAGTAGTGGAATTCAAACGACAATTCAGGCGTAATGTACGGGTTCGGCCGCTGCTCAAACGGCAGGCCGATATTGAGGCCGATGCTCTTTCCGCCGGCGTCGGTTGCGCCACGGTTTGCGGCCTCCATGATGCCGGGACCACCACCCGAACAAACGACGAAACGCCGGAGCGGGCTCGGCCCGTTTTCGTTTTCAGAAACCGACGACGCCCATTCGGTGGTGAGCCGGGCCAGTTCGCGGGCTTCACGATAATACCGACTCAGCGGACCGGTTTCTTCGATGCGTGCCGAGCCGAAGAACACAATCGTATCGTGGATTTTTTCTTCCTGAAAGTGCGCGAGGGGCCACAGGTATTCCGAGAGGATACGCAGCGGGCGCGATTCCTGGCTTTGCAGGAAAGCTTCTTCGCGGTAAGCGACCGGACGGCGCTGGCCGAATTCGTCGTCGGAGGTTAGCGGGCTGGCATTCTCAATCGGCGGCAAACCTCGATTGTCGCATCGAAAAATTGAGGAACGAAGCCAAAGGTCGAATCGATCAGGGGCGCTGGCGGGGCGAACTTGCTATCGCGTTAAGAGCCAGTGTAAGACTTCTTCCATAAAAATCGAGGAATCTTTGCCCCACCACTTCGGATGTGCCGGCTCAAGTTTGAGACGTACTCCGTCGGGGGTGCCCAGAAAAAGACTTGCCATACCTTCCCCCATTACGACAATCCGCCCTCCCTCGTCGAGTTTCACGTAGGCAGCATAAGGCTGCGCCGGATTGCCGTTTCGGCCTAACTGGTAAGCGAAGGGGGTGCCTCCAAACACCTGACGGCCGCCATCATAAGGGATTTCACGGTCAGCCTTGTTGATCTCTCCGGCCTTGGCAAGAGCGCCTGTATTGACTATTCGGGGCATGTCGCCAGACAACTTTAAACCAAATGGTGCAATCACATCGTTAACGCCTACAACTGCCAGTTTTTGACGCTCCTCTTCATCCAGGACAAGTAGCAGTGACCCGCCTGCTTTGACGAAAGAGACGATGGCCTGCTTTTCCGGTTCCTGGAATGCCTTACTGGGTGCGCGGAGATATATTAACCGGGCGCCTGCAAGCGCTGCGGCCGTCAGCGGTGCGCTACCCGCCTCAAGCCGATAGCTCAGGCGTTCTCCAATCGCTTCCATCTGCGGGGGCCAGGGAGCCTCGCCATGCGCCCGATCGAAATAAATTCTGCTGACGACGGGAGTCTGCGACGAGGAGCGCATGTCGGCGCTCTTCGGCGTAATCTTGAGACCCGCAAAGTAGCCTTCCGTGCCCGGTCCCACCCACAGGGCGACTCCTCCCTCTCGCGGCTCCAGCTTCAAATCGTTGACAACCAAAACCGGCTGTTCGGCGCCATGCACGTAGGGACGCGCTTTGGGACCGTCGATCTCGATCCGATACCTGGTCCAGACGCCAGGCTGCAGATCTACGTGAATCCGTCGATTCGTAGAACCGTGGGCATTGTCTCTACCTTTGCCTTTCGAGCGGTAGGGACTCAAGATGTCTCACTGTCTCATGAGTTATCTCATGCGACAGGTTGAGACAGCTATTTTTTACGATCCTGCGTGCCGCGAATGTATCGAAACATTGCAAAGGAATGTTTGCTCATGAGAATTCTGGTGTGTTGGATTGCTCTGGTGGTGGCAGCGGCAGGGGAACATCCGCATTGGTTTGAAGGAACGAAAAAGACGGCCATCGACGGAACGAAATCGTGGGGTTTTGCGACTGCGGCGAAAGTGGAGTATGGAACCTCATTTCTTGTGCTTACGGTGCTGTGTTCTACAAAGGAACCGCCTAGTGTTACGTTTGCTTCTTTCCGCGCGATGGATGGGTCTGCTTCGCCTGGCTGGCTAACTTCGGGGAACCTTCGCTACCGCCTTGATGATGGCGCACTGGAACGTGCGAGTGGAGAGCTTGCGCAGTCACGTTTGATTGTTCTTCCGAAGTCGCCTGCGTTTCTGGCGCGACTTCAAAAAGCGAAAACGCTCGCGGCCGAGGTGCAAACTGTCGATTTCGGAACAGTGTTTGCACATTTCGACTTAACCGGTCTTTCCGAGGAATACGCTAACACTTGCGGTACCCTGCGGAAGTAAAGCGGGCTGCTTGTGTCTCGCGTCTTTGAGATATCTCATGAGACGGGTTGAGACAGCCT
>DATBGM010000002.1:0-21506 GCA_036557945.1 Bryobacteraceae bacterium | reverse complement strand
CGTAACCGTGAAACTGTAGCGTCTTGCTGTCCTAACACGACGCTTCGCGTATGGCTCTGAATCTTTGGCTCGATGATTCAGAGCCCGCTCGACCCGTTACCGGCCCGTGGCCGATTACCTCATCTTTAAGCTTTCTTCAGTAAAAGCAGAGCCGGAGAGAGATTGTACTTGACCGTCAGTGCGTGCGTTGTACCCGATATGACGGCGGTGTCGAACCCAAAGAGGAGTCCACCGAGCGCGCCTACGATCGTACTTTTGACTACGTGAGAGTTTATTGTCATTTTTCGATAGTTAGACGGAAATTGTCCGCTTCGAACCAGACGTGCAGGTTCCGGCTCCAGGAATCAAAGCGCCAGCCGGTGTTGCTGCTCCCGCCTTCGATCTTATTCAGAGTCCGACCGGCGAGCAGAACTCGCTGCGGGTTTTGTATAGCCGGAACAATGATCTCGACGGGCCGGAGGGCGGGAGCGCGCTCGACTCGCACCTCCTCTATTTGCGGAGCCGTCTGGTGTGTCTCAGCGACGGAGCCGTCATACAGCGTAAAAGCATCGTGAGCCGCGACAGCCGCCGAAAAGGTGCGCCAGACGAGCCGATCGGTCCAGGTGCGGTACTTATCACCGGCCAAATCCTGCGCGAGCGTTTCCGTGCCCGGACTAATCAAAGGCATGAAGGTGCCGGATGCGGGTAATACCCGGTCCACCAGAGCGGCCAGCCCATGATGTCGCCCTTTCCCATCACGTCGTAAGTCCAGATCGCACTTGCCGGAACATGGCTCTCCCTGAGCTTGCGCGCCTGCTTCGAGCACCTTGTCCGGACCCTGATAAGAGCAGATCCACACTCCGAAAGTCCAGGGCGGCGAAACAGGCGAACGTCCAGTGCGCGTGGTGTAATTTTTGAGAATCTCTTTCGGTTCGCCGGCAAGCGGCTGGGGCGCATGGGATCGTGACGCACTTCTTCCAGCATTGCCGTGTAATCTGCAGTTGATGAAAACGGCGGTGTTTGCGCGGAAAGGCACAGCGCGAGAGTGCTTAGTATCCAAGGCCGGCGTCGACAAGCCGGTATTCGCGACATTCAGCGCAAAGCAGCCGTCTCGCCGGCATCCTTCTGATCGTCAACCGGCTGGAATTGCCGGGATCTTTTGAAACGTTCCAACCCTGGATACGAGAATTGAACCACGGCCCTCCTCCCAAGTCAAATTTTTTTGCGCGGACTTCGTCATTTCGTCCCGGCATTGCAAAATTCGCCGGTACGCCCAACAAATGCGAGCAAAAATGGAACGGTTCATTTATACTGGTCTCCTTGCAGGGCAGTTGAACGTACATAAGGAGAGTCTGGCCCAGTGGCGACCATTAAAGAAGTCGCAGAACGCGCCGGCGTTTCGATTGGAACCGCATCGAATGTGATCAGCGGAACTGCGCGTGTCAGCAAAGCGCGCGCGGCGAAAGTACTCAACGCAATCAAGGAGCTCGACTACCATCCGAATGAAATTGCGCGCAGTCTGAAAGTCCGGCAGACCAAGATGCTGGGAATGCTGCTCCCCGACATCACCAATCCATTCTTTTCGGATATTATCCGCGGCGCCGAAGATGCAGCGCTCGAACGTGGCTATCTCCTTCTGACGGCCAATACAGATGAGCAAGTCGAGCGCGAGAAGCGTTTCGTGTCCGCGCTTCGATCTCGCCGTGTGGACGGCATTTTATTGGTGGCTGCGGCGAGTAAAAGCGAGGCTCACCTGACGGGCGCCGTCGCGGCGGGTGTTCCAATCGTGTGCCTGGATCGCATTGTTCCGGGATTCGAAGTGGATGCCGTGCTCGTCGACAACGTTCGTGGCGCGCAAGAGTGTGTACGCCATATCATTCGCTCGGGCCACAAAACAATCGCAATCATTGCCGGGCCGCGGGAACTGCACAATGCCCGGGAACGTCTGGCCGGCTGCCGTGCCGCATTGAAGGAGGCAGGCATAAAACTTTCTGAGGACCTGGTCATGCAAGGTGATTTCCGCGAAGAAGCAGGCTACCGGCTCGGCAAGGAGTTACTGGTGCGGCGTGAGCGGCCCTCGGCGATCTTTGCCTGTAACGGCGTCATGAGTCTTGGTTTGTTGATGGCGGTTGACGAACTGGGCGTGAAATGTCCCGAGGAGATCGCGCTGGCTACCTTCGACGACTTGCCGTTTGCCCACTCTTTTCATCCGCATTTAACGGCGGTAGCACAGCCCGCGAACAGCATCGGCTACCAGGGTGCAAATCTATTGATCGATCGAGTGGAGGGGAAACGGACCGGCGATCCGGTCATTGTCCGGCTTTCTCCGGAGCTGAAGATTCGCGAATCTACCAGAGGATATCGACCGGCCACGCCAGCCGGCGAAACCGCGGCTGGCATGAAGCGCGAAATGGCGAAATGATTCGCGTCTTCCTGCTCATCTTTCTTGTCAAGAGCCTTGCTGCTGCATCACCTCCGCTCAGCACATTTTTTTCATCAGTCGCAGAGGAATCGTTTTCTACCTACCAAATGGCAGGCGATGGAGATCTCTGGCCCTCCTGCTGGGCAGATGACGACAACCTATATACGGCGAACGGAGACGGGGGTGCCTTTACCAATAGCGGATTGCGGTTCGATTTAGCTATTAGCCGAGTTAGCGGCATGCCGCCTCGCCTGAGTGGAGTTACGCTTGCGACCAATGTAGGAACGAATTGGAGCGGGCATAACTACAATCGGAAGCCTACCGGTATGGTGTGCGTCGGGCACACGATCTATCTTGCATTCCAGAATCTTAATCTGAAAAACTTCAACGATGCTCCGGCGGCCTCCATCGCGCGTTCCAATGACCATGGAGTGACCTGGAGCTGGGACAAAGCATCTCCCATGTTTGGAGATCCCGCGCATCCCCAAGCCCCGGATGCTTATAAGTTCACGACTATCTTTTTCCTCGACTATGGCCGCGACTCCGTCCATGCGCCCGACGACTACGTGTATGCATACGGACTGGATAATAATTGGCGCGAACAGAAAGCACTCTATCTTGCGCGCATTCCGAGGCAGACTATACAGCTGCGTTCGGCCTGGCAATTCTATACGGGGCTCGACGCGCACAGCAGGCCGCGATGGTCCGCCGACATATCGGCCAAAGCTCCGGTTCTTACCGACGACCGGCTTCTCTATCCGCGTGTGTTAAACAAAGAAGGCTGTTACCCGCAACAACCGGTTCTGAGTCAGGGCGGTGTTGTTTATGATGCCCCGTTACGTCGCTATATCTTTGCGTCATGGTCCTGTAGCACACACGAATTTTTTGAGGCACCGGAACCCTGGGGTCCTTGGCGACTTTTTCTTTCAAAAGATTTCGGGCCGATGCGGCTTGCCGAAAATCGCGGGCAGTACGGAACAAATATTCCGTCCAAGTTTGTCAGCGCGGACGGAAAAACGCTTTATTTACAGAGTAATGTCTGCTGCGGCGGAAACTCGTACACTTACTCCCTACGTAAGGTCTATCTGGAGATCTACAGGAACCCAGAGCCGAAGAACAAGCCGTCCGATGAGAATCTGGCGGTGACTGCGCATGGCGTGCATGCGATCAGCAAAAGCACACACCACGGCGCGCTGTGCGGCGTGGGCTGCTATGGCGTTCTGAGCAACGGCAATGTAAATGAGACAGAAGACGACTATGACGGCGAAGACAAGGCGCTTGACTGGTGGGGTTATACCTGGAGTGCGGCGTATAACGTAAACAAGGTGATTTACGAGACCGGAGCCGTTTCGAGCGCCGGCGGGTGGTTTCGTGCAGATTTAAAGGTCCAGGTACGGCAGAACTTTCACTGGGTCGATGTGACCGGGCTCTCCATCAGTCCGCCCTATCCTTTCAACCAATCTCTCCATTCCCACTCCTTGTTTACTTTCCGTTTCGATCCGATCTGGGGTGACGCGGTGCGTGTCATCGGAACCCCGGGCGGCTCTGGCCGCTTCACGTCGATCGCTGAAATGGCGGTCTATTACGATTCAGGAAATCTTGTGACTGACGGTGGCTTCGAGTTTCAGCTCGGACCGGCGCCGTCCGGAGCATGGCGCGGTGAGGGTCCTGATCCGAAGGGCATCACGCGTTACGAGAAGAGCGGACATTCGGGAGTAAATAACGCCTGGCTCGAGAGCGGCTCGCAGAACCCGAATGCTATTACGCAAGGGGTGGACGTAAAGCCAGGAACAGGTTACGTGGCCACCGCCTGGGTCCGATCGAGCACACCCGGGCTCGGCGGTCGTTTTGGTATTCGCAAGCCCGGCGGAGGCGCAACTATATTGGAGGTACAGTTCGCTCCCACTGTGCGCTATCAACCGGTTACATTCGAGTTTCATGCGGGTACGGAATCGCCGCTCGACTTATACGTTGCTCTTTCACAAGAAAATCCAGCCGGCACTCTAGAAATCGATGATGTCTCGCTTCAGCCGAAGTAAAGGCCTCGGCGTTCGTTGCCCGGCACTGCTTCTGCTGATCGCGATGATTAGCGGCGCCGCAGAAAAACGCGGCATTCCCGTCGGACTCGATGCCTATCGCTTCTGGGATCGCTGGGCCGAGCAGCGGATCGGCATGCGTACATACATGCGGAGCACGTATGACCGCAGTGGAGGAAATGAAGGCGCTGACAGTTCCCATTTTCTTTATCAGCTTTCGAATGATCGCAATGTAACGCTCGATTTGGAAGGCGCCGGCATACTTGTCTTCAGCCGCTACAACCACTGGCATGGCAGCCCCTGGCACTATGTTGTGGACGGGAAAGACCATGTCATCCAGGAAACGAGCACAGCGGATCCGCTGCACCCCGCGCACGATTCTGCTTTCTCACCGCTGCAGGTCTTTCCGCCTCCACTCAACTGGACCTGGTCCCAGACGAATGGAGCGGATCTTGTTTGGACTCCTGTTCCTTTCGAGCGGAGCTTCCGGATGGCTTACACCCGAACTCATTACGGAACCGGGTATTACATTTATCACCGGTTTGTGCCTGGCACGCGGCTTTCTCAACCGCTGCGGAGCTGGACCGGGACAGCGCCGGGCAAGGATGTACTCGACCTTATCGCAAAATCGGGCACCGACATAGCGCCCACAGCGCGGGTGAAGCGCGAAACGGGGCGGCTGGATTTGCCGGCCGCAAGCGCGGTGACTGTCGCTCGGCTGAACGGCAAAGCTGTTATCCGAGCTCTTGAATTTTCCGTGCCGCAGGACCAGGCACGCGCGTTTCAGAAAACTCACCTTCGCCTGACATGGGATGGAAGAGAACAGCCTTCGGTTGACGCTCCGATCGCGCTTTTCTACGGGGCGGGCACCCTCTACAATCGCGACAACCGCGAGTATCTCGTTAAAGCATTCCCGGTGAACATCCGCTTTGCCAACGGACGTATTTACCTTGCGTGTTATTTCCCGATGCCGTTCTTCCGGTCTGCACGGATCGAGCTGGTTGGCGCGAGCGATCCGGTCAAGGGAATCGAGTGGACGACGCGAGTTGCACACATCCGGCAGCCGGCCGGGCAGCTTTCGTACTTCCATGCGACTTACAGCGATTTCGCACATCCGGCGCGTGGGCAGGATCTTGTTCTTCTCGACACGAGAGGAAGCGAGGGCGGCAAAGATTGGTCAGGACAACTCGTCGGAACATCTTTCATCTTTTCCCACGAAGCCAACCTGCGCACGCTGGAAGGAGATCCGCGCTTCTTTTTCGATGACAGTCTCACACCACAGGCGCAGGGTACCGGGACCGAAGAATGGGCCGGCGGAGGCGACTATTGGGGCGGTCTTAATATGACCTTGCCTTTTGCCGGACATCCGGTGGGCGCGCGCAATCCGCAGGCCGCACAGAACGAAGAAGACAAAGTGGAATCGGCATATCGTTTCCTGCTTGCGGACCTGATGCCCTTTGGAAAGAATGCCGTTATACGTCTGGAGCATGGTGGCATGAACGAGTCCACTGAGCACTATGAAAGCGTGACGTATTGGTACGGCCTGCCGTCGCCATCGCTCGTTCAGACCGATCAAATTCAGATCGGTGATCCCATAAGCGAGGCGGCGCATGCTTACTCGTCTCCGCAAGCATCGGGCCCATACACTTTCACCTCGCGATACGAATGGGGCGTTGATGAAATGGACGGCAAGGAACAGTATCCGGCTGAAACTGTCCAGGGCCGCACTACGAAAGGAACATCCGAATTCCATCTTCGCCTTCGCTCCGACAATTCAGGGGTGCTGCTTCGACGGACGCTCGACTACTCTTTTCCGGACCAGCGCGCCGAAGTATATGTCGCCAGCGGATCGAAGTCAGTATGGAAGCCGGCAGGCATCTGGTACCTCGCCGGATCGAATACGTGCGTCTACTCGAATCCCAAGGATGAGCTTGGGCCTGCGCAACACATTGTAGAAACCTCCGGCCGGCGCCTTCGCGACGACGAATTTCTGATTCCGAGCGATTTGACGCGCGGATTGAACTCGGTCCGGGTGCGAATTCGCTTCACACCGGTAAACCGGCCGTTGTTTCCGGGTTACCCCTTGCATGAACAAGCCTGGAGCGAAATTAAATACACCGCCTACTGCTTCGTGAAACCCAGATTCGCGGCTGCGGTCGTTGGGAACTCCGGGACTCTCCGGTAACCGGATCGCAATCTCCTGTGGAGGCCAAACCAACAAAGCAGAGTAGCAACTATCCTTTTGTGTTCCTATTATTCTTCTGTTTCAGCACAGCATTTTAGCTATCTCTTTCATAAATCTCAACACCAACATCCCGAATTACGCACGGAGCCTCGCGAATTCGCCCACGAATTGATTGGTTTATCAGATGCACGCGGAAAATCACCAGACCGGTTGGATATGGGCAGCGATACATCTGTCACGTTCAGCTCCAGGCATGAACACCTGCGGTCCTCGGGCCTAGTTGGGGTTTCGGCGGCGTTTCGAGCAACGATCGATAAGGCACGCCGCGTCGCCGCTTATGACCTTCCGGTCCTGCTGATCGGAGAAACAGGTACCGGCAAGGAATTGTTTGCCCGCACCATCCACTACTCGAGCCGGCGTTCACAAGGCCCGCTGATTCCGATAAACTGCGGCGCAATTCCGGATGAACTGTTCGAAAACGAGCTTTTTGGTCATGAGCGCGGCGCCTTCACTGATGCGCGGGAGCCGCTCCGCGGACTGATTACGCAGGCCGACGGGGGCACGCTGTTTCTGGACGAAGTAGAATGCCTGTCACACAGCGCACAGGCGAAACTTTTGCGTTTTCTCGAAGACCGCCATATCAAACCGCTTGGCTCGTCGGCTCCGCGGCTGATCAACACCCGGCTGGTGGTGGCGAGCAATGAAAATCTTGAAAAGCGGGTGCGAAAGAGAACGTTCCGCGAAGATCTTTTCTATCGCCTGCGCGTCATCTCCATCTCGCTGCCTCCGCTTCGCGAAAGACGGGAAGATATCGAGCTGCTGGCGCTGCACTTTATTCGCCGGACGCACGAGGAGTTCGGAACTCCGCTGCCGGTGCTGTCCGCCGAAGCCGTCAAGAAATTGGCGCAATACGACTGGCCGGGCAATGTTCGCGAATTAAAAAACGCGGTGCAGGCAGCGGCGGCGCTCTGCTGCGACGGAGTCATCGAAGCCGCGGATCTCGAAATTACCGGCGCGCCTGTCGAAGAAATCTCCGGCGAACTGGAGCCGATGCGTCTGGCCAAAGCGCGGCTGATTCGCACGTTTGAAATAGACTACCTGCAGAAGGCCATCGCCGCCGCACGAGGCAACATCAGCGAAGCAGCTCGCTCGGCGCGCAAGAACCGGCGCGCGTTTTTCGCTTTGTTGAAGAAATACGGCATGACGAGCGCCGTCACTCCGGAATGACAGATCATTTTTGTCCACCCTCGGACAAAAATGCCCACCTGATGTAAGTTCACGGAACAGCAAATCCCGACGGCATTCCGGCTATTGACCCGCTGACTCGAATTTGTCCGGCCTGCACTCTCGATCAGACACGCAAGTTACTGAAAGCACGCAATGTAGGCGGTTGGCGTACCCCGTGCGTAGAGAGGCGGTGTGTACCGGCAATGCGGAGCGCGTAGCAGCGGAGATTCTTGCCTATCTTTACGAGCATCCGAACGCGGCGGACACGATGGAAGGCATCGCGGATTGGTGGCTGCCGCAGCAGCGCCTCACGGAAAATCTGACGCTGATCCACGCCGCGCTGAGACTGTTGCTTGCCCGCGGCCTGATTCACAAGCGGCGACTGCCGGATGGGCAGACGATCTACCGAGTTCACGGAAGCAGGGAGGATGCGAATGAACGCTAGTCTCGATATCACAGGCGCGGAACAGGAAGCGCTGGATTGGTTGTACGCCACAAGCGAACTGCCGGAAAGCAGCGACGATGAAGCGGGGGCTCTCAATATTCTGCAGGGTGCCGGAGCCGGCGCACTGACCGGCGCGGCCACTGGTGCAGCACTGGGACCTTATGGAGCACTGGCCGGCGGCCTGATCGGCGGAGCGGCGGGAGCTATTTCTACCGCAACTGCTCCGCAACCGCGACCGCAGGGTCAGGCTGCACCAAGCCGGCCTGCGCCGAGGGTCGCACCTACGCCCCGGCCCGTTCCACAGGCGGCGCGACCGCCAAGCCAGCCAGCCCCGCCTCCACGCGCCGCACCGACGCCAATTCGGCCGTCAGCGCCCGCGCCCACGCCGGGCCAAAGCGCGGCGCCTTGCAATTGCGAGCGCGCGGTGAGGCAACTGGAACGTTTGCTGCCACTTCTGCTTGCGTTTTTGCAGCGCTCCGGTGCTTCTGATCAGGGGCCTCGCCAGGAACCCGATCTGTCCGATCTGCTGACGGGCCGCCAGGGAGAGAGTCTCGACGACGAATCGCCAGATGAGCCGGGATATGTGCAGGAGAGCCTCGCCGAATACGCGGGAGAGGATTTCGGCAGCGATGAATCCAGCGACGCTTCAACCGATTTCGTGCTGAACGCGTTGGAAGGACTGCCGGAAGACGACAGTGAAGCGATCGCGCCAGCCTGCGCGATTCAGGAGCAGGCGGCAAGTTTTGCGTGAGGAGGACAGAAGGCAACATGGACCCGCAAATCATGGAAGCGCTGGCCGGCAAACTCGGCGGGGATCAGCGCGATCCTCTAGTCAGCGCCTTACTGGCTTCGATGATGAAGCCGCAGGATCAGCAATCCGAACCGGAGTTATCCACTGCGGCTTTCGAACGATGGAAGCAAACCGTGCGCCGGCTGCGTAGTCAGCTTGCTGCCGCCGAACAGATGCTGAGCGATATCGCGAACGTGTTCGGAGCTTGTGAACTCTGCTGGGGAGAAGACCCGTCGTGCCCGCGGTGCCGCGGACGGGGCCGTCCCGGCAATGCGATTCCCATCGAAGCGGATTTGCTGCGATGGGTAGAACCTGCGCTGGGGCGCCTCGGATACGAGGTGTCCCGGCGCGGAGCCTCTACATCCGCCACCGCACCTGTAACCAATTCCAGAAGGGAGAACTAATTGAATGCCTGCTTTTGCAACAGAAGCATACGATGACGAAACTTACGAAGCCTTTGACGACGAATCGTCGGATGACGAGGCTTTCGACGATGAATCGAGCGACGACGAAGCGTCTCCAAGGCGGCTTCGTTTCCGGCCGCGGCGAAGACTATCGCTGATCGGCGGAACAGCGGCCAACGTCCCCAGCGTGGATCGGCTGGTCGTGAATACGCCGCGAGGGCCTATCACCCTCAACCTGCAGGAAAAACTCGTGCGCGAAGAGGGTCTGAAAACCGCTTCCGCCCGCCTCGAAAAAGCGATCAATCAACACTCGACGCGTCTCAACGCGACACAGAACGATCTCGGCACGCTATCGAAGCGCGTCTCTACAGAGGTTGCCGGCATTCACAAGAGCATCAAGCGTGTGAAGAAGTCGCAGCAGGATTCGATGATGCTGAGCCTGATGCTGCCCATGCTGCTCGGCGGCGGGGGCGCCAACAACAATCTGCTGCTGATCCTTCCTTTCATGATGATGGGAATGGGCGGAAGCGGCGGCTCGGATATGACGGCGATGATGCCGCTGTTTCTGATCGCTGCGATGAATCAGCCGCAGCCGTAATCGGGAGGAGCACGCGACATGAATCCAACATGGCTTGCATTTTTCCTGATTCTGCAAGGGCGAAACACAAAAACCGCCACCAATAACAAGGCGCTGACCAGCACGCTGATTACCGCGATGTCGCCGCCGGCTTTCCAGTTGCCTCTAGCCGTCATAGCGTCCAGGACGGTGGAAGACGAGCGGGTACAGTTTGAAAAGAACCTGTCGACTGAGTTTCAGGCGGTGCTGACCGAATCGGCGCGCATCAAAGGGGCGCCGGCGGCAGATTTTCTGACGAAATCGGCGCCGCTGCTGACCGGAATCGAAGCCAAGCATCCGCCGCCCGCCGCGCTCAACCCGCAGCCGGCGCCTGCCCTGGTACCGGCGCCCCCGCCCAACAAGTAGGAGGCGGAAACCGTGGATCGTGCGGAGGTCTCATCTGCCAAAAACATCTGGTTCGACCCCGCGTTGCGCGAGATCTTTCTGCGCAACACGGGAAAGAGCTGGCATGAGCTGGCCGAACATGAGCTGCCGACGCACGAAATCCCGGTGGTCGCCAAGTTGCGCGATCCGGAGAGGCCGGTCGCGGGGCTGCATATTGTTTGCCGGTTTCGTACTGTCGTGACGGGACGCGTGCCTCTCAATCGAGTGGTGCAGGTCCGGCAAGATCCAAACGTCATCAGTCTCAAAGCGAGTAACGAGTACTCGGCCGAGCTGGCGGTCTCGGTGCCCGAAATGCGGGCGGATCGCACGTCGCTCCAAGCGGTAACTCCCGACGGAGTGAGCGGCCTGGGCGTCGTTATCGGGATTGCGGATTGGGGCGCCGATTTTGCTCATCCGAATTTTCGACGGCCCGATGGCAGCACGCGAATCCTGTATCTTTGGGACCAGCGCGACTCGCAGGGGCTGTCTCCGATGCCGTTCGGCTATGGCCGCGAGATCCGGTCGGCGGAAATCAACCGGGCACTTCGTTCGGCAGATCCCTACGCGTCGCTGGGTTATGACCCGATCGAGGTGGATCGCGGACTGGCCGGCACGCACGGGACCCACGTGATGGATATCGCCGGCGGAAACGGAGCAGCGCCGGGCGCGGCGCCGGGTGTTGCTCCTGATGCGGATTTCATCTTTGTGCACTTGCGCGGGAACGATACCGACCCGCGAGATACGCTCGGCGATTCCGTGCGGCTGCTGGAAGCAATGCGCTACATTCGCGACCGCGCCGGCGAACGGCCGGTGGTGATCAATACCAGCCTCGGCCGGACGGGCGGCCCGAAGGACGGCACCACGCTGGGCGAGCAAGGCCTGGATGAGTTGCTGAGTGAGGCGCCGGGCTGCGCTGCTGTGATGAGTACCGGCAACTATCGTGTATCGGCGCAGCATGCTTCCGGGCAACTGAGCACGGGCGAACAGATCGATCTCGCCTGGCGCGTGTTGGCCCGGCATAACGAAACAGCCGAGATGGAAATCTGGTATACCGGCGCGGATCGTTTCAGTGTCGAGGTGATCGATCCGTACGGCAATCCCATTTTGCGAGCGGCCCGGGGCGAGGAAGCAGTGTATCGGGAGAGCGGCGAAATTCTCGGATCGATTTATCACCGGCAGAACGACCCGACGAATGGCGACAACCAGGTCGATATCTTCCTCTGGCCGGCGGCTCCGATCGGTACCTGGACGGTGCGCCTCGCAGCCGAGGAAGCGGCGGCCGGTCGGTATCACGCCTACATTGAGCGGGACGACCCGGGTTACCAGTCACGGTTCTTGCATGAATTTGCGGAGCGGCGGGGCACAACCAACACAATCTGTAACGGACGCCTGACGATTGCCGTAGGTGCTTACGATGCACGCGCGGCGGGCGATCCGGCGGTGGAATTCAGCAGCGAAGGGCCGACCCGCGACGGGCGTCTGAAGCCGGATTGTGCAGCACCCGGAGCGGGCATTCGCGCGGCACGTTCCTCCTATTGGAACGGGCAGGAGCGCGTGCAGGGAGCCCTGACGATAAAGAGCGGGACCAGCATGGCTGCCCCGCATGTTACCGGAACCGTGGCCTTGATGTTCGAGGCGGCAGAGCCCCTGCGAATGCCGATTGAGGTGACGCGCGATCTGCTGTTTCGCGCATGCCGGCTGCCGGCGGACGACTCCGCTGAGAACCGGTTTCGTTTCGGAGCGGGGATGGTCGATGCCGCAGCCGCGGTGGCGTTGACGCTGGAGTGGAAAGCGGCAGAGACTTCGGGCAGCGCACGGTCAAGCGCCGTCGAGGCGTTTGTAAACGAAGGAGAGGATTATTCGATGCCTTTACTGGATGCAGTGAAAAAGATTTGTACCCGGCTGGCGCCGGGAGGGTGGAGCGATTTATTACTGAAGCATGGCCTCGATATCCGCGCCGCGGACCTGGCCAAAGAACTGGCGAAGCCGCTGGCGAAAATCGATCGCACGATTCCCGGATTCGAGGATTTCGCGCTCGAAGGCACGCGCGGGGTGGAGCCCGGGCACCCTGCCCGCAGTCTGCTCTACCATGCGTTTGCGTCGGGAGGCGTTACCACGGGCGCAGGCGGAAGCGCGCTTTCTGCATTTCCGACGTGGGCCGAGTTGAACACGCTCGAGAACTATATTTTCGCGGTGAAAGGCGCCTCGTTTGAGGATCTGAAAAAAGAGTACGGCTCCGACCTGGCGATTGCGGTATTCGCCGTAGAACATCGCGGATTGCAGCGTACGGTGCATCGCAAACATGCCGATCTCTGCTTCGCGCGGGCCGGCGTGGCGCGCATCGGTACCGAAGAAGCGCGCTATCTGCCGGAACTGCGCGGTTTCACACCGATTTCGAAAACCAGCCCGCACTCGGTCTGCGTGGTGCCGGCTCGTTACTCGGTGTATCTGGCAGTACGAAAGAAGGGCACTGCCGACGTGGCGCCCAAACATTCGCGCAGCGGCGACGACGGCCGCAGCTTCTGGATTCCCGTGCATAAACTGTTTGCCGGAAAAGAGTGTCTGAAGGGTCTGGATCTCAAGGTCGACATGCGCATGTGCCACTACAACGAGAAGCTGAAGCGTTTGCGCGTAGCTTTGGGGCAGACCAGCGGCGTCGATCTGGACAAACCTCCGTTCGTGCTCTCGAGCGGACTTGCGGACTGGGGCGACGTCAAGCAGTTCGGGCCGGGCGTGGTTATGCCGGTAAAACACAGCGCGCTCGTCGCCTATGCCAAGACCGCCGCCGGCAAGGTTGCCACTTTCAAGGTGGACCGCGCGAAGCTGCCCGGAAGACTCTGGGCCAGCCTCTCGGCGCCCACGAGGCGAGACGGTTCGAACTGGCTGCTGCGTAGCGCACCGGAATGGATCCATGCACGCTACACGCTGAAGAACGGCGCCGTCGTCGACCAGAGCGATCGCAAAGATAAAGACATCGAGGAAATCATCGAGAGCGGCGGCTATGAGGCCGTGCATGTCGTGGACTTCACCGGAGAAGGCTGGATCGCCCCGACGGTCAAGCCGTTGCCGGCGCCCGGCATGAAAGTTCTTTCGGCGTATTCGCTGGTTTCGGCGCCCGATTTCTTCCCCTTCTGCGATCAACTGCAATTGACGGAGTGGGCCGACGGGCTGACCGGCGGACTCAAGATTTGGGAAGTCGAGCCGCGTCCTCTTTCCGATAACCGCCTGCCGTTGAATCTGCAGGTGCCCGGCAGTCCTTTTGAGGCCAGCGATGTGACCGGCACCGCGGTAGTTTCGTTGTTTTATTCCAAGGCACCCGCTAAAGCCAAGGCCACTGCGCGCCGGCGCAGTTCTTCCTGGTTGCCGGATGCTGCCGCCGGCGTGCATGCGCCCGGATGGGATGTAAGCCTGGACGCAAGCGCCGGTACGACGCATTACGCGCAGTACGGCTTGGGCAGTCCGTTTCCGGAAGATGCGCAATTGTGCGCGGCGCTGAGCGCGTTCTGGCCTGCGGTTGCGCCCGATATCGCGCGCAAGTTCGAGCCCGGCCGTAAATATAGCGTGGCGCCATTGACCGACGATGAACTGGGGCAGGGAAGCGGTGCCGGTTTTGACGGCTATAAGGGACCTACCATGGCAACGGTGAGCGGGAAGAAATTCGTGGATTTTCCGCGCGCTTCCTATACCGATTACGTGCGCAGTGCGCTCGAGGGGAAGTTCAATTTCGAGGTTACGGCCAAGATCGGCTTCACCGAGTACCGGAATCGTGTACTGGCAATGGCTCTTGCGTATGCGAAAGTAGGAGCCGCCACTGCGGAAGACAAGCGCAAGTGGACCGTCTTCTCTTTCCGGCGCGTTGCAACGTCGGATGCAGAACTGCAGCGTTCGCAAAGAAGCTCCGGTGTTACGCTGGCCGACCCGGTCTATCGCATTCAAATGGTGCAAGGCAAAGTGAAAGCGCCGGCTGCGGCGGAGAAGACGGTGCGAATGGAGGTCACTGCGGAGCGCATCGTATTTGTCAATCCAACCGCCTCCGGCCAGATCTTCTCGATGGCCGCTTGAGCCGTGTATGGCTGCTTCAATACTCGTGCTCGGCGCCGGGCCGGCGGGTACTGCCGCAGCCATCGAAGCGGCCTCGCGGGGTCTCGAAGTGACGCTTCTGGAAGCGGCGGCGTTCCCGCGCGATCATCCGGGCGAGGCGTTGCATCCCGGTACGCGCGCGCTGTTTGGCAAGCTGCGTGTTCTTGAAGCGGTCGAAGAGGCGGGTTTCGTGCGGCACTCGGGCGTATGGATCGAGCGAGCCGGCCGGCGGGAATTCCAGGCGTTTTCTCCCGGTCCCGAGCAGTGGTTTGGTTACCAGGCGTGGCGAGCACGGCTGGATTCGATTCTCCTCGAGCGGGCCAGGAACGCAGGAGTTCGCGTCCTGCAACCGGTGCGCGCGAGAGAACTGGTTCGTGACGGCAAACGCGTCATCGGCGTTATCAGCAACGAAGGTTTGCTCGAAGCAGATTTTATTCTGGATGGCACCGGAGGTTCGCGCTGGCTTTCGCGGCAGATGCAGATGCCCTGGCAGTATCACTCGCGGCGTTTGCTTGTGCAATATGGCTATGCATCAGGAGAGTGCCCGGCGCGGCACGCGCAGCCCCTCTTCAGATGGACTGGCCGGCAATGGGAGTGGACAGCTCGGGTGCTTCCGGATACGTATCAATGGACCCGCCTGATGGCGAGCGGCGAGCCCTTTGCACGGAACTGGCTACCCGAGGAGTTCCGGCGATTAGATCCGGTAGGGCCGGTACGCGGAGCGGATGCAACGTGGATGTCGGCATCGCATTTCAGCGGCAGTGGTTATTTTTTGCTCGGCGATGCCTCGGCTACCCTCGATCCAAGCTCGTCGCATGGTGTTCTGCGAGCGTTGATGAGCGGTATGATGGCGGCGCATCTGATAGCGGAAGGTACGCGAAAGCGGCAATCCGAATTGCTGCTGACTAATGTCTACAACGAGTGGCTCGGCCGTTGGCTGGCACACGATCTCGAAAACCTGAGAGACTTGTACCGGCGGGCTGAGAGCGAGTGATAAGGCCGCCTATTCCACGCCCCGGCAGAATTCCACTAAACCGGCGAGTTTGGTTGAATCCTACCGGCGGCCGGTACAGAGCGCGCGCCAAATTCCAGGCGGCGAATATTTTCCAGGCGCTCCTCCGCCCCCAGCGTGACCCGCAATCGTGCGGCGGCGCCGATACAAAGAATCCACGGTAGCGCCGTTTGCAGGGAAAGAACGACAATACCGATCGCGGCGCCTCCCGCAAGGCCAGATGCGATGAACAAGTTCTGAATACAGCGGCTGCCGAGATATGCGATTAACATCTGAATCACGAGATAGATCTGTCCCTCTGCAATCTGGCGCGCGAAGCGAAGCAACATCGCGCCGACGATGGCGCCGGCGACCATACAGGCCAGGATGGGAGTGCGCAACGTCCAGCCGATGCGGGTGATTTCAGCAATTGCGACAACAACGGCAAAAAATCCAAGGCAGGAAAGCGTCGCGATATCTCGTGTGAGAAGCCGCAGGCCCAGGCCCATACGCTTCAGCCCGAGCCACAGAACCATCATCCCGGCCAGCAAAAATATTAGGCCGATCAGCACGAACAAGGCGCGATAATGGTCGCGCGTTGCCGCCTCGGGTATTGCGCGTTGGCCTACTGGTGAGTCCATAAAGTAGCGAAAGAACTGCATGAAAGCGTCGCCGGAAAAGAGAAGCCAGGCAGTGCGCAGAAACGATCCGCGGCGATGATCTCTCGCCACCGCGAGGCATAGCCAGATGGCAAGCAGGCAACCGGCCATTCCACTGATTGAAAAGACGCTGTTCTCCAAAGTATTGCCGGCCGCCCGAAGCAGAATCACGAGAGAGATGCTGGCCGCAGCGAGGATTGTAAGCCGTTTACCGGAGAGAAATCGGGTCATGTTTGTTTTGCTATATCAGTGCGCCGCATTCGAGAACGATGCGCCCCATCGTCTCTCCGCAGATCACAGCCAGAAGTTCGGCAAGGCGTTTGAGAAATGCGTTCCATTTGAAATCGGATTGCGCGGCAGATGTTTGACGGGCGGCTTGGAGGATGGCGCACGTGGCAAGATTCGTTCCGCAGGCGGGCCGGATGATCCAACGCAAAAGGAGCAATCTTCCCAAGGTCAGAGCGCCTCCGGCAACATCGGCGAAAACGGAATCGATCGGCCAAAAATCCGCGGAAAGCCGTTTCCAGGCGGCGGCCGCCTCGGTACGGTCTGGGGTCAGTTGAGGACAAGCTTCTTGCGCCAGTTCGTGGATGCGCGCCTCCGATTCGTGCAATTGTTCCAGCCGGAACTGACAGGCCTGACATCGATCGATGTGCGCAGCCCAGGCCGGCTCTCGGGTCTCGGGCGAGTCAAGGAAGCGGAAGCATTCCATTGCGGTCAGACAGTCACCGTCGCTCATCCTATGCTCCCGCCATTTCTGTTTTGCTTTCCACAAGCTTCAGCTTGATCTGAAAGATTTTCCATTTCACCGTACCCACGGCGATATCGAGCAGTTCGGCGATTTCGCGATAGAGCAATCCGTCGAAAAAGTGCAGTCTCACGATTTCGCGCTCATCTTCGGTAAGCGGACGCAGGAGAGCGTCAATTTCCGCGGCCAGGTGAGGCGAGAAGCCGGTAGCGGAGAGATTTTCCAGATCGGCCATCGATTCCGGCCTACCGGAACGCATGGACGCAGCAGAGCGTCGCCGGTGCTGCAGCCATTCATTACGGACGATACGGAACAACCAGGCCCGAAACCTGCGAGGCTCGCGCACGTGCCGGGCCGACCGGAATACGGATAAGAAAACATTTTGCGCCAAGTCCTCACAAGTTTCCCGGTCTAAGCCGCGCGTTCGAAAGAAACGTACGACGCGCGGATAGAACGCCTCGAATAAGCTTTCAAAGCCACACTTCGCCCCTTGCTCCAGAAACGAGCGAATTGCCAGCCATTCGAGTTGATCGGTGTCCACACGATCTTGATTCACGCGGATGTTGCTTCGACTCTCCTGTCGAGTATGCAACGCGCAGTCTCAAAAATTAAAGATGCAGGCGCGAGGATTCTGGTTGGTCGCAGCCGGTCCAATGTGCAAACCTTTCCCCTATTTTTTGCATCTTAAAACACAAGCAAAATTTCGGCGGTCGTTTTCAGCGCTCGCTCGAGAGTAAAAGCAGCATGCAAAAATTAATAAAGCTTGTCGTTATTGCCGGATCGATCGCCCTCGCTTGCCGTATCGATCTGAAGGGTCAGACGCCAACGGCGCAGGTGACAGGGATTATCACGGATGCTTCAGGGGCCGTAGTACCAAACGCAAAAATCGACCTCGAAGAAGTGAATACGGGCATTCATTCGGAAGCCGTGTCGAACGATTCGGGGAACTATGTCGTCGCCAATCTCAAACCGGGCGACTATCGCATAACCTTGCGAAAAGACGGGTTCTCGACCATCACCCGCGAGAGTATCAATCTAGTCGTCAGCCAGGTCGCGCGGCTTGATTTCACGTTGAATGTCGGCGCTACAACGCAGACCATCGATATTACGGGACGGGCGCCGGTGCTCGAGACTTCGACCGCATCGATCGGTCAGATTGTCGAGAGCAAGGCGGTTTCGGATTTGCCGCTCAACGGCCGCAACTTCCTGCAACTGGCAAAGCTTTCGACCGGAGTGCTTGAGGCCAAGCCAGGGGACCGTGCGGCGGCCGGCGGATCGTTCATCGCAAACGGCGTGCGCGCACAGCTCAATAATTTTCAGCTCGATGGAGTGGATAACAACGCGAAGATCGTCGATCAACAGAACAGTTCGCCGGTCGTGATCCAGCCGTCGGTCGACGCTGTGCAGGAGTTTCGCGTCGAAACGAATAACTATTCCGCCGAATACGGGTACTCGGCGGGCGCAGTAGTGAATGCAACGATCAAAGGCGGTACCAATCAATTGCACGGAGACGCATTCGAGTTTCTTCGCAACAACGCCTTCGATGCGCGCAACTATTTCACAGCCGCGGGCACACGCCAGCCGACTCTGCAACAGCATCAGTTCGGCGCTACGCTCGGCGGCCCGATTGTACGCAATAAGGCCTTTCTTTTCGGAAGCTGGCAGCGTGATTCCATCAACCGCGGCATTACCTACGTAACCACCGTTCCGACAGCGCTACAGAAGGCGGGCGATTTTTCGGGGCTGGCGCCTATTTACGACCCTGCAACCACTGTCACCGTACGGCGGGGCGTTTATGCACGGACGCAGTTTCCCGGAAATCGGATCGATGCGACGCGTTTCAATCCGGCGGCAGTGAAGCTGCTGGCCGCACTTCCGCTACCGACCGTTCCCGGGCAGACGGTGAACAATTATGTCACCAGTCCGACAGCGACAACCCGCGGCAACCGGTTCGATTTCCGGCACGATCTTCAGATCTCGCAGTCGGATTCACTGTTTGCGCGCTACAGCTATTTTCAATCGGACCAGATCACGCCCGGGCCGTTTCCGCCGCCCATCATCGGGAGTTCGCAGTTTCAGACAGCGCCCAAATCAGATATCGGGAACGGGGCGGCGTTGGGAGAGACGCACTTGATCTCGCCCAACCTGGTCAACGAATTTCGCGCCGGCTGTAACCGGATTCAGGATTTCCTTTCTCCCTTTGTGACCGACAATGTGAACGCGCAGTTCGGCTTAGCCGGCATTCCTTCACAGCCCGGCGGAACCGGATTGCCGCGCATCGGCATTTCAGGTTATGCAAATCTTGGCGAAGCGACGTTTCTACCGAACCTGAAAATTTCGGAAGTTCTGACATTCGAGGATCATCTTTCCTGGACTCTCGGAAAGCATTCGCTAAAGCTGGGCGGCACGTATCGCTATGTTCGGAGCTGGTTCGATATTTCCGCTGCCGCGCGCGGTTCCTATACATTTAACGGAGCATTTACCCAGAATCCGCAGAAGACGGCCGGCACCGGCTTAGGCATGGCCGACTTTCTGCTAGGCATTCCCTCGAATGCCGAAGTGAGCAATGAACTCAGCGGCGATTTGCGCTACAGCTATTGGGGTGCTTTCGTACAGGATGACTGGAAACTGAATCCGAAACTTACGCTTAATCTGGGCGTGCGCTACGAGTTATGGACGCAGCCGGTCGAACGCCATAACCAGCAGGCGAATTACTTGCCGGCGCTCGAGCAGTTAGTCTATCCGGACGGTGTTTCAACATCAGGCGTGCCGGCATCATTCGTTGGAATAAGGCCCGCTTCACTCGGCAACCGCACGCTAATGAAACAGGACAACAACAACGTCGCTCCGCGAATCGGACTGGCATATCAGTTGACGCCGAATACGGTGCTGCGCGCAGGCGGCGGAATCTTTTATGCTGACAGCCCGTTTTCCGGAGCATCAAGCCGGCTGGTAGCGAATCCTCCATTCTTTCGTGATCTGACGTTTCCGACCGATAACATCACCCCGCAGTTGCAGCTTGATACCGGCTTTCCGGCAAGCGTACTGGGCCAAAACATCGATCTGTCGAAAGCAAGTCTTTCGTCCTGGGCGGCGGACCTGAAGCAGGCATACGTGGGTCACTGGAGTTTTGGATTGCAGCAGCAGATCGGCAATAACGTGATCGAAGCGAACTATGTAGGAACGGCCGGGAGCGGGCTTCCCATCGCATACAACCTGAATGCGCCGTTTGCCGGGCCGGGTTCTGTTGCTTCGCGAAGACCGGTTAGCACGCTGAGCGATATCACGTTTACCTCCGCGATGGATAGTTCGAGTTACAACGCGCTCGAACTTCGCTTTGAGCGCCGGTATGCAAGCGGGCTTGGCCTGCTCAGCGCGTACACCTTCAGCCGGTCGCTCGACTATGGCGGCGAACAACTGATCGGCGACCTCTCGCTGCGCGACGCGCGAAACGTGAAAGCGGAACGCGGGCTCTCGGCGGGCGATACACGGCATCGATGGGTGACGAGCGGACTCTACGATCTACCGGTCGGGAAGAATAAGCGCGTCAACATTCAGAACCCGTTCCTTTCGGCGATAGCCGGCGACTGGCAGCTCAACCTGATCTTCACGGTTCGCAGCGGGCAGCCGTTTACGCCCTCGCTGGGCTCGAGCACAGCCAACACAGGCGCAGCGCGTCCGAATCGTCTTGCAGACGGCAATCTGCCAAACGATCAACGCACCGTTCAGAACTGGTTCGATAAAACAGCGTTCGCAGCTCCCACGCCGTACGACTTCGGCAACGCCGGCCGGAACATACTGATCGGGCCGGGCGCCGTGAACCTGGATGCCAGCGTCTTCAAGGCGTTCCCGTTACGCTGGATCGGTGAGGGAGGACAAGTGCAGTTCCGCGCCGAAGCTTTCAACTTACTCAACCATCCGCAGTTCTCACAGCCCAACAGCCGCGTGGACATTCCGCAGGGTGCATCGATCACATCGCTCTCGAATGACATGCGCGAGTTACAACTGGCCTTGAAAATCCTCTTCTAAGAAAGCGAAGAACTCTTGCATCCTGACAGCAATCCACTTCCGCAACAGAACACACGGCGCGACCTGTTTAAGGCTACGGCCGGCATGCTCCCCATGGCCGCTATGGGCCAAAATTCAGCGCAAAGCGCAGAGCGCGCAGAACGTCCCAATATTGTTCTGATTATTTCCGACCAGTTCCGCTGGGACTGTGTGAGCGCGATGGGTTTGAACCCGATGAACCTGACGCCAAACCTGGACGCGATGGCGCGACAGGGAACGCTGTTCCGCAACGCATTCTGCAATCAGCCGGTCTGCGCGCCGGCGCGCGCGACCATCTTCACAGGCCTTTATCCCTCGCGGCATGGCGTCTGGAAGAACGGCATCGGCTTGCCGCACGATATCCCTACCATCGCCAAACTGCTGCGGGATGACGGCTACAGTGCAAATTACATCGGGAAATGGCACCTGGCTCCGAACGGCCCGCATGGACAAGGACGGGGTGCTGTGAATCCGGAAGATCGTGGCGGCTTTT
>DATBGM010000001.1:0-53716 GCA_036557945.1 Bryobacteraceae bacterium | reverse complement strand
AAAAACTGGCGGACGGACGGATCGCGTTCGAGACCGATGGCGAGATCGTAGGCGTGATTCGCCTCTTCGAGCGCGCCGGTCTTGCCCAGCAGTTCCGCGCGAAGGGCCCAATAGGGCTGATACTGCTCGAGGCGCGCATCGGCAGAAAATTTTTCGAGGGCGCGCAGGGCGGCCGGCGCACCCTGCGCTTCGGCAATGGCAGCCGCACGATTCAGACCTACTACGAGGGAGCCCGTTTCCGCAAGCAGCGCGTTGTAAAGCTCGATGACGGATTCCCAGTTGTCGATCCCCGAGCGGCAGCGGTGAACATGAGCGGACTGGAGTGCCGCTTCCAACTGAAAGCGGCCTGGTGCATGTAGCGCGCTCGCGCGGAAGAGCAGCTCTTCGGCATCGGCAGCCATCTGCGCATTCCAAAGAGCAGGATCCTGTTGCGCCAGCGGCACATACTCGCCTCGGGCGTTGCGGCGCGCAGCGCGCCGGGCTTCGGCATGCAGCATGAGCGCGACGAGGCCGAGGGCTTCCGGTTCCTGGGGCAGCAACTCGACAACCATGCGCCCGAGGAAAATCGCTTCGTCGGCGAGATCGCGGCGCGCGATTTCGGTACCGGCCGCATCGGCCCAGCCCTCTGAAAAAACGGCATAGATAGCCTCGAGGACGGCATTCAGCCTGGAGGTCAGTTCGTCGCGCTCCGGAACGCGAAACGGAATACCGGCTTGCCGGATCTTTCCTTTCGCACGCACGAGGCGTTGGCTCATGGCGGCGGGTGAAATTAAGAACGCCGAGGCAATACGTGCCGCATCCAGGCCGAGAACAACCTGCAGCATTAACGGAGCGCGAATAGCGGCATCAATGGCCGGGTGTGCACAGGCGAAGAGCAGCTCGAGACGCTCATCAGGAATGAGCGAGGGCGGCGAAACTGGTTTGAGACGTTCGGCCAGCAGTTGCAACTCGGAGGCGACTTGTTCGCCGCGGTTGCGATGGCGAATCGCGTTGATGTTCTTGCGTGAAGCAACGGTGAACAGCCAGGCTTCCGGATTCGCCGGGCAGCCGTTCACCGGCCAATCGAGGAGTGCGGCCGCGAAGGCATCGGAGAGCGCATCTTCGGCCGAGGCAAGATCGCGCGTGCGCGTGGAAAGGAAAGCGACGAGCTTGCCGTAGCTGCGCCGCGCGACCGCTTCAACCGTGCTACGGGCCTGCTCGCCGCTTTCGTGCACCGCCATGGCGGATCTATTGCCAGAGCGGGCGCACTTCGATGGTTCCATGCGATGCGCCAGGGCAGCGGGCAGCCCAGGAAATGGCGGCATCGAGATCGGCCGTTTCGATCAGAAAGTATCCGCCGAGTTGTTCCTTCAGGTCGGCATAGGGGCCATCGAGTACTTGCGTTTTGCCATCAGCGACACGGACAGTGGTGGCATTCGCCGCCGGCGCGAGCCGGTTGCTCCCCTTATACACACCGGCTTGCTTAAGTGCTTCCATGTAGGCCAGGTAGGCCGCCATTCCCTGTTCCTGTTCGGCGGGGGTCAGTTTAGACCAGCCGTTTTCACTGGCATGCAGCAGCAAAAGATATTGCATGATCGTCTCCTTGTTTTCTTTTTTAGCGGCTTTTGTCTGCCGCCAACAGGATGACACGCAAGGTCCCGCGATTTCGACAGCAGCCCGGAATTTTTCCTGAAGGCAGTAATGCCTGTGCCGGGGAGCGATAGAAACGGAGAGGTTCTGCCGGTTCGCTAGTCCATACTGGCCTCATGAGCAACGCGATTAGCGAACACGAGCGGCAGATTCTGGAACAGTTCACACACCAGGCGGAGCCGTTTGCTTTAGCGGCCTCGCATTCGACCGAAGACTCGCTCCGCACGCTGCTGGACACCGCCGGCGTAAACGAAAAAGACGAAGCGCTCGATGTCGCCTGCGGACCGGGCATTGTCGCCTGCGCACTCGCTTCCGTGGCGCGGCATGTTACGGGCCTCGACCTGGTACCGGCAATGCTCGAGCAGGCGCGCAAGCTGCAATCGGAGAAAGGCCTTCAGAACCTGACCTGGCAGCTCGGAAACGTGACTAGCCTGCCATTCGATGAGCAGTCGTTTTCGCTTGTGGTGACACGCTATTCGTTTCATCATCTGCTTGATCCGGGCGCGGCACTGCGGGAAATGGCGCGCGTGGCACGGCGCGGCGGACGGGTACTGGTGGCCGATGTGACGCCCGAAGCGAGCAAGAGCCCGGCTTATGATCGACTCGAAACATTGCGCGACCCCTCGCACGCACACGCGCTTTCACTCGAGGAGCTGAAAGCGCTCGGGGCCGGCGCGGGACTTTCTTATCGATCGACGGCAGCGTACCGGCTGGATGTGAATGTAGATGAGCTGCTGCGCGATTCATTCCCGGCGCCGGGCAATGCCGGGCGGTTCCGCGATCTCGTCAGGGCCGATGTGGGAGTGAACCGGCTATCGATTGATGCCTATGAGAAAGAAGGCGCTCTGCGTTTTCGTTTTCCGGTATCGGTCGTAGTCTGGTCGAAGTAAACTACCTGGCGCTTTTGCGCCGCCGCAGGCAAAGAACCATCAAGGGCGCCGACAGCAGCAGAAGCGCGGCGCTGGCAGGCTCAGGAGTAGCGAAAACCGTGGTCGGCTGAGGATCGGAAGCGAACGTCCCCGTGCCGGCGGCAGTAAACGCATGCAGGAATGTAAGAAGCGAATTGCCGGACACGACACAGCCCCCTTTGCCCTTGGTGACGTTTTTAAAAAGAGTAAAGCAAGGATTCGCGCTGGTGAAAGAAAGCGCCAGATTTTCGTCCGAACCCGACCGGAAATCCAGGTAGGAAGACGAGAATTGCACATAGTCGATCTCGCCGTTCACGTTAGCGGTATTGTCCGCGGTCAATATGGCAGTCTGACCTCGCCGGATGCCGTCGAGCCCGCCGGCCCTGGCGTAAAACGAAACCGTTAACAGATTCGTCTCATGAAGCTCAGCATCCGGCGTGTCGCGCGTGAAAGTGATGGTCCCATAATTGGGCACACCGTTGGCATCCACTGAATAGAGATTTTGATCGAAGAAGCTGCCGGCCGTCCCTACCGGCTGCGTGGTCTTCACATAAAAACTCATATGCGCAGCTTGCGGCCCTTGCAGGTCGCCCGGCAGGTCGTTGGTAGCAAACGAGAGAAAGCTGAAAGTAACCGGCACGCTGGACGAACCCGTCTGCGGATCTCTGGACTCGAAAACCGCGCTGTTGGCGGAGTTGACGTAAGTGAAATAATTGCCACCCTTACCCGCTTCCTGGAATTGTGCGAAGGTAACCGTATCGCCCCACAGCGTGACCGAGCACAAAGAAATAGCGCTAAATAGAAAGAAAAGATTTCTTATGAGAAAAATCCCCATAATTACTCCTTATAGACCTGGATTCTATCGTATCGCATGGCTTTATGGAAGAAGTGGTTCCTAAACGGTAAGATTCGCGCATTATCGGCCAGATTTATTCTGCGACCGGTCTTGCCAGCGTCTTGCCCCGGTGCCGGGGCTAGCCGGGTTGGGCGGTGGGAGTTATCGGGGCTTCGTGGGCGCTATTCACGCCTGGTTTCCGGGATCCAGATCCAAATGAAGGCCGCTAACGCGAAGA
Organism: Bryobacteraceae bacterium; assembly: GCA_036557945.1. GTDB lineage: Bacteria > Acidobacteriota > Terriglobia > Bryobacterales > Bryobacteraceae > Bog-105. Next base: position 50,106 of record DATBGM010000001.1, on the reverse strand, counting down.
AAATTGCCGCGAGCCGGAAGGCGGAGGGGAAGCCGCGGGTTGCCGCCCATGAACCGACGGTAAATGGTGCTGCTGCGCTTGCAATCCGTCCGACGTTGTAGGTGAATCCTTGCGCGGTGGCCCGGATGCGCGTTTCGTAGATCTCAGCGGTAGCAACACCCAACCCGGCGAAATGCCCGGTTCCAAAGAAAGCAACCAGCGGGCCGAGTAAAAAGAGGATGAGCGACGAACGTGTGACGCTGTAAATAAACAACACGCATGAGGCGGATGCAAGGTAGAAAATATAGCTCGGTTTCCGGCCGACGCTATCGCTGACGATGCCGAACGTCACATAGCCCAGCCACATGCCGAATTGCATCACGAGAATGAGGGCCGTCATAACATGAGCCGGCCTGCCCAGCCCTCCCTGAGTTTCGGGCAGGGAAAGATACGCCGGAATCCACAGATTGAATCCCCACCAGGCGAACAGCGCGCAGGCATTCATCAGAGTGATCGCGATCGTAAACCGGCCGAGGCGATCGCGGAAAAGGTCCGCAAACTGGGAGAGCGGCGCTTTCACCAGCGGCCTAGATGAACTCCATGCGTCCGGCTCCTTTACGCTGCGACGCATCCAGATCGTGAGCAGCGCCGGCGCGAGGCCCACAAAGAAGACGACTCGCCATCCGCCGAGAGGCAACACGAGCGCCGAAGTCAATGCGGCGAGCGCATAGCCGATGGCCCATGAGCTTTGCATAAGCCCCAACGCTTTACCCCGGTCGCGCGCGGGCCAGGTTTCCGAAACCAGCGCCGCTCCGCAGGCCCACTCGCCGCCCATGCCGAGTCCGAGCAGGACGCGAAACGCCAGCAACTCGGTCAGGTTCTGGGCAAGACCACAAGCCGCCGTAAAGATGGCGTAAATGATGACGCTCCAGCGCAGCGCAAGAACGCGGCCGTGCCGGTCCGCAACTACGCCAAAGGCAAGCCCGCCCGCAGCCGCGGCAACCAGCGTGAGGGAACCGATTGCTCCTGCCGCTGTTTTGCTGATGGCCAAATCGTTCATCAACGGGCCAAGCACCATCGAATACAACATGACGTCGAAGGAATCCAGCATCCAGCCGAGCGCTGCGGCCAGCAGTGCGCGCCTGGCGGGCTTCGGGGCCTGCGTAAACCACTCAAGCGCCGGTTTAATCAGCTACTCCAAACCCGCCTCCGCCCGGCGTCTCGATGCGGAGCCGGTCACCGGCTTCGAGATTCACCTGCGTCTTGGATGGAAGCGGCTCTTCGGAGCCATTGAAGCGTATCAGCGTGTTGCACCCGACCTGTCCCGGCTTTCCTCCATTGGCGCCGTACGGGGGCTGCTCACGACGGTCGCTGAGTATCGTGACGGAAGTGTGGTCCAGCATCTCGTATTCACGCACGATCCCCTCTCCCCCTTTGAACATTCCGGCGCCGCCGCTACGCGCGCGCAGACGATACTGACGGATACGAACCGGGAGGTAATGCTCGATCGCTTCAACCGGAGTATTGCGGGTGTTGGACATGTGCGTGTGCACACCACTCAATCCGTGCGCGCCCGGTCCGGCGCCCATGCCGCCGCCGATCGTTTCGTAATATGCGAACGGCCGGCCTGTCCTGCGGTCGATCCCCCCGATCGTGATATTGTTCATCGTGCCCTGACTGGCCGCCGGAATGCGATCCGGCAGAGCCTTCGCCAACGCCCCCAGCACGACGTCTGTTATGCGCTGGGATGTTTCCACGTTGCCGCCCGCAACGGCCGCAGGGCGAAGCGCGTTCACTACCGTTCCGCTCGGAGCAATTACTTGGATCGGTCGCGCGATGCCGTCGTTATAGAGAACATCGTCCTGTTGTATGAGGCAGCGGAAGACGTAGAGCGTGGCCGAAAGCGTAATCGCATAATTGGCATTGATGGCTCCGCTTGTTTGCGGATCAGTGCCAGTGAAATCGACCCGGGCCTGACCACTGTCGATGCGGATCGAAACGCGAAGATGAACTCGCCCTTTGCGAAAACCGTCATCGTCCAGCGAGTCCTGATACGAGTACTCGCCATCGGGAATGTTGCATATTGCGCTCCGCATCACGCGTTCCGAATAATCCTGGGCAGCCGCTGCGTACTCTGCCACAACCGGTAAGCCGTTTCGCAGCACGATCTGTACGAGCCGGTTCTCGCCAGTTCGATTGGCTGCGATCTGCGCCGTTAAGTCGCCCTCGCGTTCATCGGGCGTGCGCACGTTCACCAAAATGAGCGACGCTATGTCGCTCACGACCGCGCCGCGCCGAACGAGCTTTACGGGAGGAATAATCAGCCCCTCCTGATACAGTTCGCTTGCCAGAGGCATGGAACCCGGCGTCATTCCGCCGACGTCGGAGTGATGAGCCCGATTGGCAACAAAGAAGGCGGGCTTCTCCGACGCTGGAACAAACACGGGCAACACCAGAGTGATATCGGGCAGGTGCGTTCCGCCTTGAAACGGATCATTCAATACGACCGCGTCGCCCGGCTCCATCGTGCAGTGGTCGATGGCGGCGCGTACGGAGAGTGGCATGGCGCCCAGGTGTACGGGCATGTGATCCCCTTGCGCGATCGTCCGCCCTTGCGCATCGTAAATCGCGCAAGAGTAGTCGAGCCGTTCTTTGATGTTGGGCGAAAAGCTGGTGCGTTTCAGTGTTTCACCCATTTCCTCTGCCACGGAGACGAACAGGTTCTTGAAAATTTCGAACTCAACGGGATTCATTGCGGCCTCGACGTAAGCACGAGCGTGCCGATCGGATCAACCGTGAACTGCCATTCGGGCGGGACGACGACGGTCGATTGCGCGCCGGCTACGATGGCCGGGCCGGCGCCCGACATGCCGGGCAGTAATGTATCCAGAGCGAACAAAGCTGTTGAATGGACGATGCCTTTGAACACAGTTTCGGTCATGCGAAGCGGTGTCGCAATTTGGTTTGTAACAGGACGGCGCACAAGCTGCGGCCTTTCGACCCGACCGGTCGCAATCAAACGTAAATTGACAATCTCGCAGGGCCGTTTCGTATCGTGATAACCGTATCTTCGCTGATGCATGTCGTCGAAGCTGACACGATAGCCAGGCGCAAAGGGCACGGTAATTTCATATGACTGGCCAATGTAGCGCATATCGAGCGAACGTTGGAGATCCGGCGAGTTGTCCGAGAAGCCGCCGGCATGAAGATCGTCGCGGGCCGCTCTCATCATCGGTTCGAACAGGCCATCCAACTCGTCCTCAGCGATCGAATCCAGCCGGCGCAACAGAGCGCGCGAGTATTGCTTCGTGTAGTCGGCGAGCAGCATACCGAGCGCAGAAAGGACGCCCGCGTGCTCCGGAATGAGCACCGTGCGAATATCGAGCGACCCGGCCAGTTCGCAAGCATGCAGGCCGCCAGCGCCTCCGAACGCAAGGAGCGCGAAATCGCGCGGGTCGTAACCGCGCTGGACAGATACAACGCGCAGCGCCCGCTCGATATTGGAATTTGCAACGCGAACGATTCCTTGCGCCAGCTCTTCAACGCTGAGCTGCAGGTTCGCAGAGGCGACCTGTGCCACGCGCCGGGCCCGGTTCAAATCCAGCTTCATGCGGCCCCCGAGGAAGAACTCGGGAGCGATTCGTCCGAGCAGCAGGTTCGCATCGGTCACAGTAAGCTCGTCGCCCGAGCCGTAGCAAGCGGGTCCCGGCACGGCGCCGGCGCTCTGCGGTCCCACTCGCAGCGCTCCGCCGTCATCGACCCATGCAATGGAGCCGCCACCCGCGCCAACCGTGTGAATATCGAGCGATGCAAGCCGGATCGGGCAACCGTCAACCGCAGATTCGGATGTGAGCGGTAATGCGCCATCGAGCAACGTGACATCTGTCGATGTTCCGCCCATATCGAATCCGATAACGCGATCAAAACCGGATTCTCGCGCCAGGTGCAGGGCGCCGACGGCGCCTCCTGCCGGTCCCGAAAGCAGAGTTCGAACCGCCTCGCGCGCTGCCTCCGCCGCGGAAAGGAATCCTCCGGCGGATTGCATCACGCGGAGTACATCGGCCGGCAAATGCTGCTCGAGACGCGTGAGATATTTCGACATGACCGGGGCAACGTAGGCGTTGACAACGGTCGTGCTGGCACGCTCGTATTCCCGATATTCGGGAAGCAGGTCGTGCGATGCCGCCACCTGAAATTGTGCCCGGGCGAAGGCGCGGGCGAGCCTTTGCTCATGCTCGGGAAATGCATAGGAATGAAGCAAACAGATGGCAACGGCTTCCACTTTTGCCGCGCGCAGCTGTTCCACCACACGGCAGATCTCCGAATCCGTTAATGGCTCAATTACCTGGCCATCGGCAGCGACGCGTTCTCGAACGCCAAAGCTCAGCCGCGATTCGACCAGTGCTCTGCGCGTCTCGCCGAACAAACGGTATAACTGCGCTCGCGCCTGGCGCCCGATGTACAGGATATCCTCAAATCCGGCAGTGGTGACGAACGCGATCCGCGCGCCTTTTCTTTCCAGCAGTGCGTTGGTGGCAACGGTCGAGCCGTGGATAACCTCTTGTGCCTGCGTCTGAAGCAACTCGCGAATGCCGCTGACGACAGCGCGCGACGGGTCATCCGGCGTTGAAGGTACCTTATGCACACGGAAGCCGCGCTCATCCAGCAGCACGAAATCGGTAAACGTTCCTCCTGTATCGACGGCGATGCGCTTTCGCACGGTGGGCCTGCATCTGTTGTAGCGCGGTCCGAAAAAGTTCGTTATCGGTGAGGCGATCGCGCTCGAGCCGCCCGGATTCAGCTACATTCCCGGCTTAGGATGGGAGGCCGTGCCGCCTTCGGTGTAGCCGAGCACCCACTTAATCGCTTCGAAGTACATCTTCTGAATGTCGGGATCGTCCCAGGATTCCTCGGTGTGACCGAGCGTGGAGTAAAAGACGCGGCCTTTCCCGTACATCTTCGACCAGGCGACTGCGAAATCGTGGTCCTCGCGGTGAATGCGCGGATTGTTATTGTAATCGAGTTTGGAGGCGTCGAGACTGAGCAGCACGTTTACCTTGTCGCGCGACCAGGACTTCGCCTGGTAAATTTCATCGCGCTTCACGAACTCGTGCGGGAAATGGCGCACAGCGGGAAAGTTCGGATCCTCGAGGATGATGGGGGCATTGAAGGTCATCCAGGGGTGCTGATCGAACCAGCCGCCGATCATCTCTCCGTACTCGGGCCATTTATAGTTGGTATCGAGCGCGGCATGGACGCCGACGAAACCTTTGCCGTCATCTTTAATGAAGGACATCATGGCCGCTTTCTGCTCGTCAGTGAGGTCGAGCTCGCTGGTAGTGCTGGCGAAGATCAAAGCATCGAAGTAGTTCAGGTTTTTGGCGTTGCGGCTCTTAAACTCTTTCGCTTCTGTCTTGGTAATCAGCTCGGTATCGGTGCGCAGGGTGGCTTCCCAGAGCCGGGTATCGTGGCCCATGCGCCAGATGCTGGCCATGGCATTGGGGACTGAATCGTGCTCAAAGCCCTTGGTTTGGGAAACAACGAGGATATGCGCCATGCCTTTGGGCGCGAGCTTGGGCGCCTGCGCCTTCAGATGACTCAAAGCGCCGATTCCGGCAACCCCCAACAGCGCCAGCGCCGCCATTGGCACAGGGTGAAAGACCTTCATGTAACCTCCCGATCACAGAAAACGTTATCACAGCAACAATCCGGCCGAGGGTTGCATCTCCTTTTAAACATGACTTCCGTGAATTAAGAGAGCCACTTGCCGCGCGTGTTCCATCACCTGTTACGGTTCCTGCTGCAACTCGGCTATTTCGGGCCGTTTGTGATGGGCGTGCTCGATTCGTCGTTCCTATTTTTGCCGTTCGGGAACGATCTGCTGGTAGTGGCGCTCACGGCGCGCAAACACGAAGGGTATCTCTTCTATGTTCTTTCGGCGGTCTGCGGCTCGACGGTGGGCGTGTATTTACTCGACGGAATCGCTCGCAAGCTGGGAGAGAGCGGGGTTACGAAAGTAGTTGGCCAGCGGCGCTTTGCGTATCTGCAGAAAAAGATCACCCAGCACGGCGGAAAGGCTTTGGTACTGGCATGCCTGGCGCCCCCTCCTTTTCCTTTCACGATGGCGGTGGCTGTGAACAGCGCGCTCGATTACCCGCGCAAACGGCTGCTGATGCTGGTGGCGGCGAGCCGGGCCACGCGTTTCCTGATACTGGGAGCGCTTGCGATTAAATTCGGGCACACAATTCTGCACATCGCGGATTCCGGCGCTTTCAAAATTTTCATGTATGTTTTTACGGCGATCTGCCTGATCGGGAGCGCGCTCTCCGTTCTTAACTGGATACGCAAGAGCCGTTCCGCCCGGGCGAAAGGATCAAGCGAGCAGCCGGCGCGGGCCTGAGGCCCCGTTTGCTGTAATGAGACTTCTATGTGGATCGTTCGCCTGGCGCTGCGGCGACCTTACACGTTTGTCGTGCTTGCGTTGATGCTGTTTATTCTTGCGCCCGTTGTGATCAAGCGGACGCCGACGGATATTTTCCCGAACATCGATATTCCGGTGGTGAGCGTGGTGTGGGGCTATAACGGCCTCTCGGCGCAGGATATGTCCGAGCGCATCGTTTACATCACGGAACGCGCGCTGACTACGACAGTAAACAATATCGAGCACGTGGAATCGCAGTCGATGAACGGCAGAGCCGTGGTGAAAATTTTCTTTCAGCCGCATGTCGATATCAGCACGGCCATCGCACAGGTCACGGCGATTTCACAGACGCAGTTGCGACAGCTTCCGCCGGGCACGACGCCGCCGCTGATCATTGAATATAATGCGTCGACCGTCCCCATTCTGCAGCTTGCGATGTCGGGAAAGGGGCTTAGCGAACAGCAGCTTTACGATCTGGGTTCGAATTTTATCCGTCCCCAGCTTGTGACGGTACCCGGCACCGCGATTCCGAATCTCTACGGCGGCAAACAGCGGCAGGTGCAGGTGGATCTGAACATGCCGGCCCTGCAGGCTAAGGGACTGGGGCCGTCAGACGTGGTCAACGCGTTGGGCGCGCAGAACCTGATCCTGCCGGCGGGCACGTCAAAGATCGGGCCGCTCGAATACGACGTGGAGATGCGCGGTAGTCCGGAGACGGTGGCGGAGTTGAACAATCTGCCAATCCGCTCGCAGAACGGGGCGACGATTTATGTGCGGGATGTGGCGCATGTACGGGACGGCTATCCGCCGCAGACGAACATGGTGCGCTCGGACGGGATTCGTGGCGCGCTGATGTCTGTGCTGAAATCGGGCGACGAATCGACGCTCGATATTGTGCGCGGCATTCGACGGCTGCTGCCGACGGTGCTGGCCTCGCTACCGCCGGAACTGCGGGTGACGCCAATTGCCGATCAATCGATTTTCGTGCGCGCATCCATCAGCGGCGTGGTGCGCGAGGCGCTGATTGCAGCTTGCCTGACAGCCTTCATGATCCTGGTGTTCCTGGGAAGCTGGCGCAGCACCCTGATTATCGCGGTTTCTATTCCGCTGTCGATTTTGTGCTCGCTGTTTCTGCTGAGCGCGCTGGGCGAAACGATCAACATCATGACGCTCGGCGGGCTGGCGCTGGCAGTCGGCATTTTGGTGGACGATGCGACGGTGGAGATCGAGAATATCAATCGCAATTTCGAGATGGGCAAAGAGATTGAGCAGGCGATTCTGGACGGAGCGGCCCAGATCGCGGTGCCCGCGTTCGTTTCCACCATCAGCATCTGCATCGTTTTTGTACCGATGTTCTTTTTGACGGGCGTGGCGCGCTACCTGTTTGTTCCTCTGGCGGAGGCGGTTTCGTTTGCAATGCTTGCCTCCTACGTACTGTCGCGAACGCTGGTGCCGACGCTTGCAAAGTACCTGCTCAAAGGACACTCGCATCATGAGGCGATCGCGCATGCCGACAAGCGGAACCCCTTCGTGCGCATGCAGCAGATGTTCGAGAACGGTTTCGAACGTTTCCGGCTCGGCTATCGCACACTGCTCGCGGGGGCAGTCGCACGCCCGGTTCTGTTCACGATCCTTTTTTTTGCCGCTTCCATCGGCTCAATTGTGGGTCTGCTTCCGTGGCTCGGCGAGGACTTTTTCCCGACCATTGACGCGGGACAGTTCAAGCTGCATCTGAGGGCGCAGACAGGAACGCGCATCGAAGAGACCGCCAAGCTTTGCGACCGCATCGATACCAGCATTCGCGAGCTGATTCCGGCAAGCGAGCTGGAGAACATTCTGGATAATATCGGGCTGCCCTACAGCGGTATCAACACGTCGTACAGCAATTCGGGCGCGATCGGTCCGGCGGACGCGGATATCCAGGTGTCGTTAGAAGAGAAGCACCGGCCGACGATCGACTACATTCGCAAGCTGCGGGAAAAGCTGCCCGAGGAGTTTCCGGGCGTGACGTTTTATTTCTTACCGGCGGACATGGTGACGCAGATTCTGAACTTCGGGCTGCCGGCACCGATCGATGTGCAGATCGTAGGGCCGGCGCTGGAGGCAAACCGGCTTTTTGCGGACCGGCTGCGCGAGCGAGTGAAATACATACCGGGTATCAGCGACCTGCGCATACAGCAGCCGTTCAACCAGCCCAAGCTGTTTGTGAATGTCGACCGGACGAAGGCGCAGCTTGTGGGCTACAGCGCGCGCGAGGTGGCCAGCAATCTGCTCGTCGCGCTCAGCGGCAGTTTCCAGACATCCCCGACGTTCTGGCTAAACCCGAAGAGCGGCGTCACCTACGATATTGCCGCGCAGACCCCGCAATACGACATGGATTCGCTGAGCGATCTGAAAAATATTCCGGTGGCGGGAGGCGGTGCGCCGTTTCAGATTCTGACCAACGTGGCGAGCATTCGCCGCGGGCAGGGACTTGGGACGGTTTCGCATTACAACATCGCGCCGGTAATCGATCTGTACGGCTCGGTGGACGGTACCGATCTGGGCAGTGTGTCGAGGCAGCTTGACGATGTACTGACCAAGGAGCGTAAATCGCTGCCGCGCGGCTCGCGTATTGTCCTGCGCGGGCAGGTGGACACCATGCGCAGCTCATTTATCGGCCTGATCGCGGGTTTGCTGTTCTCGATCGCTCTGGTCTACATGCTTATTGTCATCAACTTCCAATCCTGGCTCGATCCGCTCATTATCATTTCGGCGCTGCCGGCGGCGCTGGCGGGTATTGTGTGGTTTTTGTTTTTGACGCACACGACGGTAAGCGTTCCGGCGCTCACCGGTTCGATCATGTGCATGGGAGTTGCGACGGCGAACAGCATCCTGGTCGTGAGTTTCGCTAAAGAGCAGTTGCCTGACATGGATAGCGCGGCGGATGCGGCAGTGCTGGCGGGTTTTACGCGTTTTCGTCCGGTATTAATGACTGCGCTGGCGATGATTATCGGTATGCTGCCGATGTCGCTCGGATTGGGCGAGGGCTCGGAACAGAACGCGCCTCTCGGACGCGCAGTCATCGGAGGACTGCTGTTTGCAACCGCCGCGACACTGTTTTTTGTTCCCGTTTTTTTCAGTTTTCTGCATGGAAGGCGACGAAAGGCTTCGTGAGCAGAACGGTTCTGCGTTTTCGCATCGTGTTAGGGCTGCTGCTGGTCGCTCTGATCGCGGCGGCACTGATTATTGCGGGCATTCTTCCGCGCGTGCGCGCGCGCCAGGCATTGCGCGAGGAGACGGATCGCGCGGCACAACCAGCAGTCGGCGTTGTGCAGCCCAAACGCGGCAATCCGGCTGAACAACTCGTGCTACCGGGCAATATTCAGGCCTTTATCGATGCACCCATCTACGCGCGGACGAACGGATACGTGCGCCGTTGGTATTTCGATATCGGCGCGCACGTGAAGAAAGGGCAATTACTGGCCGAAATCGAGAGTCCCGAGGTGGACCGGCAGCTTCAGCAAGCAAGGGAAGATTTACGCACCGATCAGGCCAATCTCGAACTAGCGCAAATCACCGCTAAACGCTATGTGGATCTCTTCAAGACGGATTCGGTTGCCAAGCAAGACGTAGACAATGCCGTACAAACTGCGGCTGCGCGCACGGCAAGCGTGCGTTCTGCCGAAGCCAACGTGCAACGGCTGCAGCAGATGGTCGATTTTGAAAAAATTTATGCGCCGTTTGACGGTGTTATCACGGCGCGTAATACCGATATCGGCCAATTGATCGATTCCGGTTCTGCGGGCGGTCCGACGCGCGAATTGTTCCATATTGCGGCTATCGACAAGCTACGCGTCTTCGTGCAGGTGCCGCAGGCGTATTCGCACGAGACGACGCCCGGCCTGGCGGCGGAGCTGACGTTTCCCGAAATGCCCGGACGGCGGTTTCCCGGAACACTGGTGCGCACAGCGCGCGCTATTGACCCTGCTACACGCACACTGAACGTGGAGGTGGACGCGGCGAATCCGAGCGGAGTACTGTTTCCCGGCGCTTACACGGAGATCCACTTTAAGATCCGCGCGGCTAGTCCGGCTTTGATCATCCCTTCTACTTCGCTGATTTTTCGCTCGCAAGGTTTGCGAATTCCGGTGGTGGACGCGAGCAACCATGTGCACTTCGTTGCAGTGACACTTGGGAAAGATTTCGGCAACACCGTCGAAGTACTTGCGGGCCTGAGCGAAGACGCACGCATTGTGGCCAATCCGCCCGACTCGCTGGTAGATGGCGAGTCGGTGCGCATTGTGCAGCCAAAAACAATAGAGAGCGCCGAGGACTGACCCTACTTCACCTTCGGTTTAAGCTTTCGCGGCCTGACGCGAATGCTTCAGATTACTAACCGTGTTGTGGGCTTCCAGTACGCCATTGCACTGGCGTTGCACGATCGTCTTTACGTTGAGCGGCAGCGGCTTTTCGAGCGCTTCCGCATATGCTTTTTTCGCAGCATCCTCGCCCGCTTCGGCCTCGTTGATAATGGCGGTGTCCTCGTCCTTGGACAACGCCTCTTTCAAGTTCATCCATCCACGATGCAGGCTAGCGGCTACATGGCCGTGCTCAGATGGTTTTTCGCCGAGCGAACCTACCAGGCCTTGCAGTTCCTTTACGTAGGACGCACGTTCCAGACCGAACCTGGCAAAAAGCGTCTTAAGCGAAGGGTCTTTCACCTTTTCAGCGGCTGCCTTGAAACCTTCCGCCCCATCCTTTGCCGTTTCGATCAGGTTGTTCAGCACATCTGTGACATCACTCATTCTATTTTTGCTTTGCCTCCTGAGGTTCGATTCTGTCAGGCTCAAAACTATTTCGTATCGGGCGGCATGCCGGAGCATATTTTCGCTCGTATACTCAAGGCGTGCAGTTTCCATCGGTTGCGGTGCGCGCAATAACGCCAGTAGGATTCCTGGTCCTGGCTTCTCTCCTTGCGCTTGGGAACGCTCGTGTTACAGCCGGCGATTATAGCGACAATGCCTGGACCATTCTGCTCGCGGGCACGCACGAAAAGAGCGGCGAAAAGAGGGCGCTGGCGGTTGCGACATTGGATTTATTGCCGGACGAACCCAAGGCGGTAAGGGCGGCCGAGGAGGCGTTGCAGGATTCAAACCCGGCTGTCCGATTGGCGGCCGTGACCGCTCTTGGAGATATGGATGCGCGAGCATCACTGCCAAAAATCAAGGCGCTGCTCGAGACTGCAGGCGGTAAGGAGCTGATGGCGATTGCGGCTGTGCTCAAAAAGTTCAACGATCCGGAAGGTTACGAAATTTATTACGAAATTCTGACCGGCACGCGCAAAGCCGGAGGCGGAATTCTCGCGGGATTAAAAGATAAGAAAAACCTCGAGAGGATGGGGATTGAAGAAGCGCTGGGATTCGTTCCCTACAGCGGCATCGGAATCGGCGCGTATTACTACTTGAAGCAAAACGAGTCTGCCAATAACAACCTTCTGGTGGTTTCCGCTATCGCACTGGCAAACGATCCCGATCCCGCGACAGAGAAAGCATTGATACAGGCATCCTACGATGCCAAAGATCCGGTAAAAGTAGCGGCGCTGCGGGCGCTCGCGAAACGGGGAGACCCGGCAGCGCTGAAAGAGATCGAACCGGCGATGCATTCGGAAAAGTCGATTGTGAGTTATACGGCGGCCGCGGCCGTTGTCCGTTTGAGCAACGTTCCGCATTACCGGCGGCCCACCGAAGCGAATGCGCGAAAGAGATGAGATAAGCTGCCTTTCATGCTGCGGTTTTTCGTTTTTTTCGCACTGTCACTGGCGGCGTTTGCCGAGGAGGCACATCCCACCTTGGGGCTGGGTGCAGCGGCGCCTGATTTCGCGCTGCCGGGGATCGACGGCAAAGTGCACAAGCTAAGTGACTACGCAGCCAGCAAAGTGCTTGTGATTGTCTTCACCTGTAATCATTGCCCCACCGCCCAGCTATATGAGAGCCGCATAAAGAAGCTGGCTGACGATTATCGCGGGCGTGACGTTGCTCTGGTTGCCATTGAGCCGAATAATCCGAACGCGGTGCGGCTCGACGAACTGGGCTACACAGATGTGAGCGACAGCCTGGACGAAATGAAGATCCGCGCGGAATACCGGCATTTCAATTTTCCTTATCTCTATGACGGCGACACGCAAGCGGTAGCGCGTCAGTATGGCCCGAAAGCGACGCCGCACGTTTTCATCTTCGATAAAGAACGGAAGCTGCGCTATGAAGGGCGCGTGGATAACAGCCAGCGCGAGTCGCTGGTAAAAACACAGGATGCGCGTAACGCGATCGAGGCGCTGCTGGCGGATAAGCCTGTCCTGGTGGCGCATACGGGCGTGTTCGGCTGCTCGACCAAATGGATATCAAAGGAAGCGGACCGCCAGGAAGAGATGAAACGAATCGAAGCAGAACCCGTGCGGCTGGAGATGGCATCCGCGGAGGACTTGAAAAAGCTGCGATCGAATCCGACCGGCAAGGTGCTGCTGGTGAATTTCTGGGCGACGTGGTGCGGACCGTGCATTCACGAATTTCCGGACCTCGAGACAACCTATCGTATGTACCGTTTGCGAGATTTCGACCTGGTCATGGTGGCGGCCAATCTGCCGGATGAGCGTGAAGGAGTTATGAAGATGCTCGAAAGGCAGCACGCCTCGGGGCGGAATCTCCTTTTCGGTTCGACCGACACCTATGCTCTGCAAGCCGCGTTCGATCCGGCGTGGGATTCGGGCGTGCCGTACACCATGCTGCTTTCTCCCGAGGGCAAAGTGCTGTATCAAAAGTCCGGCGAACTGGACATTCTCGCTTTGCGTCGCATCATTCAGGCAAATTTGCCGGACCCGGACTACATCGGACACCGGGCGTATTGGGCTTCGAAATAGCGTTGTTCAGCAGCCGGATGCGAACGCAATTAATGTAGTTCGGGCGTGGCGATATCGAGGATAGCGGGCCGGCCGTTCACCGCGCCATGCCAGACGCTGCCGCCGAAGGTGGTGACGTAGATCTTGTTGGCGTCGGCGGGATCGGGAATAACGCGGTGGCCCCATTTGAAATTGAATCCCGGAATGCGCGACCAGTGCTTGCCACGATCGGTAGAGCGCCAGGCGGAGGATTCAAAGCCCGCGGCGTAGAGAATGTCCGGATTATGCGGATCGATGGTGACGTCGTAGATATGCTGGTCACGATGGAGGATATGACGCCAGCTCGCGCCGTCGTCATCTGAGAGGTAGATGCCTCCGCCTTCGCCGTGCATGCCGGCGGGACGCGCCCAAGCGGCGAGATAGAGGCGCTGGGAGTGCGGGTCGACTGTTAGGCCGTTTGGTCCGGTCACGCCTTGCGGCAGCGAAACTGGTCGCCATGTTTCGGCGCCGTCATCCGAACGGTACAAAGCGCCGGGAGTATCTTCCGAGCGGCGAGCAACAACAAGGAAGAGCGTTCCGTTTTCGCGGCGGGCGAGCCGCCAGGCAAACGGCTGCGGCCCGGCAATGCCGCTATTTTTCACATCCCAGGTCTTGCCGCCGTTCGTGCTTTTATAGACGCCGCGTCCGAAGGCTGCGACGTAGAGCGTGCGCGAGGCGGGCCGGCTGGTTGGATCGAGCAGGATATGCGTGGCCGCGGTTTCGGGCATGCCCTCGCTGCTCTTAATCCAGGTGCGGCCGCCATCGTCGCTGCGGCAAACACCACCGCGGTAGCTATCGGGCGACGCCTGACGCCACATCTTTGGACGCGGGAGATCGTGCGTGTAGCTGTTGACGCTCCACATGCGGTTCTTCACAACGGGATCGAACTCGATCCAGTAGGTTGTGTTGCGCCACTCACGCGGAACGCCCTTAATCGAACTCTGCCAGGAGCGGCCGCCATCTTCGCTGCGGAACAGGCCGATATCGGTATAGGTGATGAACTGACGATTGCGGTCGAACGGGTCGAAGTGAATGCCGTAGTTCGTGGTGACGTCGAGGCCGGTTGAAGTCCATGCACCATTCGGGGCACGGCGCGAGTAAACGGCGTTCCAGCTTCGGCCGCCATCGACGGTTTGCATGGTGCGGCCGTCATCGGTGCCGTAGCAGATTTCCGGATTCTGTTCGGCAACGCCGAGAGCAAAGGGATTGCCGCCCCAACCGGGGCCGAGAAGCGGCGCGATCCAGGCATCGTGCACATGCGGGTCGAGCACGTCGCCGTCCTTCCACACAAGAGACCAGTGCGCGCCGGAATCGACGGTCTTGGCCACGCCGAGCCACGGTCGAGCATCGATTGCAAGTTCACTGTAGGAAAGATAGGCCACTTTCGGATGACGCAGGCTGGTTGCAACGGCCCGAAAGTCCCCGCCATTTCCAGGCAATTGGCATTGCTGCCAGGTGCTCCCGGCATCGTGCGAGACGAACGCGCTTCTTTCTGTGATGCCATAAAAGGTCGGCTGCGCGTTGGCTGCGAAGCCGGCCGATACGTCGATAAAACTTGCATTCGCGGGCGATTTTTCTACAGTCACTGCAGTTCCGGTTAAGGCTGCAATGGAATGTTTAGCAGCGGCGTAGATGCGATGTGAAAACGGATCGACCCACATTCTGAGCGGCGGCTCGGAAAGCGTTGCGCGGCGTTCCCACGACTCACCACCATTATTTGAGGCGAAGAACGCACGCTGCTGTTTATTACCGGCGGCGACATACAGTTTGCGCGAATCGGAGGAATCAATGGCCAACGCAGTGATGCTGCCCAACGGATCGGGGTCGGCAAGAATTTCCTCTTCGGCGTGATCGGAATTCATGCGAATGGCGCGGATGGCCGAGGGCTTTGGATAGACAAGCCGCCAGGTTTCCCCGCCATCGCTACTGCGCCAGAGGCCGGTTGCACCCGCGTAGATGGTGTTGCGCTCGACGGGATCGAAGGCGAAGAAGTGCACGACACCGCGCAGATTGAACATGCGCCAGGAACGGCCGGCATCGTGGGTGATGTAGGCGCCGGTCATATCGCAGGCGACGAGGACCGTGTTTGCATCGTGCGGGCTGATAGTCGGGTGAAACATCGCTCCGCCTCCACCCGGTCCGATCACGCGGAAGTCACCGGGACGTGCGGCGGCGAGGCACGTCGTCAAGGTGATGGCGGCGATGGAAATCCGTCGCAGAAGCATGGTGTTTACATGGGCCCCATTCGTTTCGTTTTCGCTTTAGCCGCGAGAAATTTTTGCTGCGCCTGTTCCGCCTTACTTGTTTCACCCAACCGGCGATAGATGCGCGCTAAGGCATACTGCGGCTCGGGGTAGCTTGGGTCCAAGGCGGCGGAACGTTCAAGCCAGTTCACGCTGAGCTCCATTTTGTCGAGGCGTTCGAGCGCGCGTCCGCCCAAGTAGAAATTCCGGGCCGAATATGGGTTGCGATCGGCGGCGTTCGATGCGGCGCCGAAGGCTTTTTCGGCATCGCCTGCTTTTAAAAGCAGCTCCGCCAGATCGGCGAAGGCAGTGTCGTAGTCGGGGCGATCGGCGGCGGCGAGCTTGATGGCGGTGAGGAAATGGCGAATAGCGCGATCGTTTTCGCTCTTCGCCTGGTAGCAGAGCCCCAGCCCGTCGTATGCTTTGTAGGAGCGCGGATCGACTTTGAGGGCGCGTTCGAACTGTCCGATGGCCTGATCGAGCGAGCCCTGCTGGTAGTAAATACGACCCAGCATATAGGGAGCCTCCTTGTTGTCGGGGTGCTTTTCGAGCAGATCGATGAAGGTAGCGATGGCAGCTTGCGTCTCGCCTTCGAGGAATTGCACGTTGCCCCTGAGTTCGAGAGCGGCGGGATTAGCCGGTTCGATGGCGAGCACGCGGGCGACGATACCTTTTGCGGCCCCAAAGTGCTGCGACATGAAATAAGCGTTGGCAAGTTCGAGCGCGATGGTGTTTTCGTTCGGACACGCGGTTTGCGCTTCTTTCAAATGCCCGATTGCGGCTGCGTAATCCCGATGCGAGAGAGCGGCACGGCCCTGCTCCTCCGCTGCGGCAGCATTCGCCGGGCAAGAAGCAGCAAAGAGCAGAAGCGGCAGCAACATGTCTATTGCAGGCTTGCGATTTCCTGCTTTACTTTCGGAATCAGGCTGCCGTACTGCGCGGGCGACGCCTTTGCGAGAAACGTTTCGAAGGATTGCCGGGCACGTGCGCGATCGCCGGTCATTTCGTAGAGCAGACCAAGATTCATCTGCACTTCGACGAGCTCGGGATCGAGTTGCGCGGCCTTTTCGAAATACGCCTGCGCCGCAGCGGCGTCGTGCTTTTGCACAGCGGTGAGACCGAGGCCATTGTTGGCTGCGGCATTTTGGGGATCGGTGGTAAGAATCCAGTGAAATACACGCTCGGCATCGGCGAGACGTCCTTTTTCGAGATACGCCATGGCCAAATTATTCTGGCTTTCGAGATCGGACGGATTGAACTGTGCCGCTTTCTCATATTCGGCGATGGCAGTGTCTTTATCGCCCTTGCGCAAGCTCAAATCGGCGATGCGGGAATGCAGACGGCCGTTTTCCACTCCTTTACTTAACGCGCTCCGGTACAGCGCGAGGGCCTTTTCCTGTTGACCGGTTTTTTCGAACTGGCTGCCAAGCTGATAGTACAGAGAGGGGCTCAGCGGGTCTTGCGCCAGCGCTTGCTCAAGCAACTGGATGCGGCGGCCTTCGCTGATCGCCCCAGGAGCCTCTTCGGCCAGATAGAGCAGCTTGAGGACCGCGACGCGCTCTTTCGGGTCAACCCCTTGTCCGTTTAGTCGATAGGTGCGCGGGGCGAATCCGGAGAGATAGCCGAGCGAGCGCAGTTGCTCCGTGAGCCGTTGATCGACAAGATTGGTTTCTACCTTTTCGGTAGCAGGGGCGATGTGATTCAGTTGCGCTTCGAACTTCTGCACCTGTTCGGGATGTTCGCGAACCAGATTGTGCATTTCCTGCGGATCGGCTGCGAGGTCGTACAGCTCAGGTTTTGGAGCGCGCACGTATTTCCACCTATTTGTGCGGATGGCGCGCAGCTCAGCCCAGTTCATGCTGAGTTTGGGGTAGAGCGTTTCTTCGTAAGAAATATCGGTGCCGGCGGTGCTGCCGGAAAAGAACGGTGCAAGATTTACGCCTTGCACGTTGGAGGCAGGCGCTGCGCCGAGCGTCGCGAGCACAGTCGGAAGAAAATCCACACTGCGCGCCTGCTGCTTCACACGCAGGCTGGCGGGAATGCCTGGACCGGCCATAACGAATACGATGCGCAGAGTGGAATCGTAGAGAAAAATCCCGTGCGTGTATTCGCCGTGCTCGCCGAGACTTTCGCCGTGGTCGGAAAGGACCGCTACGATGGTCTGCCCGGACGGGGACTTTTGTTGCACAGCGTCGAGCAGCCGCCCGAGTTGCTGATCGGCATAGGCAATTTCGCCGTCGTATGGCGCGTTGCTGTATTTCTGCTTAAACGGGACGGGCGGATCGTACGGCAAATGGGGATCGTAGAGATGAACCCAGAGAAAATATGGCTTCCCGCTTTGCTGATTGAGCCAGTGAAGCGCACGATCCACCGTGTCAGCACCGCGTCGTTCGGGATCTTCGCGGGTATCGGCGCCTTTGACGGGCTTCGGCATCTGATCGTCGTAAACATCGAAGCCGTTATTGAAACCGAAAGTCTTTTTTAAGACGGCTGAGCTGACGAAAGCCGCGGTGTCCCAACCTTGTTCATGCAAAATGCGCGCGAGCGGCCGGGCTGATGATTGCAGAATGAAACCGCCGGTGTTGCGGACGCCATGGGCAGGCGGATACTGGCCCGTGAAGATGCTGGCGTGCGAAGGCGGGGTGAGCGGGGTTTGCGCCACGGCGTTTTCAAAGAGCGCACCGCGCGCAGCAAGGGCGTCAATAGCGGGTGTTTCAATTTTGGAGTAGCCGTAGCAGTGCAGGTGATCGGGGCGCAGCGTATCGATGGTGACGACGACTACGTTGAGAGGTTTGAATTGTGGCCTCGCGGCAGATTGTGCGGCTGAAGGTTGCTCGGAATGGCAGGAGCAGAGGAGCACGGCAACTGCAACAAGCGGCCACGGCGCACGAAACATATTGCCGAGTCTATCGCTTGATGCCTGACGCAGGATAAAGGGCTGCTTTGAGTCACTTTGAGCGGCACTCGCGGAGTTGCTCTGCCACTTCGGATCGATGAACCGCCCCGATTTACGTTACGTAACGAGTTTGTAACCCACGGTAACGGCCACTTAGCTCCGACGCGACGCATGATGGGCAAGGAAAGACCATGCTCATGCAGCGTGACTTTGTAGCACCACGATCAGGATGGCACGGCGACTCACCAAGCCGCCCGGTTAAAAGGACCAGCTATTTCAGATAATCCGCAGGACCAAAGATGCAACAGAACTCAGTAAAATCGATGCTCTCTCGCAGAGCGTTCACGAAAACGCTGGCCGCGGGCTCGCTCACCGCCGGCAGCGCATCAGCAGGTATTCTCGATGACTCAAGCGCCCATGCTCTGTGCGGGCTGCGGTTCGATGGAACGCTCTATACCGATCACAAAACCAGGGCTGAATATGCAGTGGATTTCGGCAACATCGTACATGAAATGCCAATGGCCGTTCTCAAGCCGGGATCAGTCCGGGACATTCGACGCATCGTTCAACTCGCCGGCCAATTCGATTTTCGTGTAGTGGCCCGGGGTCCCGGGCATTCGCCGTTCGGACAAACACAGGTCAAAGGAGGCGTAGTGATCGATATGCGACCTCTACATGAAGTTCATGCCGTTTCCCGGGAAACGGTTACGGCGGATGCCGGTGCATCATGGGGCACGGTGGTTGATGCGGCGCTGCAACACGGACTCACCCCTCCCGTGCTGCCCGACTATATGCCGCTCTCGGTAGGTGGAACCCTTTCCATCGGCGGAGTTGGATTTACCAGTTTCCGGTATGGCGTGCAGGTGGATAACATCGTCGACCTGAAGATCGTCACCGGGGATGGCGTGCTTCGTAGTTGCTCTGAGTCCCACAACCGCAATCTATTCGAGATGGCTTTAGCCGGCCAGGGACAATGCGGATTCATTACACAAGCGACCATACGCCTTGTGCCCGCTCCCGCAATGGTCCGCGAGTTCCTGCTCGTTTACTCAGATCTGGGAACGCTTATGGAAGACTTGACTCGACTAAGCCATGACGGCCGGTTTGATGGATTTGTCGGTGTTCTCGTTCCCTCGAAAGTTGGTGGCTGGCAGTACTTTCTGGATTGCTTCAGCTACTTCACGCCTCCCGCCTTACCTGACAACTCGAACTTGTTGGGAGGGTTGAGGTCCGTTCCGGGCGCCGAACAGACGAACGATACGACGTACCGGGAGTATCTCTACCGCTTAGGGGAAATACCGTTTCGAGATTGGCAGCCCTCCGTCGCACAACTAATTCCGGCTTCGGCCGGAGAGGCATTTCTCGAGGGAGCATTGCCCCTGGTCACTCCGAGTAGCGCCAGCCAGTCTATTACGATCGAGATTTTTGCGTGGAAGACTTCCCGATTCAAGCGGCCGCTCTTCCGCGCTCCGGATGAAGAGGACATATTCGGCATTGCTATGTTGCGTGCATCGAAAGATCGAAACGATGTACCGCGTATGCTAGCTCAAAACCGGACTCTCATTGAGCAAGGGCGCGATTTAGGAGGAACGCTGTACCCTTTTACGGCTGCCGTCTTGTCGCGACAGGATTGGAAGCTGCATTATGGTCCCTATTGGGAAGATCTCGTCAGCGCAAAGCACGACTACGACCCATTTCGGGTGATCGCGTCCGGTCCTGACATTTTTGCACGCGTTGGCGAATAAAGCGCCTCGCTTTCATTTGCACTTTACGCACCGCGACCTGTGGATCAATTAAGCGGAAACGCTGGTTCGCACTGCTGACCGAGCAGGGAGCAGCCTCAGGACTGTTTGGCGACTCTCTTTTGTCCCGATTTTTTCTCGGCCTGCGCGCGCTTTGCCGCCCAACGCGCGCGCGTCGCATCGGCAATTCGTTTACGCGCGTCGGCGCTCAAAGTGCGCTTTTTTCTTGGCCTGCGTTTTTGAATGGACGACGTATCCTTGGCACCGGCGCCCCGCGCTGCGTACCCGCTCTCGCCATGCCTTCGCGCTAAACGCTCAATCGTCAGGATTGCTTCTTCGATTTGCTCCCGCTCGAGCCTGAGCGTTGCCAGTATCTTGTCATAGTCAAGCACTTGTGTTTTAGTTCTTGTAGGCAAATGAATTCCGATCTGAGAACTGTTATATCGCACAAGTAACCCGGAACAACCGGCTCGAGCCGGTCCTCGCTGGCATTCACTCCCTTCTTTCGAGAGGTGTGGATATATGATTTGAGCGATAGCTGTTACCTAAGAAATTCGGTATCCCGACATTGCCACTTTTAAACTCCTACCTAGATCGGCGCGAAGCTATTGCCGCGGCTTTCTCCGCGGTCGGGCTGAGCGCCGTCTCACCGCAAGCTCTGGACGCGCAGGAGCAGCGAGACCGTAATGCTCCCGTACCCGCGAAAGATAATCTCAAGATCACGAAGCTTGAGACGGTCCTGGTAAAGCCGCGCTGGCTATTTCTGAAGATACATACCAACGCCGGCATCGTGGGTCTGGGCGAACCCATCACCGAAGGCCGGGCTTTAACCTGCGCGGAAGCTGTCAAGGAAATCGAGCCCTACCTGGTGGGCAAAGACCCGCGCCCCGTTGCCAGGCACTGGCAGGCGATCTATCGACACGCTTTCTATCGCGGCGGCCCGATTCTTACGAGCGCACTGAGCGGTATCGACCAGGCGCTGTGGGATATCAAGGGTAAGGCTCTTGGCGTGCCGGTCTACGAGCTGCTAGGCGGGCCCATGCGCAACCGCGTTCGCGTCTACGCTCATGCCGGCCGGCCCGATCAGATGAAGAAACTGCAGGCGCAAGGCTTCAGCGCCTTTAAGACGGGCGTAGCTAAGAGAAAGCCACGCGGCGATCGATACATTTTCACCGAATCCGATGTGGAGTATGCCGCGGAAGTCTTCGCGGATCTCCGGAAGGCCATGGGGAAAGAGGTCGACATCGCGATCGATTTCCACGGCGCTATCAGTCCCGCTACAGCCAAGCTGCTGATCAAGGCCTACGAACCCTATTACCCGATGTTCATCGAGGAGCCTTGCCAAGCCCAAAACCATGACGTCATGGCGGATATCGCGCGCGGTACACATCTGCCCATTGCCACGGGCGAGCGGGTGTTCACCAAGTGGGGTTTTCGCGAGGTGCTCGAAAAAAAGGCCGCCACTATTTTGCAACCTGACCTGTGTCACGCCGGCGGTATAACTGAAGTCCGTCTCATTGCAGGAATGGCAGAAGCTTACTACGCCGATGTCGCTCCCCACAACCCTCTCGGGCCCATTTCTCTTGCTGCGGGCGTGCAAATCGCATGCAGCATTCCTAACTTTCTTTGCCAGGAACAAGTGTCGCTGGGCGAAGGCTATATCAGAAATCCGTTCCAGGTTCGCGATGGATTTCTGGAACTGCCCAAGGGCCCGGGGCTCGGTGTGGAGTTGGACGAGCATGCCATGGCCGACAAGATCGGGCACGATTGGCGCAACCAGGAATCGTACGATCTCGAGGACGATTCTGTGGTCGATTGGTAGCGAGTGCGCGGCGCTCGAAGTCTCCAGCGGACGGGTGTAGTGCGCGCGATGTATACAAGCTGGAGGCTATTTCCCGGTACGGATCAAATCGAGTGCCCGTCTCCAGGCGATCTTCGGTACCAGACGGCGTTGGTCGCCAGGTATGCTATCGTCCATCATTCTTTTAGCAAGCTGTTGCGTCTCTTTGGAGGCTTTGCTCATGTGGCCTGCGTTGAACGGTGGCCGCGGATCGTATTCGATGACTAGCTGGATTGCTTCGGCCTGCGCGCGACCCTGAATTTCGCCTGCGAGCCAGAACGCCAGGTCGATACCTGCTGATACGCCGGCCGCTGTGACAACTTTGCCGGACCGCACGATGCGCTCATCGGGCTTGGGCTTCGCGCCCATAATCCTGAGCACGCCCAGCTTGTACCAGTGCGTTGTGGCTGGCAAACCCTTCAGGATACCCGCGGCGCCCAGGATCAATGCGCCCGTACACACCGAGGCGGTCCAGGTGGTCGCCTCGTGTA
Source organism: Bryobacteraceae bacterium (assembly GCA_036557945.1). Lineage (GTDB taxonomy): Bacteria > Acidobacteriota > Terriglobia > Bryobacterales > Bryobacteraceae > Bog-105. The sequence goes on along the minus strand of DATBGM010000001.1, from coordinate 27,581 downwards.
CCTTGCGAAGCCACTCGAGTACGTCGTCGTCTACCATTTGGCCCGGTGTGGTTGTACCGCCTGGTACAAGCACCAGATCAGGCGAGGGAGTTTCGGCTACCGTGTGGGAGACGCCCAGTAGAAGTGCGCCACCTTCCGTCGTCACTGGTCCTACTTCCTTGCCGACAAACCGCACCTCCGTATTGGGCATGCGTGAAAGCACTTCGGACGGTCCGACCGCATCAAGCGCCGTCACGCCCTGGTAAAGAAGAATCGCTATTTGAAAACGCCGGTTTTTTTCGTCCATCTCACTTGATAGGACGATATCGACAAGTACAAATGTTCAGCCCGGATAGACTCGCCGTTCCCTCATCGTAAGCAGCGGTCTGACGCTTGCGCGGCCGGAGTAGTTGACGGAGACGGTCTTACCGCAGAACGGATACCGCGGCTTGCCGATGGAGTGGGGATGATGCCGCTCGGCTTTTTCAACACGCTTCCGAAGCAGTCTACGGCGGAATCTGCGTATCTTTGGGTCTTTTCCGCTGTTGCTCATCCCAGGATTTGACAAGCTGACGCCATTGATCGAGAGTAAGCACGCTGCGCAACTCCACGCTCATTTCGAGAAATGCGCGCGTTGAGATGGCGCGAGCGTGGGCAAGACGATCGATGACTGCTTTAGCCTGGCTCGCATCGACGCGCGCTCCATTCATCACATCGCCCAGGTCGCCTTCCGCTTTTAAAACGTCATTGCGGGCATCGAGCAGATGATTGCGATGCTTGCGCACAATCTGGCGAATTCTGTCGTTCTGCTCGGACGTCAGACCGATCTGGTCGCGAATAGGCCGGTTCCACCAGAGAAAATTCTCCACATTCTGAGCGCTCATAAGCGCGGTTGCCAGCACAAGCAGCAGCGCGGTTTTCATTACTGTACGAACAGAGCTTGCAAGGGTGCGGTTGGCGGCGCCTCGGGAGTTTCGGCGAGGAGGCTTACGTCTTGCGCAAGCTGAGCATCGGAGATTGCGTTGTCGCGTACGTGTCTCTGCTGTTGTTCGTTGTAATAGAACAAGCTTCCTCCCAGCGCGATTGCAGCCGTTCCCGCAGGAACCCAGCGCCGTAAAGAGGCGGCCTGCCACCAGTGTAGAGACCGCGCAAGGACAGCGCGCACTCTCCGGCGCTGCGCAGCCAGCCGCTCCGGGGCCACCTCCGCAGATTCCGCCACGGCACTCTGCCGCCGGATCTCCATTGCCGACACCCGCGACCGGCACTCGGCGCAGCATTCCAGATGACCATCTTGCGGTCCCACACCGTACAGGTGCGCAATCAACTGATCATCTGTCCAATGCTTTGAACCTTCGCCTCGCTGAAAAGGCGCGGGCTCCAATTGAGAACCTTCGCCGCGCTGAAAAGGCGCGGGCTCATCCAACCGTCCTGACCGTTTGGACTCGATGCTCATCTTTCCCTCAATCGAACCGCCTGTTAAGGCGCGTTTGTAAAATACAAATCTCTCAATTCGTCGCGCAGTTTGCTCAACGCTCGAAACAGGTGCGCCTTCACGGTTCCGACATCCAGTTTCAAAACATCGGCGATCTCTTCGAGCGCCATAGCATCATAATGACGCAGCGAGAAAACGGCGCGCTGCCGGTCCGAGAGCCTGGCCAGCGCTTTTTCCAGTCTTTGCTGGATTTGCTTGGAAAAAAGTTGGCGCTCGGCGTCAGGAGAAACGCCGCGCGCCATCTCTAAAATCAATTCTTCGTCGCGAGGATCCGGCCTCCGCTGCCAGATCCTCCAGGATTTTGAGCGCAACCGGTCAAGGCAGGTGTTCACGGCAATTCGCGTCACCCACTTCGCCGGATTATCCAACTCCTCGGCACAGGTTTTGCCGCCCAGGGCCCGATAAGCCTTGAGAAACACGTCCTGGGTGGCGGAATCGGCTTCGTCCGTGTCCTGCAACATCCGGCGGCAGAGCAGAAAAACACGCTTCTGCTCGGTAGCCATCCAGCTTCCGAAGTCGCGAAGATCGGCGCCAAGCTGGATCTCCCGCTCCAGTTGGTCCGCCATTGCGCTCATCATCATAGCGACCTGATTAGCCTGACGAACAATGGCGCAAAAGGTTTACAAGACGCGAAAAAAAATGCGTGGCCGGTTCGTATCGCTCCGGACCGGCGCGAGTGTCCGCGCAGCTCTGTCTGAAAATAGGGGCAACTGCGAATGGACAACTTGAATACGGGAACACCTGCGTCGAAAGTGCTGGAACGGCTGCCCGAGCCGGCCATGCTGAACCTGACGCAGCGCTTGATCGCGATTCCGTCTGAAAATCCGCCGGGCGCTTTCTATGAGGAGTGCACCCGCACTCTGGTCGATGAGTTGAAGAACCTGAACTTCAACGATGTGAGGTGTGAAGGCGCCTGCGTTCTAGCATCCGTGGGAGCCGGAACGCGAACCCTCTATTTCAGCGGTCATTACGATGTCGTTCCGGCGCAGCGGCGCGACCAGTTTCAGCCGCGTGTAGAAGGAGCTAATCTGTTCGGCCGCGGCTCATCGGATATGAAGAGCGGCTTAGCCGCCATGATTTATGGCGCCGCCGCGGCCCGTGACGTCGGCCTGCTGAAAAACGGCCGCATCGGGATCGTGCTCGTGCCGGATGAAGAAACTGCCGGCCCGCATGGCTCTCGCGATCTGCGTGCGCGCGGACTGCTAGGTCAAAACGCCATCGGCATGTTGACACCCGAACCGACCGGTGGCGTCATCTGGAATGCCAACCGCGGTGCGATTACGTTGCGCGCCACCATGCGCGGCAAGGCGGCGCATATCGGCCGCCAATTCGAAGGTGTTAATGCCTTCGAACGGGCTGTCCCGGTAATAATGCGGCTCCTTGAGCTCAAGAAAGAGGTGGAACTCCGCCGGACAGAACACCAGGTTGCTCCGGCAGCGGCGCGCAATTCCATTCTTATGCTGGGCGGCCGGGTCGAAGCGGGTACAAATTTCAATGTGACGCCGGATTTCTGTTCCTTCACTATTGATCGGCGTATCAACCCGGAGGAAAATCTCGAAGAGGAAAAGGGCCGGTTGTATGCTGCCCTTGGAGGCCTTGAAATCGAGACGCTTCAGGAAGAGGCTGCGGCGGCGACATCACCGCATGAGAAGCTCGGGGTCGTTTTGTCTCGTCGCATCCAAGACATCACGGGTAAAGCGCCTGTGTTTGAAATCTGTCCCGGATTGCTCGAAACAAGGTTTTATGCAGCGCGCGGTATTCCAGCGTTTGCCTACGGGCCTGGATTGCTCACGGTTTCCCATGGCCCTCACGAATTCGTTCCGGTTCGGAACATTCGCCAGTGTGCGGCAATTTATGCGCTGACTGCTGCCGATCTGTTCGGCGCAATGGCCTGATTGCTCCTGCGTCCCCAGCGTATTTCTACTGCAATGTATGACCGCAAATATGCATGTTCGAAATCCATCGAGGTGATCATTTATGAATCGAAGAGCTTTCATGAAGTCGGCCGGCGCAGCGAGTGTGGCGGCTGCGGCAAATCCCACAGCGCAGGGAATGGCGGACCAGGAACCGAGGCAAGTGGTGATCATCCTGGGCGAGTCGGTACGGCGCGACATGTTGAACTGCTATCGGAATACGGGCTTAAAAACGCCCAACCTGGACCGTCTCGCTGCCCAGGGTGTCCGCTTCGATCGAGCCTACAATTGCCAGCCTGTTTGTGCACCTGCACGATCGGCGCTGTGGACCGGACTTTATCCGCATACCAACGGCGTTTGGGGAAACAGTATGCCGTTGGGCGAGACCGTCCACACGATCGGCCAGCGATTGCACGATCGAGGCGTCGAGTGCGCATTTATGGGCAAATGGCATCTCTCCGGAACCGATTATTTCGATACCGGTATACCGGCACCCGGATGGAACGCAGCCTATTGGTATGACATGCGCCGCTATCTGACGGAGCTCTCCGTCGCAGACCGGCAGCGCTCTCGCAAGCCAGCGACCGGAGACGATCCCACGTGGACCGCCGAGATGTGCTACGGACACCGCGTGACTAACCGCGCGGTCGATTTTCTGGCGAACTATCAGAACCAGGACTTTCTGCTGGTGGTCTCGTATGACGAGCCGCACGGTCCCAGTCTTTGCCCGATTGAATACTCCAGGATGTATGAAAATTTCGTCTTTCCAAGCGATCCGAATCAGAATGACCCATTAACGCAGAAGCCGGTCGAACAGCGGATCTGGGCGAATTCGCTGCTGCACGGCGGAACACTGGCTCAACATCCGAAACCAATCCGCGCAAAGCATTTCTTCGGCTCGCACACATTCATCGACTGGGAAATCGGACGCGTACTGGACCAAATCGAAAAAAGCGCGCCGAATGCACTGGTGATTTACACATCGGATCACGGCGTCTTCCTCGAATCGCATCATCTGAACGATAAAGGGCCCGCCATGTATGAGGAAATTACGCACATTCCGTTTCTCGCCAAATGGCCGGGAAAGGCGCCGGCGAATACCGTATCGAAAGAGCTTGTCTCGCAGATCGACCTGCACGGAACCCTGATGGAATTCTTCGGATTCGACATTCCCAAGACAGTGGAAGGCATCAGTATGTTGCCGCTGCTGAAAAACCCGCAGACCCCGGTGCGTAAGGAGGTGTTCATCGAATGGGGACGTTACGAGGTCGACCATGACGGCTTCGGCGCATTTCAGCCCATCCGCTGCGTATGCGACGGTAAATACAAGCTGTCAGTCAACCTGATGGTTACCGATGAACTGTACGATCTGGAAGCGGATCCCGGCGAGATGAAAAATTTGATCGATTCTCCGGAGCACGCAGCGGTGCGCAACAACCTGCACGATCGCCTGCTCAACTGGATGAACGAATCGCGCGATCCTTTCCGCGGCTACTATTGGGGCAAGCGAGCCTGGCGTTCGGATTTTCCAGAGACCTGGGCGAATGCCGGAATGACACGCCAGCGCGAGAACGACGGCTATCTGCCGCGCGAGCTCGACTACGATACCGGCCTGTCGATGGTAAACGCGACGCGGCGAAAGTAAGGTAAGGCTATCTGCCGTCAGCGGGCGTTGCCGGACCTATACAGAAACTCATGCATCGACGGCAGTTCACATGCCGATGCCCCGCGCGGCAGATCGATAGTGTTTGAGCCCGACGCCACTCGTGCCCACAGTGTGCCCGCTCCCTTGCAGCGCAGCGGAATCTCGGCTAAGAAATCGTCGTCGACGCCCGATACTTCCAGGTTCAGAGTGCGCGCCGATCCGGCGTGCAGCGCGAGCCTCGGGATCCCTGTGCCGTATACCCAGGTATCGAAAAAATTCGTCAAATCGCGATCGGGCTCGTTCGCGGCAACAAAGCGGGCCGCCGTCTGCTGCAGTCCTTCATTACTAAGCGGCCGCGCGGCGTAATCGTGCAGCAGCCGGAGTTGGAATTGGCGGAAATTTTCCGCGCCCAGCCTCTGCCGCAGCATGGAGAGAATCCAGGAACCCTTCTCATAAAGAATGACGTGCCAGGTGCCGATATCGTAGGTCTCAATCAGCCGCTGCCCGAAATCGACCGAACCCGCCGACTCAATCGTCTTTCCGTTGCGTTCGCGCATGAGATCGTCGCGATAGCTGTCGAGAATTTCATTGCGCGCCGCTGCACCCCTGGTCTGCGCGATGTAATCGAGAGCGGAGAGATTTGCCATCGCTTCCGCAATCCAGGCGGAGCGGTAATCCGCCTGCCGGACGATATTGCCCCACCATTGATGCGCAATTTCGTGCGGTAACAGCAGTTCGGAAAAGAATGTATCGAAGCGCGCGCCCCGCAAGTTGGCGGAGCGGCTCTCCTCCTTTATATAGGAAACGCTTGATAAATAGATCAGGCCGGGGAAGCCCTGCCCGAAATAGCCGGCAATCGGCGTGACAGCCAGGTTGTGAGCGGGCAGCGGCTCCCAAAGCTTTGTGTAAAAGTCGAGAATGTTCGCGGTCTGCTCGGGCAATGTCGGATCTTCCGTCAGCGCTGCAGAATCGGTCGCAGGCGAGTCGATTTCAATTTCATAGGAATTGTGCTGCTCGCGCTTCACGCTGTAGTTGCCGAGATTGAAGCCGGCTAACGCTGCCGGCCGCATGGTCTTGCGGTGTACGGTTCGCACGCCGTTTTCAATTGTGTCGCTCGCCGCTTCGCCGGTCGAGACGAGTCGCAGATTTTCGGGGCAATGGAAAACCAGATCGAAATTCGCCGCTACCGGCCCGTAGACCGGATACCAGGTGTTGCGATCGTCGACGAAATATTCTCCGTCAGGCGTGCGCCGGATCACCGAGCCTGAGTAGCGTAGTTGCACTCGATGATTCTCGCCGGGGGTGAACGCGTTTTCTGAGACCAGCAGCAACGTATCCGCGCTGCCGAATTCGGCAAGGCGCTGCGGCGCACGTTGGAAAATTTCTACCGGCACGCCGTCAATTGAAGCAGCGCTCACCTTTAAATGCGGAGAGAGAGCGAGCGGAATCACACGCCCATCGTCCGGCGTGATTTTCAAACGAAAGGCGGCATCGACATCCATGGAAAGATCGGGATGAATGGTAGATTCGAGCCGGTAATCATGGATGCGCGGCTCAGGAGGCGAGAAAACCGGGGCGCGCCTCGGGCGGAAATTCGTCCAAAGCTCGAACCGGTGATCCGGGGTGTTCGCGACATGCCCGACGAAGATGGATTCGGCCTGTGTCGGATCGTAGGTAACATCGAATGCACCGAGCGTGCGTCCACCAAGCACGGCATAGAAAAGCCCCTGAGCAGGCGGATGCTGATCGAGCAGCGCCTCAATCAGCGGAACCTCGATCTGCGCGGCGATTTCGCGAGCAACCGGATTGGCGCGGCCGGCGAGCGTCGCGGCCATATCGGGCAACTCGCGCAAAGGCCCTCGATTAAGCGCCGTGGTGATCTCCTGCGCTGTGTTGTCGGTAAAGAAGAAGAGCGCGCTGGTAAAGTGCTCATCCAGATTCGGCGTTTTCGTGAAGGAAGCAAGCGACGCCCGTTCGCTGCGCTGGGTCGGCATGACAATCAGCTCAGCATCGCCTCCCTCGGCGCCCTCCACCGTAAAGAGCGCTGCGATCGTCTGTTTATTGACCGGCGTGAAGAAGCTGAGAACCCCTTCATTGAGATATAGCTTGATATCGCCGCGCGCCAGCAGCAAATCGCGCACGCGATATGTGTGCGCCGGATCGAGCGAAATTTGGTGAAGATCAGAGGCGAGCTGCTGCGCACTCGGAAGATTGGCCCACGCGCTCGTAGCGAGCGCGACCAGCCCGCACGCAACAGAGCAAAGCCGCAAGCGCCACTATTTTAGCTCGGGGCTGGTGGCCGTGGCCGGATCCTGTCCCCAGTTCTGGCGGATCACGTTGCTCGCGTCAGAGTAGAACGTCCGTCGCCCGGTGCTTCCGAAGGTCTTCGGCACAGCCGAAACACCGTAGCCTTGCGGTGTCGCGGAAATTGTAAAGTTATATCCGCCGCTCGAGCCGCTGGCGAGTCCGCCGGGAATCAATCCAGCGGCTTGCGGGCCTTCTGCCGCGCCGCCCGAAGCTGGCGGACCGAGTTGCGCGAGCGATGTAGCGTATTGATTGAACTGCGAATAATATTGCACTTCAGCTTTATTGATGGTCCCGATTTCAGCTACCGCGGCCATCTCCTGCGCGTTCATGCGCATTTTGCCCATCTGCGGAATCGCGATGGAGAGAATAATCAGAATGATCGCGATAACGATCAGCAGTTCAATGAGCGAGAAACCTCGCTGGCGCCGGCGGCGCTCCATCACGAAAGCGCGCTGACCGCGCTCCATCGCCAACTCGCGCCGGGCGCGCTCCATCACCAACTCGCGCCGGGCGCGCTCCATCACCAACTCGCGCTGACCGCGCTCGATTTGCAAACGAGACAACATAGCTAAGTCTTCATATTAAGACGTGGCCGGAGGCCCCGGCGTTGTCTCGGAAAATCCTTTTACCAGCGCGTCAAGCCGCTGCAATCCGGACCAGAAACCCGCCAGCAGGTCGAGCTTGAGCGCGTTCGGCCCGTCGGAAAGCGCTTTCTCCGGCTCCTGATGCGTTTCGACGAAGATACCGGCGATTCCCAGAGCCGTCGCAGCCCGCGCAAGGGGCTCGATGAACTCGGGTTGTCCGCTCGAGGCGTTTCCCGTAGCGCCGGGAAGCTGCACGCTATGCGTCGCATCGAAAACCACCGGGTAGCCGGTCTCAGCCATAATTTTCAAGCCGCGCATATCGACCACCAGGTTGTTGTAACCGAACGAAGAGCCGCGTTCGGTCAGAATGATGCGATCGTTGCCGGTCGACGCCACTTTTTCGGCGGCGCGCGCTATGTCGGCCGGCGCGACGAACTGACCCTTTTTGATGTTCACCGCTCGTCCGGTCTTGCCGGCTTCGATCAGCAGATCGGTCTGGCGGCAGAGAAACGCGGGAATCTGCAGGATATCGGCGGCTTCGGCGGCGATTTCGGCCTGCGCCGGTTCGTGAATATCGGTCAACACGGGGAGACCATACTCTTGCACTCTTCTCAGAATTCGCATGCCTTCTTTCAGCCCCGGCCCGCGATAGGAAGCTATGCTGCTGCGGTTGGCTTTATCGAATGACGCTTTAAAGACGTAAGGCCCGACCAATGCCCAGATGACTTCCGCCAGCCAGCGAACGTGCTCCTCGGATTCGATGACGCAGGATCCCGCAATCAACGCAAGCGGCGCATCGTTGGCGAAAGTGACTTTGGTACGGCCGAGTCCGACCGTCACACGCGTCATGCGTTCTGCAGAACCTGGTCGGGGCGTGCGCTACGGGCACGTTTTTTCTCACGATGTTCTAATGCTGCGCCGAGAAACGCCGTAAACAGCGGGTGCGGTTCGAGCGGTTTCGATTTAAATTCAGGATGGAACTGGCAGCCGAGATACCACGGATGATCGGGCAGCTCGCAGATTTCCACATACACGGCGTCTGGAGTCTGCCCGGTCAGCCGCAAACCGTGGCTTGTGAGGATGGGCTCGAACTCACGATTAAACTCGTAGCGATGACGATGGCGCTCGCTGATTTCACTTTTTCCATAGGCTCGTTCGGCGAAACTGCCTTCAGCCAGGCGGCACGGATACGCGCCTAACCGCATGGTGCCGCCCAGTTCATCCACGCCTTTCAGTTCACGCAATTTATAAATGACGCGGTGCGGAGTGGCGGGATTGAACTCGGTCGAATCGGCATCGGCCAGGCCGCAGACATTACGCGCAAACTCGATCACCATCGTCTGCATGCCGAGACAAATGCCGAAATAGGGAATGCGCTCTTCTCGCGCGCAACGGATCGCATCCAGCATACCGGCAATTCCGCGCTTGCCGAAACCTCCCGGAACGAGAATGCCGTCGAAACGTTCGAGATAGCTCCGGCAGCCCGGATACTCTACGCGCTCCGATTCGATCCACTCGATATTGACTCGCGCCTGGTGCGCGATGCCTGCATGCAGCAGCGCTTCCTTCAGACTCTTATAGGAATCCTCATACTCGACATACTTTCCAACTAAACCGATCGTCACTTCCCGCAGCGGATTGTTCATGCGGTCGAGCATCTCGGTCCAGCGCGAAAGATTCCGTTTACCGGCGTTTAAATGCAGGAAGTGCAGAATCGTTTCATCCACGCCCTGGTCCGCAAAGACTAGCGGTATTTCGTAAACCGAATGCACGTCGCGCGCCGTGATCACAGCCTTTTTATCCACATCGCAGAAGAGCGCGATTTTTTCTTTGACATCGTCCGGCAATGGCCGTTCCGAGCGGCAGAGCAGGATATCGGGCTGAATACCGGCCGCTCGAAGTTCTTTCACGCTATGTTGCGTAGGCTTGGTTTTGAACTCCTGGGCGGCGGCGATCCATGGTACGAGCGTGAGGTGAACGGAAAGCGTGTTCTCGCGGCCTTCTTCATGACGCATCTGGCGGATCGCTTCGATGAATGGCAGCGATTCGATATCGCCGATAGTTCCGCCAATCTCGACGATTGCCACATCCACATCCGCCGCAACCTTGCGGCAGGCAGCCTTGATCTCATCGGTCACATGCGGAATCACCTGCACGGTCTTGCCGAGATAGTCGCCGCGTCGCTCGCGCGTAATGATGTTTTCGTAGATACGGCCCGACGTCAGATTATTGGATTGCGTCAGCGGTGCGTGTGTGAAGCGCTCGTAATGGCCGAGGTCGAGATCGGTCTCCGCGCCGTCATCGGTGACGAAGACCTCGCCATGCTGAAACGGGCTCATCGTGCCGGGATCGATGTTGAGATATGGATCGAACTTCTGCAGCGTAACGCGCAGCCCGCGGCTTTCCAATAAGCAGCCGATCGACGCGGCCGCAATTCCCTTGCCGAGAGATGAAACAACACCACCGGTCACGAAAATGTATTTAGGCATCGTTTATTGAATCTTCACCTCGCCGATAAAACGCGGGCTCATCCTGTTGAATCTTCACCTCGCTGATAAGACGCGGGTTCATCCGTTTAAGAACTTGTCTGCTACTGAACTGAAGAGCTCGTTTACGCGCGCCAGGTCTTCCGGCGTGTCCACGCCGAGCGATTCGTAGTCGGTCTCGACCACGCGAATGCGATAACCGTTCTCGAGCGCGCGCAACTGTTCCAGACGTTCGGCGCGCTCGAGCGGCCCTACCCTCAAATCCGGATAATGGACCAGAAAATCGCGCCGGTAAACATAGAGGCCGACGTGTTTGAAGTAGAGGGGCTCGCCGCTTTGGCCGTCGCGCTCATACGGAATCGGGCAGCGCGAAAAGTAGATCGCATTGTCCAGCAAATCGGTGACTATTTTGACAACATTGGTATTGACGATGTCGGTGGGATCGTAAATTTGCTTCTTCAACGTGCCCATATCCACGGCGTCGTCGCCTTCAACCGAGAGAATGGCTGCGTCGATGGCCTCGGGATCGATCAGCGGTTCATCGCCTTGAATATTGACGTAGATCGAAGCCGCTTCTGCAGAAGCTACTTCCGCCACGCGGTCCGTGCCGGAAAAATGCGCGGCACTGGTCATGCGCACGCGCGCGCCGAACTTGCGTGCCGCCGCCGCGATGCGCTCATCGTCGGTCGCGATCACGACATCGCTTAAATAGCGGGCCAGCGAAGCACGTTCCCAGACGTGCTGAAGCATGGTTTTGCCGGCGAGAGAGGCGAGAGCTTTACCAGGAAATCGAGAAGAAGCAAACCGGGCGGGAATTACCCCCAGAATCCGCGTCCGCACGCTCAAGTGTAGCACGTACAAACAGCCCGTACTTTTCCGACCTGTAACACAGCTCACACCCTTAGCCTCTATAAAGTGGGGAGAAATTACTTTGTTCGCATTACACAAAAAAACAGATAAACGACTGTTGCTAGCCGGAACACTGGCCTTAGCTTTTCTGACGGCGTGCTCGAGCAGTAACAAGACGGCCGAAAATGCGGCGGTCGCAAGCAGCGGAGATGGAAAAGGAACGGCGCCCGCAGCCGCTACCGCAAAGCAGGCCGACCAGGCGCTCGTGCGGTTCATCAATGCCACAACCGAATCGAAGGACTTGGCGTTCGGCAATATGACCCCGTTTACCGGTGTCGATGCGCGCGACGTGACCGCGTATAAGTCGCTGCCGGCCGATCGCAGCGAGTTCAAACTCTTCGCAAAAGACGATCAAGCGCGCCCGCTCGCGACGGAAAGCGAAGTGTTATCCGCGGGTAAGCACTATACGGTGCTGGCTGTCGCCGACAAGAACGGGAAGTTTTCGATCGACAACGTGACCGACGACCTCACGCCGCCCGATCCCGGACAGGCGAAGGTTCGCGTGATCAATCTGGCGCCAGGCATGGAGAACGTGGATCTCTATGCGGGTGAGAAGAGCCCGCTGATCAGCGGAGCCGGACTCGATCATCCGACCGATTATAAAGACGTCAATCCGGCCAAGGCCGAGTTGACTGTGCGGCACGGCATGAGCAAGAGAAACGCAGCACCCGTGAAAGATATCACGCTCGAAGCAGGCAAGCTGTACACCATACTCGTTTTTCAGGACAAGGACGGCAAGATTAAGGTCAAAACGGTAAAGGATGAATTCACCGCGCCGGCCGCTTCCTGAGCGGGGCTGAACGTAGTAGGATAGGCGTTCGCAGACTTCACCAGCCTTTCGGCAGGTCGAAAAGCAATGCTGAACGCCTTTGAAAGCTTTCTGATCATCGCGGCCAGCATTCTGGCTGCCTTGGCCTGCCTCTTCGCTTACCGGCGTTACTGGCTGGCACGCGGCCGCCATCATCAGAACGACATCATTGGCTGGCAGATTACGTTTCTTGCTACAACCTATGCCGTGATCATCGCGTTTATGCTTTCCGACGTCTGGAATAACTACCGGGCCGCCGAGAAAAACACGGAAAGCGAAGCCAATGCGCTGACGAATTTGTACCGGACCGCCGCCGGGCTGCCTTCCCCTCAACGAGAGCAGTTGCGGTCTCTCGCGCGGCGCTACGCCGAAGCCATGATCAGCGAAGAGTGGCCCGCCATGATGGAGGGATCATTCAGCAAGACTGGATTTGCCGTGATTGCGGACTTATGGACCGCGATAACGAGCACCCACGCACACGACGAGTCCGAGCAGGCGATTCTGACGCGCGCTCTCAATGATCTGACCGACATGACCGAGCACCGGCGCATCCGCCACCTCGCCAACCGGGTGACCTTGCCGAATGTCTTCTGGGTGCTCCTGATTATAGGCGGCATATTGACCGTGTTCTATACCTGCCTCTTTGAGATCGAGCAGACGGCGCTGCATGTTTCACAGGTTGTAGCCACAACCTTTATCGTTTCGCTCGTGCTGGTTACCATCGCCGATGTGGATTCTCCCTACGGCGGCGCGCTGCACATCCAGCCGACCGGATTCGCGCTGGCGCTGCAGACGATGAAATAATCGTCTTATCCTGCTGCGCAGCTTGCTATGCACATCCCCGACGGATATTTGAGTCCGCAAACCTGCGCTGCGCTCTATGCGGTTGCCACGCCATTCTGGATCGTCGCGTTGCGCCGTGTGAAGAAAATGCTGAGCACGCGCTTTCTGCCGCTGCTCTCCGTTTTCGCTGCGTTTTCCTTCGTGGTGATGATGTTCAACCTGCCGCTGCCGGGCGGGACGACGGGACATGCGGTTGGAATGGGTGTAGCGGCGATTGTGCTCGGGCCGTGGGCGGCCATTCTGGCGGTCTCGACGGCGCTCGTGATCCAGGCGTTGTTCTTCGGCGATGGCGGCATCACCGCGATCGGAGCGAATTGTTTCAATATGGCGATCGTTGGCTCACTCGCCGCCTGGTGTGTCTACCGGCTCGCGGCGCGAGGTGCGCCGCTTGCGTCACGCCGGCGAGTGATCGCTGCCGCTCTCGCGGGCTATGTCGCTATCAATTTGTCGGCATTGTGTGCTGCTATCGAGTTCGGTATACAACCCGCGTTATTTCACGACGCCGCAGGCACGCCGCTTTACTGCCCGTATCCTCTGTCGATAGCCGTTCCTGCCATGATGATCGGCCATCTGACGTTTGCGGGACTGGCGGAGCTGGTGATTACTGCCGGAATCGTTGCGTATCTGCAGCGAGCAAATCCCGAACTGCTCGAGCAGCGGGCGCCCCGGCATGCGACGCCCGTTCTGCGGCGGTTATGGCTGACGCTGGTGGCACTGATTGTTCTGACGCCGCTCGGGATTCTCACGGTCGGCAGTGCCTGGGGTGAATGGAGCGCCGCGGATTTTGCTGATGCAAACGCGCGCCAGGAAATTGCACGCGCTTCGGGCAACCGGGCTCCCCCTGCACAGCCGCCGACAGGTCTGGCACGGCTGTCGAACTTGTGGAACGCGCCGCTCGCCGATTATGCACCGGGATTCATTCACTATCCATCGTTGGGCTATTTGGTGTCGGCGGCTGCGGGCGTGGCGCTTATTGTGCTCGCGATGTGGCTTGTTCCGCGCGGCGGATTCATCGAGCGCACCGTACGCAGCTTGCTTGAGGCCACCGAATACGCCTTATTTGCGGAAGAGATCGCCCGCTCGCCGGGCGCTCTGCAGTCGCTGGATGCTCGCATCAAACTGGCCGGTGTATTTTCGCTGATTGTGGCGGCTATGCTCGTACACTCGCCGCCGGTTCTGATTATGTTGTTCGCCCTGGCCACGCTTGCGGCTCTTGTTTCACATGTACCGCTGCCTTTTCTCGCGCTAAGAGTCTGGCTTCCGGCGCTCGCCTTCAGCGGTGTTCTTGCCATTCCAGCAATCTTCTTGACGCCCGGAACAGTGATCTACCGCTTGCCGCTCCTGGGCTGGCCGTTGACTCTGCAAGGCGCAAAGAGCGTTTTGCTGCTGCTGCTGCGCGTGGAAACGGCGGTTACGTTTTGCAGCCTGCTGATCCTCACGACGGAGTGGGCGCGTGTGCTGCGGGCGCTCCGCTTTTTCCGTATGCCCGTGACGGCCGTCGCGATCCTCGGGATGACCTATCGTTACAATTTCCTGCTGCTCAGGACGGCGCGCGAAATGTTCGATTCGCGCCGAAGCCGTTTCATCGGTGATCTTCCCGCCGGCGAGCGCAGGCGGCTGGCCGCGGCCAGCGCGGGCGTGCTGCTCACGAAGAGTTTTGAGCTGAGCGCGGACGTTCATTCCGCCATGCGAGCGCGTGGTTTCAGCGGCGAAGTTTATCTGCTCGATGAACCCAAACTCGGAGCGCGCGATTGGATGCACTTCGGCTGTATTCTCGCCACAGCCGCAGCTTTCATCGTGCTGGGGCGTTAATGACCCAGGCGGCCCTCATCGAAGTTTGTTCGCTCGTTGTGCACTACCGCGATGTACTTGCGCTCGACGGACTATCGCTCTGCGTCCGGCGCGGCGAGCGCGTCGCGCTGGTGGGGGCAAACGGCTCCGGTAAATCGACCCTGCTACGCATTCTGAGCGGTTTACTTTTCCCGGAATCGGGGCGCTTCACCTTCGCCGGCGAGTTGATAGACGAAGATCGGCTGGAAGACCGTGAATTTGCGTTTGCATTCCGGCGACGGGTCGGGCTTGTTTTTCAGAACTCCGATGTACAGCTCTTTAATCCCACGGTCTTCGATGAAGTGGCGTTCGGTCCCCTGCAATTGCAGTTCTCAAAGCAAGATCTGCGAGATCGCGTGGAACAGGCCATGCGCGCGATGGGCGTCGAGCATTTGCGCAACCGCTCGCCCCATCAGTTATCCGGCGGAGAGAAGAAACGCGTCGCGCTTGCTTCGGTTCTTGTTCTCGATCCGGAAGTGCTGCTGCTCGATGAGCCCACGTCCGGGCTCGATCCGCGCAGTCAAACTCAGATTGTCGAGTTGCTCGCCTCCTGGCGCGGTACGGCAAAAACGGTGATCACCGCAACGCATGATCTCGACAGCCTGGAAGATATTGCCGATCGCGCAATTGTGCTCGAACAGGGGCGACTTGTAGCGGATGCTACCCCGCTCCAGATCCTGCACGATGTTCCCTTGCTGCAGCGTTCGCGGCTGATTGCGGCGCATCATCACACGCATCCGGGCGGGGCCAGGCAACCGCATCCGCATGTGCACGCCGATCCGCCGGGAGCCTGAGTTACTCGCGCTGGAACGTGTTGCAGGCGGACACCTGGCCGCTCTCGAAGCCGCGCTGGAACCAGCCGGTACGCTGCGCCGATGAGCCATGCGTAAAGCTCTCGGGACTCACCTGGCGGCCGGCGGCGCGCTGCAAACGATCGTCGCCGACGGCAGCGGCAGCGTTGAGCCCGGAACGCACGTCGCTTTGATTGATAATCCTGCGCTCCGCCGTCGAATGCGCCCAGACGCCTGAAAAGCAATCGGCCTGTAGTTCGAGCCGGACCGACAGCGGATTTGCTTCCTCCGGATTTGCCTGCTGCAGGCGCCGTACCTTCGGCTCGATCCCGAGGATCTTCTGCACGTGATGGCCAATCTCGTGGGCAATCACGTAGGCCTGCGCGAACTCACCGGGCGCGCCGAAGCGGCTGCGCAGTTCATCGAAAAAACCCAGATCGAGATAGACCTTTTCATCTTCGGGACAGTAGAACGGACCGATGGCATCGCGAGCCAGCCCGCAGCCGGACGGATAGGCATTGCGGAACAGCACCAGCTTGGCATGGCGGTACGGACGATTCGTCTGCTCGGGGAGAGCGGCATCCCAGTTCTTTTGCACATCGTTCAGGACGAACTTTACAAACTCGACGAGCGGCTGCTCCTGCCGGGTGCGTTCGGGATCGGGGGCGGAGCGCACCTGCTCGCTTTCGGGAGCGGGTCCGGTAAACAGCGTGAACAGGTTCTTCTGGAAGATCAGACTGAGCAGGCCGACGATGATGATGCCGCCGATGCCCAGTCCTCCGAAACCGAAGCCGCGGCCGCCGCCAAAGCCAAAACCCCCGCCACCGCTCTGGTCGCGTCGATCTTCGATGTCCTGATCGGAGCTGCCCGGTGTCCATTCCATGCGCTCTAGTGTCCCAGATTTAGCCTCGCTATGGCGCCATGCGCGCCGGCCGCCCAAACGGTTCCGTCAGGGGAGGCGGCGACCGCGTTCATGCCTTCGACGGGGAGCGGGCTCCAGGAGCGGCCGCCATCTTGGGAGATGTCCGAGCCATTTGTGCCTACCGAAATTACCAAACGAACTTTTGGGACCCCCGCAACGGCTGATCGGTAGCCGGATAACCCATTGCCGGACAGCCACTTAGAGCCATTTTCGGTAACGGCCAAGCTGCGCCGGGAGTCGTCTTGGCGCGTGTAGTTGCCGCCCACGGCGATGACTTGGGTTCGTTCTTTCAAAAAGAGCGAGAATACGCCGGAAGCCGGGCTGCCGTCACCGAGCGGCACATCCGTCGCCGTCCAGGTTCGGCCGCGATCGCTGGAATGGAAGATGTGCGGATGTGAACCGCCGGTTCCGAACCAGGCATCGGCGCTGGCGAAGATTGCAAGGCACGTTCCGCTGGCGGCGAAGGCGCCTTCGTCCGCGAGAGCACGCGGACCCGTCTGCCGCTGCCAGGTTTGGCCGCCGTCCTGAGTTGTGAAGATCGCGAAATGGCCATCCACCGGATCGCCCAGCAGAATGCCGTGGCTTCGATCCCAAAAATCGAAGGCGTCGAAAAAGCCTTGAGGGTCCGGATTTTCAAAGAGCAGCGTCCAATGCTCGCCGGCGTCGTTCGTTTGGTAAATCCGGGATTTCACGCCGGCGCCGCTCGCAAGCAGTAAGGCGTGTTGCGCATCGCGCGCGGCGATATCGCGGAAATCGAGAGTTTCGGCGCCGGGGACACGGCCGCTGCGCCAGTGCGCGCCGGCATCCGTCGAGAGCAGCCATGTGCCTTCGGTGCCGCTGGCCCAAATCACGTCTTTCGACGGGACTGCGAGCCCGCGCAGGCTGGCGTGAGCGGGCGTGGAGACGGAGAACCAGAAGGGACTGATGGCTAGCAGCAGAATTTGTATCACCGCTATCCAGCCTTAGCACGTGCTCACGCCGGCGTACGCCGCGCGCTGATCGCCGCATAGCCGAGCGCGATTACTGTCACGAACATCATCAATACTTCACTGTCGCCCAGGTTGTATTCAAATGCGCCTTCCAGCAGGATTGCGAGGATCACGGCCACCGCGCCATGCAGAAGAAATAAACGCTCGGAACGTTCCTTTCGCTGTTGCCGAAAAATCGCCGCTAAAAAATCGTAGAGCGATAGCCCGATAAGCCACAGCACGAACAGCAATCCGGGTATTCCGCGCTCGGCTCCATACTGCACGTAAATGTTGTGCAGATGCCCGTAGTAGCCGGCCGGCAGCGGGCGCGGCGTGTCCTTCGGGAGATAGGTATCGAAATTCCGCCGGATTTCTTCCGGTCCCACGCCAAACCACGGATGCGCTTTGATCATCTCGATTCCGGTCCGGAACGTGATCACGCGAAAACGGTTGGAATCGACATTCTGATGCGGGCTGACCAGCGAAAGCGCGCGCTCTTTGACGTTGTTCGGCGCGGCCAGAAACGCAACCCCTGCCAGTATTGGAACTGCCAGCGTCATCCAGGGCCGCCACAGCCAGACTAAATACAGAACTGCCGGTACAGCCGCCAGCCAGATGCTGCGCGTGCCGCCCAGGATGATTGCAGCCGTGAGGACAAGCACGCTGAAGTAAGCCCACAGCGGCATGCGACGGCTGGCAAAGAACCATTGCGCGAGCAACAGCAGCAGCACACTCAGCTCGAGTGCGCCAAATGTCATCCAGTGGCTTTCAAAGCCAGTGATGCGCTTGCCGACGTAAGCGATGTACGACTCGCGCGCATGCCGCAGGTACTGCACAATCGCCAGCGTGCTCGAAGCCGTCGCGCCCGCCGCCCAGACAGCGATCAGCCAAAACACCTTATCCAATTGCTTGCGGAAAACAGCGTAAATCAAGGGAATGAAGAGAAACACAAAAAATTTCTTCAATTGCGCGCGCCCAAGCCACGGATCGGCGGAAAGAGCATCGGCGAGTAATGTCCATAAAAATAATCCGGCCAGAGGAATCCAGATGCGCGGAAACGGAAGCCTCCGCTCAAAAAGGAGGAGAAGCAGAATTCCCAGTCCGAGCAGCAACTGGCTGGCGGCGATCGAGATTTGAATCAGGCCCGCGGCGCCGATCGCTACCGCGAGCAGAATCCGGTCACGAGCCTCCGGGCTTGCCAGCATGAACGGCTTCAGTATGACAGAATGAAAGGCGAAACCCGCTATGCAAGTCCTCTTGTTGCGGCATGGTATTGCCCGAGACGGGCACGCCGGGCGGCCGGATGCCGAGCGGGCGCTCACCGAGGAAGGCCGCAAAAAACTGCGCCAGGTTTTGCAGACTGCTGCCAAAGCCGGTGTCGAGCCGAGCCTGATACTGACAAGCCCGCTGAAACGCGCGATCGAGACGGCCGAAATCGCCAAACGAATTCTGAAATATTCCGGCGAGATTCTACAGAGCAAAACGCTCGCGCCCGGTGTGCCGGTTGAGCAGGTTTGGGAGGAAATTCGTGTCCATCGGGGCGAATCGTCGCTGCTGCTTGCCGGCCATAATCCGCAATTCCAGCAGCTTGCCGGATATTTGCTGGGACATCCCGATTTAAAGCTGGATTTTAAAAAAGGGGCTCTCGTGCGCGTCGATATCGAATCGTTCGGCGCCGTGCCGCGGGGCGTTCTACGCTGGTGTTTGACCGCCAAATTAGCCGAGAGCGGCGCATGAATTTTCGCCGGACGAAGCCGCCAGACCGCTATCATGAAGCAGGGTCTTGTGGATGTTTTTTCTTCGCGCGGGCAGACGAACTTTCTGCGCGCGCACCTGTATTTTTTTGCTGGCACTCGCCGCGCAGGCCGGGTGGCGCCAAAATCCGCCTGAGCCGTTGACCCCTGGGCAAGCGCCTGCGAAACCGGGTCAAAGCCGGCCGGGGACAGTCGGTAAGGGCCAGAGCGACACCCAGACCGTGGGCCCCGAAGACCAGTCCGCGCAGAACCCCGCCGCGCCTGATGATAAGGAATCGCAGCCTCCCCCGGCCATTTTCGAATCGCACGGACTCGAATACGAAGCCATCACGAAAAACGGTGTGACCGTGATGTTCGCCCAGCTTCCCTCGCGCCTGAAGCGCTTCAGTATCG
This sequence comes from Bryobacteraceae bacterium, assembly GCA_036557945.1. Lineage (GTDB taxonomy): Bacteria > Acidobacteriota > Terriglobia > Bryobacterales > Bryobacteraceae > Bog-105. The sequence continues at coordinate 7,957 of DATBGM010000001.1, read as the reverse complement.
CGCAGGTCACAGTCACGAACGGGTCCCTTGTCTCTTGGACGGTGCGTCCCATGGACTTTACGTTTGTGCAGCAGGACGGAACGGCTTTGCAGGCTGTGCCCGCCGACTATGTTGTCGCCAATCTGCTCCAGAGCGCCAATCGCGACGATGTCATCAAGCTGCAGCTTCTCTATGAAAACAGTATCTACGCGCTTGCGAACTTCCGCGCCACGAACGGCTATGAAAAACGCCGCCAGGCGGCAATGGCACAGTTCGTGAATCGCGGCTTCAAAGCGGCCGCGCAGGCATCGGCGATCGCCCTGGTGCCGGTCAAGCTGAAAGCCGGCGACAGCACCGATGGCGCTATCTTTTTTTCTAACCGCAGCAAGGAGAAAGAGAAGAATCTGGGAGCCGGCCGGCTCATCGCGCACACCTGCGGCGAGACTTTCATTTTTGAAACCTACGCGGAGCTGAAGAAGCGCTAGTGCTCATCGACCTGCACAGCCATACCAATGAATCGGACGGAACCCTGACGCCGCTCGAGCTCGTCGCGCTTGCCCACGACACCGGCCTGGCAGCGCTCGCCATCACCGATCACGATACGTTTCGCGGCTACGAGCTTGCGCGGGAAGCTGCGCGGGAAGCAAAACTCGACCTGGTCTGCGGCATCGAGTTGAGTACGCGGATGGGCGTCGACGGGCCCTATCAGGGCCGCGCTGTGCACCTGCTCGCATACTTTCCGCTGGATGGGCCGACAGCGGCTTTTTCACAATGGCTCGAACACGAGCGCGCCGTGCGCCGCAATCGTAACGAGCGTCTTGCAAGCAAACTGCAGAGGCAGGGAATTGCAATCACCCTCGAGGAAGTGGAGGCGCGCGGCCGGTCCCTCGCAGGCCGTCCTCATTTTGCGCGCCTGCTGGTCGAGAAGGGTTATGCGCGCAGCACGGAGGAAGCCTTCGGAAAGTATCTGGGTGAAGGCGCTTCCTGTTTTGTGGCCCGGCAAAGTAAAAGCGCCGAAGAAGTGATTCGAACCGTTCGTTCCGCGGGCGGCGTGCCGGTGGTTGCTCATCCGGTTCGTCTCGATCTGCCGCGCGCAGAAGAACAGGAGCTTTTGCTGCGCTATCGCGCGGCCGGTCTGCTTGGTCTCGAGATTTATCACTCCGAGCACTCGCCCGAGCTGCAGGCGCATTACCGCCAGCTTGCGGCAGAGCTTGATCTGCTGCCGACCGGCGGCTCCGATTTCCACGGCCTGGTAAAGCCGAAGGTGCAACTCGGCACGGGAAGGGACGGCAACGTCCGTGTTCCACACGAGTTTCTCGACGGATTGCGCCGCGCCGCGGCTTCGTAAAAGCGCCCGTGGCTTCGTAAAAGCGCCTGCGGCTTCGTAAAATAGATCGTGCCCGACGTCCTGCCCCGGCTCCGCTTCAATCTCGACTTCATGCCCTCGCCGGACCCGGAGAAGCCCGGCCTCTACATTCGCGATCCTTATGGCTATTCCGGAGCGACTTTGCTTGTTCCTCCGCCGCTTGTGCAAGCGCTCGAGTGCTTTGACGGAGTCCAATCGGCCATCGACCTTCGTGCCGAACTCGTTCGCATCACCGGAGAAATTCAGGTCGGCGAAATCGAGAAGCATCTGCATGACGCGCTGGATGAAGCCGGTTTTTTAGAAAACGATCGCTATCGCGCGCTTAAAGCGGAACGCGAGGCGAGTTTCGCCGCCGAACCGCTGCGCGAGGCAAGCTTTGCAGGCAGCGCCTATCCGGAAGACACACTCAATCTATCCAATCTGCTTCTGCAACGTGTCGGCAAAGCGGAAGGCTCTGCTGAAACGATCGCTATTGCAGCGCCGCATGCAAGTCCCGAGGGCGCCTGGAATACGTACCGCGCCGCTTACCGCTCGCTGCCGCTCAACGGAGACGCCGACCACACGTTCCTTATCCTGGGCACGTCGCATTACGGCGCTCCCGACCGCTTCGGTTTGACTCGCAAATCATTCGTCACTCCGTTTGGAACGACGCGCACCGATGTGAAATTGGTTGATGAACTCGCGTGCGCCGCTCCGAACGCGATCCGCATGGAAGATTACTGCCACGCCGTGGAGCATTCAATCGAATTTCAGGTTATTATGCTCCAGCACCTGTATGGGCCGCAGGTGAAGATCCTGCCGGTACTCTGCGGGCCGTTTGTGAAGAGTATCTACGACGGAACCGCGCCCGAAGCGAATCCCGACGTGGCGCATTTCTTTGATGCGCTCGGCAATATCGCAGTGCGCGAGGGCAGGCGGCTCTCATGGATTCTTGGCGTTGACATGGCGCATATGGGCCGGCGCTACGGCGATCCGCTGCGCGCGAAGGCGAATCTCGGCGAAATGCTGGCCATCGAAGGCCGCGACCGCGCGCGCATCGAGCAGATCATCGCAGGCGACCGCGAAGCTTACTGGTCGCTTGTGCAGGAAGGCCAGGACGATTTGAAATGGTGCGGCTCCGCGCCATTCTACACGTTTCTAAAGGCCATGCCGGAAGCAAAGGGAGAGCTGCTCGGCTATCAGCAATGGCAGATCGATCCCGATAGCGTGGTGAGCTTCGGCGCGCTGCGTTTTACGCGTTAGTCTACTGCTGGCCGCCGCCGGTCCAGTAACCGGGCCGCGTACGCACAACCAGGCCCGGCCGGTTCACCGACACCTTGATCGTGTGGAAGCCGGGGTCGTCACTGTTGTTGGGCGCATAACTCAGCAGGTACTGGCTGTTCAACTGTGCGCCGATATCGGTGATCGCCGTTTCCAGGCCGCGCTGTTTGGCAAAGCTGTACATGCTTCCCCCGGTAAATTGCGAGAATGCCTCGGCCGGCGTCTTCTTGAACAGGTCGTGAACACCGCGAAATACGGGCGGGACAACGTTAAGCCAGTTCCCGGTCTCCTCCTGCGCCACCGTGGTCTGGGTATTGACGCCGCCGTGTACCGGAGGCAGCCCTTCGGGTGGAATGCCGCCGTTCGCCGGACGAGGATAGTCGGGCGATTTCATCAGAGCTGTGTAAGCGCGCGACATGTCGACGCAGTAGATGATGACGTTATCGAACTGCATCTGCCGCACGGTCTCCTGCAGGTGCGATTCGCTACCCTTATCGTAGTTACGGCTGAGCAGGATAATGACACGCCGGCGCTGCTTGCGCGGATCGTGATCCTTCAACATGCGATCAGCCTGAAGAACCGCGTCAATTGTGCGCGCCGTGCTCGAGCCTGCAGTAAGCTTCTGCATGGCGTCGTCGAGCCGGGCCGGATCCGCAGTGAAGTCCTGCAGGAGGTGCATCTGGTGGTCGTAGCTGATGACGGCCACATCGCCGTTTTCTCCTGTTACCAGGCCGTGAAGGAGAACGCCCGACTTTCTGAGCGTGGGTAAAATCGGTTCCACTTCGGAATTTGCCTGCACTACCAGCACGAGCGACATGGGAAGCTGCACAAAATCTGCTTGAATCTTTTGCGGCTTGCCGTTATCGAGCAACTCGAATTCAGCAGGTTGCAAGCCATTGACATAGCCGTGGCCGTCGGGGTCGAGCACCGTTGTCGGCACGAGGACATTACGCACATATACCGGTATGCGAAAACCGTCTTTGTCGGTTGTGTACTCGGTGGAGACCGTGTCGCCGGCTGGAGCGGGGTTTTCTGCTGCTTTGGCAGCGGGTTTTTCAGGCGGTGGACCTAACTGGCCCGGCTGCGGCGGCGGTCCCGGCGGAAGCGAGCCGGGCGGCAACGCTTGTCCATATACGGCAGCCGAAAACAGCAGCGCGCAAACGAGCCACTCGCCTCGACCGAGCGTTCTTTTCATACTTTTATCTTAAAGATGCCGTTCGAAGGGCTCGAGTTTCTTTAACTTCAGTGTTCTGTGTTGCCTGCGAGCAGTTCGAGAGCGTGAGGAATCAAATTGGCGGTCACTTCGAGCGAATAAACGGCTCCTCGCGGTGAACCCGGCAGATTCACGATCAGCGCGCGTTTGCGCGTTCCGGCTACGGCGCGAGAAAGCATTGCCAGCGGAGTTTGTTCGCATCCTTTCATGCGCATCAGTTCACCCAGGCCCGGCAGCTCGCGATCCAAAATCGCGCGCGTTGCTTCCGGAGTGTGATCGCGCGAACTGATTCCCGTGCCTCCCGTGGTCAAAATTAGATTTGCGATCGCTTCATCGGCCCACGTGGCAAGCTGTAGCGAGATTCGCTGCGAATCGTCCGGAACAATCGCGCGCGCGGCAATCGGCCACTTCAGCTCTTCACATTTCCCGACAAGCGCAGGGCCGGAGATGTCCTGCCGCGTGCCGGCGGCCGCGGAATCGCTGATCGTCAGGATTGCAACGCTGATCACTTGCGCCCGCGGCGGCGGTAGGTGCCGGATTTCCCGCCAGTCTTTTCGACGAGATAAATTTCGCGGATTGCGATACTCTTGTCGAGCGCCTTGGTCATGTCATAAATCGTCAGCGCTGCTACCGAAGCTGCCGTGAGCGCTTCCATTTCCACGCCCGTTTGGGCAGTGGTTGCGGCGGCCGCGGCGATCCGAATACCGTTGCGCTCAGTCGAAAAATCCACGGTCACATGCGAAAGCGGAATCTGATGGCAGAGCGGAATCAGCTCGGCTGTTTTCTTTGCCGCGGAAATCCCGGCGATCCGCGCCACCTGCAATGGGTCGCCTTTTTTGTTCGAGGGCAGCGCGGCCAGTACCTCTGCGCTCATCTCTACGAATGCATGTGCCGCGGCAGTTCGCTTTGTGACGGTCTTCTGCGAGACATCGACCATCGAAGCTTCTCCGGCGGCGTTGTAGTGCGAAAGTTTCTTCACGGTTTTTCGAGCACGCGAATCGAATCGCCAACATCCCAGCTTTCGCGATCGTGATCTGCCACGAGAAACGCGTTAGCCTTCGCCAGTGCGGGCACATCGCTCGAACCCTGCCAGGAAATATGGCGCAGATGCTGGCCGTCCGCGCTCAGGCGGGCCGGCAAAAAACGCGTCAGGCCGCCTTTATGGCGGAATGGCGCTTCGAAACGCGCCGAAAGCAGCGGCAGCACCGGATCCGTTTCTCCGCTCAAGACTTCCAGCGCCGCACGCGCAAAGAGTTGAAACGTGATGAGTGACGAGCCGGGATTGCCCGGCAATCCGAAAACAGGTTTGCCGGCTCGTGTTCCGAAAGCTGCCGGCTGTCCGGGCTGGATACGCACGCGTTCGAAGTAAAACAGTGCACCCAACTCGCGCAGCGCCGGTTTTACCAGATCGTATTTGCCTGCCGAAACACCTCCGCTTACGATGAGCATGTCGTGTTCGAGGCCGCGCGCCAGCAACGGCTCAAGCGCCTTGCGCGTGTCGCGCGCGACAGGCAAAATCGCCGGTTCGCCGCCTGTCGTTCTGACAAGCGCGGCCAGCATGTAGGAGTTCGAATTGCGGATCTGATGTGCCTCGGCCGGTTGAGCCAGTTGCACAATTTCGTCGCCGGTCGCAAGAATTGCCACGCGCGGCCGTTGAAAGACCGTTACCGACGAGTGGCCGGTCATGGCCAGCGCGGCGACATGGCTCGCGTCAATTCTGGTCCCTTTCGGAATCAGCTCGCTGCCGGCGCGCGATTCCGCGCCTTGCTCGTTGATGAACTGGCCAGGTTCAGCCGCACGCTCGATCCGGATGCGTCCGTTTTCGCGGACGACATGCTCGATCATCACCACGGCGTCGGCCCCGGGCGGTACGGGAGCGCCAGTCATGATTTCGATCGCTTCACCGGCTTCGAGGGATGTCCCGCTTTGCTCGCCGGCGCGCAATTCGCCGCGCGCGCGCAGCGTCCCCGGCACGTCAATGGCGCGCACCGCGAAGCCGTCCCGTAACGAACGGCGCAGGGCAGGGTAGTCGCGGTCTGCCCTTAATGCCTCTGCCAGCCGCCGCCCCTGCGCCTCCTCGAGTGGTATCGTTTCCGCAGCCAGAGTGCGTGCCAGCGTTCGCGCCGTTTCGACTACGATCTGCCGTGCTTCTTCAAATTCAAGCGTCTTGTTTGCCGATTCAGGCACGCTAGGAATTTTACATTGCCTGCCCGAAAGGCGGGTGCGCGGGGCGCTTGCGAAGTTCATAGTGAACGTATGAGCAGTGCAGAAATAAACGAACTCAGCGGTTTTTCCCGCGCGCTGACGGCGCTGGTTGAAAAAGCCGCTCCAGGTGTTGTGACCGTCAAATCGGGCGCTTACCGCACAAGCAGCGGCATCAAGCTTCGCGACAATCTGATCGCCATTGCCGGCCACACGCTGCGCCGCGAGGAACGCGTTGCGGTTCAGGCCGCGGACGGCAGCGAAACGCAGGCTACCGTGCTCGGCCGCGAAGCCGGGCTCGACCTCGCCGTACTCAAAGCGGAAGGGCTCGGCGGGAGCGTTCTTGAAATCGCCGAACCCGGGAGCCTCCAGACCGGCGCTCTCGCGCTCGTCGTCGGCCTTACTTCCGACGTCGGCGCAACCGCGAGTCTCGGTATTCTTGGCGCAGTCGGCCCCGGACGCAAAACCTGGCGCGGCGGAGCAGTCGATCAATTTTTGCGTCTCGATGTCAATTTGTATCCATCGCAGGCGGGCGCCGCGGTTGTAACTGCCGAAGGGGAGCTGATCGGCATGGCAACTCCGGCTCTCTCGCGTCATTCGAACATGGCCATTCCGGCGGCAACCATCGATCGCATCGCGCGCGAGCTGCGGGAACAGGGCCGCATCCGGCGCGGTTACCTGGGCATCGGCGTACAACCGGTGAGCTTGCCGGAAGGCCTGCGCAGCACGCTGCCCGATGTCAAAAATCGCGGCCTGATTCTGCTGAGTGTCGAACCCGATTCGCCGGCCGAAGCAGCCGGCCTGCAGTTAGGCGATATTCTCGTTCTTTTCGACGGCCGCGGCATGAGCGATATCGACGATCTGCACGAAGCCCTGCGCGGGGAAGCCGTCGGAAAAACGGTAAGCGCCGTGCTGCTGCGCGGCGGCAAACCGTTCGAAGCGCAACTCGCGGTGCGTGAACGCCGATCCGAGAGGTAATGATCCGCGTCCGTATCATGGCCGAAAATCCCGCGCAGGAGCGCGCCATCGCTGAGCTGCTCGCCGAGGATGAGCGCATCGAGATCACCGGCTCTCATGTCGCGGCAGCGGATGTGATCATCGCCGCCAATCCGCTTGCGCGCGCGTTTCCATCTGAGAGCAGCATCGTGTTTCTGAGCGATCGCGATATAGCCGGATTCGATGACCAGGCACGTGCGTGGCTTCCGCTGCATGTTTCAGCGGAGCAACTGATCGCGGCTGTTCTCGCCGCAGCCCAGGATCTCACCGTTCTGACGCGCGAGCAGGCGCGCCGCCGTTTGCCCGCTCGCAGCCGCGCAGCGTATACAACGGCGGACGGCGTGGTCGAAGCCCTCACCAATCGCGAGCAGCAGGTACTGCGCATGATGGCCGATGGACTCGGCAATAAAGAGATCGCCGGACATCTTGGCATCTCCGATCACACCGCGAAGTTTCACGTCGCGCAGGTTCTGGCAAAACTCGGCGCCGCAACCCGCACCGAAGCGGTCACGATCGCAATCCGCCGCGGCCTGGTGCCGATATAAATTACGATCCCGCTAATATCTTCTTCGCACGCGCCCACGATTCGGTTCGTGCCTTGGCATTGTCGGGTTTGGCGTCAGGCGCTTCACCGGCGCGCATAAAGCCGTGCCCCGCGCCTTCGTAAACCACCGGCTCGTATTTCTTGCCAAGCTCCTGCATGGCCGCCTTGCTAGCGGGAATGGTGGCATCGATACGGTTATCGTTGCCCGCGTAGAAGCCGTAAACCGGTGCTTTGATGCGAGACATGGCATCTTTATCGGGCGGCGGTCCGTAGAAGACGAGCGCTGCCGCCAGATCGGGACGGTTTGTCGCAAAGCGGAAACTCTGGCCGCCGCCCCAGCAGAAGCCCGCCACAAATAATTTCTTTTCCGCTGCCGGAATTTTCAGCGCATAATCGG